>NZ_JALJRT010000005.1:241248-364921 GCF_024519545.1 Serratia sp. Ser99 | reverse complement strand
CGATGGTAGTGTGGGGTCTCCCCATGCGAGAGTAGGACACTGCCAGGCATCAAATTAGTGTGCTGATATGGCTCAGTTGGTAGAGCGCACCCTTGGTAAGGGTGAGGTCCCCAGTTCGACTCTGGGTATCAGCACCACTTTATTTAAAGTGGGTTTAGAAGTTCGGCAAAAAAGAATTAAAAGAATTTGCTTGGCGGCAATAGCGCGGTGGTCCCACCTGACCCCATGCCGAACTCAGAAGTGAAACGCCGTAGCGCCGATGGTAGTGTGGGGTCTCCCCATGCGAGAGTAGGACACTGCCAAGCATCAAATAAAGCAACAAGCCCTACGTGAAAGCGTAGGGCTTTTTGTTTTATCTGCTGTATGTCGTTCTGCTCGAGCATGGGCATGCGAAAAGCCCGTCGGGAACGGGCTTTAACGCCGCTTGCGGCGGCCCCGAAGGGGTGAGTCTCAGGATGAGACGAATCGTGTAGGACACTGCCAAGCATCAATTAAGCCAAGAGGCCATCCGCAAGGATGGCCTTTTTGCTTTTTAGCGTCCAAAAATACGTTCAACCTCCCGTCATCGCCGCAATGAAACATTTTCACCTTTCGGTTGAACACTCGACATTACGGTAAAAAACCGCTATCTTCGGGCATCTAGAAGTCTAAACGTTTAAACGGATGTGTGGGGATTAAGCAATGCCGATTCGTGTTCCTGATGAGTTACCTGCAGTAAGTTTCTTGCGCAATGAGAATGTCTTTGTGATGACATCCTCACGGGCAAAAACACAGGAAATCAGGCCGTTGAAAGTGCTGATCCTTAACCTGATGCCAAAGAAGATCGAGACGGAAAATCAGTTTTTACGTCTGCTTTCTAACTCGTCTTTGCAAATCGATATCCAGTTGCTGCGTATCGACAGCCGCGAGTCAAAGAACACGCCGGCGGAGCATCTGAACAACTTTTACTGTGATTTTGAAGACATCCAGGATCAGAACTTTGATGGTCTGATCGTAACGGGGGCCCCGCTAGGGTTGGTTGATTTCTGCGACGTTGCTTACTGGCCGCAGATTGAACGCGTAATAGATTGGGCCAAGAATCACGTGACCTCCACGCTATTTGTCTGTTGGGCTGTGCAGGCCGCTTTGAATATTCTGTATGGCATCCCGAAGATGACGCGTGAAGTGAAACTCTCTGGCGTTTACCAGCATCAAACCTTGCAGCAGCATGCCTTGCTGACGCGTGGTTTTGATGAGACTTTCCTGGCACCCCATTCGCGCTATGCGGATTTCCCTACCGAGATTATTCGGCAGTACACGGATCTGGATATCCTGGCCGAGTCGGAGCAAACCGGGGCCTATTTGTTCGCCAGCAAGGATAAACGGCTGGCGTTCGTGACTGGGCACCCAGAGTATGATGCGCTGACGCTCGCCGGTGAGTACTGTCGCGATAACGAAGCAGGTCTCAACCCGGTAGTGCCGCTCAATTACTTCCCCGACGATAACCCCGAACTTACCCCCAAAGCGACCTGGCGCAGCCATGGCCACCTGTTGTTCGCCAACTGGCTTAACTACTACGTTTACCAGATCACACCTTACGATCTGCGTCATATGAACCCGACCCTGGAATAACATTTTTTGCTTTAACCGGCGGCTGAATCGAGGCCGCCGGCACTCCTCTCCCAGCGCTTTTCCCCTTATTTATCTGCCATTCTTACTAAAACTCATTATCTAACAAACACTTGATATAACCATCGACAGGAAATGGAACCGGTTTCCTTACCCTCTGGTATTGTTATTTTTAATAACCAATTGATAATAAAAGGTTAATAAAATATTTAATAATAAAATGGAAATCGTTTTTGATTTTTATTTTTAGTTGAGTATTCTTAGATCCAGCGAGATGAGATCTGACCAGTTGAGGATCATTTTATTCATCCTGATCCGCACTGATTTCTGATGAAGATGTGCCCGCCTGACTTGCAGCTGCGGTGCACAATGATGCGAAGGAGCAAGACAATGACGCAACAGATAGCAGGCACGGAGTTAACGTTTACGCAGGGTTTTACCGCTGCTGAACGGCAGGTGTTGACGGATGACGCGGTCGAATTCCTGGCGGATCTGGTGAGTAACTTTACTCCGCAGCGCAATAAGCTTTTGGCTGCGCGTGCCTGTTGGCAGCAGAAGATCGATCAGGGCGAACTCCCGGACTTTATTTCGGAAACTGATTCCATTCGAAATGGAGAGTGGAAGATCCGTGGCATCCCCGAGGATCTGCGCGACCGTCGGGTCGAAATCACCGGGCCGGTTGAACGCAAAATGGTGATCAATGCCCTGAATGCCAATGTGAAGGTGTTTATGGCGGATTTCGAAGATTCACTGGCGCCGAGCTGGGACAAAGTGATCGATGGGCAAATCAACCTGCATGATGCAGTGAATGGCACCATTTCGTACACCAATGAAGCCGGCAAGATTTATCAGTTGAAGCCTAATCCAGCGGTATTGATAGCGCGCGTACGTGGCCTGCATTTGCCGGAGAAACACGTGCAGTGGCAGGGCGAAGCGATCCCTGGCGGTCTGTTCGATTTCGCACTGTATTTCTTCCACAACTACCGTCAATTGCTGGCAAAAGGCAGCGGCCCTTATTTCTACCTGCCGAAAACCCAATCCTGGCAGGAGGCGGCCTGGTGGAGTGAAGTATTCAGCTTTGCCGAGGATCGTTTCTCCCTGCCGCGCGGCACCATCAAGGCCACGGTATTGATCGAAACGCTGCCGGCGGTATTCCAGATGGACGAGATCCTTTACCACCTGCGCGATCATATCGTCGGGTTGAACTGCGGCCGTTGGGATTACATCTTCAGCTATATCAAAACGCTGAAAAACCACGCTGACCGGGTCCTGCCGGATCGCCAGTCGGTCACGATGGACAAGTCGTTCCTCAGTGCTTACTCCCGCTTGCTGATCAAGACCTGCCACAAGCGTGGCGCTTTTGCCATGGGGGGCATGGCCGCGTTTATCCCTAGCAAAGACGCCGAGAAAAATGCCTGGGTATTGAACAAGGTACGGGCGGATAAAGAGCTGGAGGCCAATAACGGCCATGATGGCACCTGGGTGGCGCATCCGGGGCTGGCGGATACCGTCATGGAAGTGTTCAGCAAAGTGCTCGGCGAACGCCGTAATCAGTTGGAAGTCCTGCGTGAAAACGATGCGCCGATCAGCGCCGCGCAACTGCTGGAACCCTGCGATGGCGAACGGACCGAAGCCGGCATGCGCGCCAATATTCGCGTGGCGGTGCAATACATCGAGGCCTGGATCTCCGGCAATGGCTGCGTACCGATTTACGGCCTGATGGAAGATGCGGCGACGGCGGAAATATCCCGTACCTCAATCTGGCAGTGGATCCATCACCAAAAGAGCCTGAGTGATGGCCAGTTGGTCACCAAGGCGCTGTTCCGCCAGATGCTGAAAGAAGAGATGTTGGTGGTACGTGAAGAATTGGGTGAGGCGCGCTTTAACGCTGGCCGTTTCGAAGAAGCTGCGCGCCTGATGGAACGTATCACTACGCAAGACGAATTAATCGATTTTCTGACCTTACCCGGCTATGAGCTTCTGGCCTGAACCTGTTCCTGACCATTAACCCTACATTATTGAAAAGGATAAAAATTATGTCTACCTCTCGTGCTCAACAGATTCAACAACTGGAACAGGAATGGAAATCGGCTCGCTGGGAAGGCATCACGCGCCCATACAGCGCTGAAGACGTGATTAATTTGCGCGGCTCGGTCAATCCGGTCTGCACGCTGGCACAAAACGGTGCCGCCAAGCTGTGGGAACTGCTGCACGGTAAATCACGCAAAGGCTATGTCAACAGCCTGGGTGCGCTGACTGGCGGGCAGGCATTGCAGCAGGCCAAAGCCGGCATTGAGGCGATTTATCTGTCTGGCTGGCAGGTCGCTGCGGATGCCAACACCGCGTCGGCCATGTATCCGGACCAGTCGCTGTACCCGGTTGATTCCGTGCCGGCGGTGGTTAAACGTATCAACAATACTTTCCGCCGTGCCGATCAGATCCAGTGGGCCAATAAAATTGAACCGGGCAGTAAGGGTTACACCGACTACTTCCTGCCGATTGTCGCCGATGCCGAAGCCGGTTTTGGCGGCGTGCTGAATGCCTTTGAGCTGATGAAAGCCATGATTGAGGCCGGCGCTGCCGGGGTGCATTTCGAAGACCAATTGGCGGCGGTGAAAAAGTGCGGCCATATGGGCGGTAAAGTGCTGGTACCAACCCAGGAAGCGATTCAGAAGCTGGTAGCCGCCCGTTTGGCTGCAGACGTGCTCGGTGTGCCAACGCTGGTCATCGCACGTACCGACGCCGATGCGGCTGATTTGCTGACGTCAGACTGCGATCCATACGACAGCGAGTTTGTCTCCGGCGAACGTACAGCGGAAGGTTTCTTCCGTACCCATGCCGGCATTGAGCAAGCGATCAGCCGTGGCCTGGCGTATTGCCCTTACGCCGACCTAGTGTGGTGCGAAACCTCCACGCCGGATCTGCAGGCAGCCAAGCGTTTCGCTGATGCCATTCACGCCAAATTCCCAGGCAAACTGCTGGCATACAACTGTTCACCGTCGTTCAACTGGAAAAAGAACCTGGACGATCAGACGATTGCCCGCTTCCAGGAAGAACTGTCGGCGATGGGATACAAGTACCAGTTCATCACGCTGGCGGGCATCCATAGCATGTGGTTCAACATGTTTGACCTGGCGCACGCTTATGCACAGGGCGAGGGCATGAAGCACTACGTCGAGAAGGTACAGAAACCGGAATTCGATGCCGTTTCACGTGGTTACACCTTTGCATCGCACCAGCAGGAAGTGGGTACCGGCTATTTCGACAAGGTCACTACCATCATTCAGGGCGGTGCTTCTTCGGTAACGGCGCTGACCGGTTCGACGGAAGAACAGCAGTTCTGAGGCGGCAACGCTGAAAAAACCTAACCCAGAGCCTGCATATGCGGGCTCTATTTTCTGGCGGGAAGTAAGGATGGCGGCGAAACTGGAGCTGTTGATCGCACAGACGATACTGCAGGGTTTTGATGCGCAATATGGCCGCTTCCTTGAGGTGACCGCCGGTGCGCAGCAGCGTTTTGAGCGAGCAGACTGGCCGGCGGTGCAACAGGCGATGAAAAAGCGTATTCACCTGTATGACCATCACGTCGGTTTGGTGGTGGAGCAACTGAAGTGCATCACGGGGCAAAAGTCCTTTGATGCGGATTTCCCCAGCCGGGTGAAGGCGGTGTACACCGACCTGTTGCCGGAGTACCCACGCTTTGAGATCGCCGAAAGCTTCTTTAATTCGGTTTACTGCCGCCTGTTCAAACACCGGGATCTAACGCCGGAAAAGCTGTTTGTTTTCAGCTCCCAACCTGAGGGACGCTTTCGCGATATCCCGCGTCCGTTGTCGCGCAATTTCACTGCTAGCGGTGATGTATCGGCGATGCTGTACAACCTGCTGACGGATTTACCCCTGCGGCTACCTTGGGAAAACTTGTCGCGTGATATTGATTACATCACGCTGGCGTTGCAACAGAGCTTTAGCGCGCAGCAGCTGGCTGGGGCGACGTTCCAGATTGCCAATGAGCTCTTTTACCGTAACAAGGCTGCCTGGCTGGTCGGTAAGCTGCGGGTGGCGGATACGGTCTATCCTTTCCTGCTGCCGATCCATCACAGCGATTCCGGTGCCTTGTTTATCGATACCTGCCTGACCAGTAAGGCCGAGGCCAGTATCGTCTTCGGTTTCGCACGTTCTTACTTTATGGTTTACGCACCGCTTCCGGCAGCGATGGTCGAGTGGCTGCGAGAAATACTGCCGGGCAAAACCACCGCCGAACTGTATATGGCGATTGGCTGCCAGAAGCACGGTAAAACGGAATGTTACCGTGAATACCTGACGTTTATGGCCGGCTCGCAGGAGCAGTTCATCATCGCGCCGGGGGTGAAAGGCATGGTGATGCTGGTGTTTACCCTGCCGTCGTTCGATCGGGTGTTCAAGGTGATCAAAGACGAGTTCGCACCGCAAAAAGAGGTGACGCAGGCGCAGGTGATGGCCTGTTACCAGTTGGTGAAAGAACACGACCGCGTGGGGCGCATGGCGGATACCCAAGAGTACGAGAATTTTGTCGTCGACAAGGCGCGCATCAGCCCGGAGCTTTTGGCTGAATTGCAGCGTGAAGTGCCGGACAAACTGGAGGATCTGGGCGATCGCATCGTGATCAAGCACCTGTATATGGAACGGCGCATGACGCCGCTGAACCTGTATCTGGAGCAGGCCAATGAGCAGCAGATGCGCGACGCCATCGAAGAGTATGGCAATGCGATCAAACAACTGGCTGCCGCCAATATCTTCCCTGGCGACATGCTATTCAAGAACTTCGGCGTGACCCGGCACGGGCGGGTGGTGTTCTACGATTACGATGAAATTTGCTATATGACCGAGGTGAACTTCCGCGATATTCCGCCGCCGCGTTACCCGGAAGATGAACTGGCCAGCGAGCCGTGGTACAGCGTGTCGGCGAACGATGTATTCCCGGAGGAGTTCAGGCATTTTCTGTGTGGCGATCGGCGCATTCGGCAGGTGTTTGAAGAGTTGCACAGTGACCTGTTCGAAGCCGATTACTGGCGTGGGTTGCAGCAGCGCATTCGTGACGGGCATGTGGAAGATGTCTTCGCTTACCGCAAGAAACGGCGTTTTAGCCAGCGCAGCGGGGTGGCACTGCCTGCTACCTCGGCAGCGACGTAAGGGCGCGGCACGCCGCGCCCGATAGCATTAAGCTTTTGCACCCGCAACGGCGGCACGCGCCAATTCAGTGATGCGTGCGTAGTCGCCGCTTTCCAGCGCATCCGCCGGCACCAACCAGGAGCCGCCGATGCACAGCACGCTTTTCAGCGCCAGATAGTCACGGTAGTTGCTCGGTGAAATACCGCCGGTCGGGCAGAAACGTACCTGCGGGAACGGGCCGCCGATCGCCTGCAGTGCTTTCACGCCGCCGTTGGCTTCTGCCGGGAAGAATTTAAACTCACGCAGCCCATGATCCATGCCCAACATCAGTTCAGACACGGTGCTGATACCCGGAATTAACGGGATTGAACCGGCCGTGGCCGCTTGCAGCAGATCGGCAGTCAGTCCCGGGCTGATGGCGAATTGTGCCCCGGCATCGGTCACTTCCTGCAGCTGCTGCGGGTTGATGACGGTACCGGCGCCGATGATGGCATCAGGCACTTCTTTGGCAATAGCACGGATCGCGTCCATTGCGCAGGCGGTGCGCAGGGTGACTTCCAATACCCGGACGCCACCGGCTACCAGGGCTTTCGCCAGTGGGATCGCGTGTTCCAATTTGTTGATGACGATCACCGGGACTACGGGGCTAGCCATCAGGATCTGCTCTGCGCTGGTTTTCCAATTGTTCATTAAGGGTTCTCTCCAGTTATAGCCGTCGCCTTCGGGCTGCCCGGCCATGCTATCGGTTAAAATTTAATGCAGCAGGCGCCCTGTTCGGCACCGGAAAGCTGGCTGCGTAATGCGCCGAACAGTTCACGGCCGCAGCCGATATGTTCGGCGCTCAGGTCCGGTTGGTATGGCGCTCGCTGGGCCAGAATGTCGGCATCGACCAGTAATGCCAATTCACCGGTGCGGCCGTTTACGCGGATCACATCGCCGTCCTGCACCTTGGCCAGCATGCCGCCGGTATAGGCTTCCGGGGTCACGTGGATAGCGGAAGGGACCTTGCCGGATGCGCCTGACAGGCGGCCATCGGTGACCAGCGCGACTTTAAATCCGCGGTCCATCAGCACGCCCAGCGGTGGCATCAGCTTGTGCAGTTCGGGCATGCCATTGGCCTGTGGCCCCTGGAAGCGAACCACCACCACGCAATCGCGATCCAGCTTGCCGGCTTCAAATGCCGGCACGATGTCATGCTGGCTGTCAAATATCACCGCCGGCGCTTCGATAATCTGATTGTCGGCCGGCACCGCCGAGGTTTTCATCACCGCGCGACCGAGGTTGCCTGCCAAAACCTTGGTGCCGCCGTGATGTTCGAAAGGCTCCGCCACGCTGGCGATAACCTGGGAATCGAGCGAGCTTTCCGCGCCCTCGCGCCAGGCCAACTGACCGTTATCCAGCCACGGCTCCTGGGTATAACGCGTCAGGCCAAAACCGGCCACGGTGTGTACGTCTTCGTGCAGCAGGCCGTGCTTTAGCAGTTCGCGCACCACCAGGGCGACGCCGCCAGATGCCTGGAACTGATTGATATCCGCCGGGCCGTTCGGGTAGATACGGCACAGCAGCGGTACGGCGTCCGACAGTTCGGAGAAGTCGTCCCAGTTGATGATGATGCCGGCGGCGCGCGCCATCGCCACCATATGCATGGTCAGATTGGTGGAGCCGCCGGTGGCCAGCAGCGCAACGATGCCGTTAACCACCACCTTTTCATCCACCAGTTTGCCGATTGGCAGATAGTTGCCGGCGGTTTCGGTCAGGCGAGTGACCTGGCGTGCGGCAGCGTCGGTCAACGCATCGCGCAAAGGGGTGTCCGGGTGAACGAAGGAGGATCCCGGCAGATGCAGCCCCATCACTTCCATTACCATCTGATTGGTGTTGGCGGTGCCGTAGAAGGTGCAGGTGCCGATGCCGTGATACGAAGCGGCTTCGGCCTCCAACAGCGCCAGTCGATCGGCCTTGCCTTCGGCGTACAGCTGACGCACGCGCACTTTCTCTTTGTTCGGTAAGCCGCTGCTCATCGGGCCGGCAGGCACAAACAGCGACGGCAAATGGCCAAAGGACAGGGCGGACATCACCAGACCCGGCACGATTTTGTCGCAGATGCCGAGGAACAGCGCGCCGTCGAACATATTGTGCGATAGGCCGATGGCTGAGGACATGGCGATCACGTCGCGGCTCATCAGCGACAGCTCCATACCATCCTGCCCCTGGGTCACGCCATCACACATCGCCGGTACGCCTCCGGCTACCTGACCGACCGCGCCCACGGCATGCAGCGCCTGTTTCAGCCGCTGGGGATAGTTTTCGTAGGGCTGGTGGGCAGACAACATATCGTTATAAGCGGTGATGATGGCGATATCACTGCGCACCATGTTTTTCAGTGCGGTTTTGTCGTCCGGCTGACAGGCGGCAAAACCGTGCGCCAGGTTACCGCAGGCCAGCTGTGCACGGTGCACGGTTTGGGAACGCGCCGCTTGAATGCGTGCCAGATAGGCGGCGCGGCTCTGTTTGGAACGGTCGATGATGCGTTGCGTGACACGGGATAGGGTGGGATTAAGCATACCTTCCTCACATGGCTATTGTTATAGACGCCGCCTGTGGCGGTGCCCCCGGTGGAATATTGCAGCCCTGATGTGCAAAGGCCGGGGGCGGTGTTGTGTCGTTATCGTGATTTAAAACAGGGTGAAAGCAATCATGCCGATGATGCCACCCACGCTGCCAAGGATGGTTTCCATCACCGTCCAGGTTTTTAGCGTTTGCAGCTCATTGGCGCCGGTAAATTTGCCGAACAGCCAGAAACCGGCATCGTTGACGTGGCTGAGCACGATAGACCCCCCGGCAATACAGATAGCCAGCGCGGCCAGCTGCCCACCGCCGAGCCCCAACTGGCTGGTCACCGGCAGCACCAGGCCAACGGTGGTCAGGCAGGCAACGGTGGCGGAGCCTTGGATCACGCGTACCATAGCGGATAATGCAAAGGCGGCTACGGCGATCGGCAAACCGGTGCCAATCATGGCGTCACCCAGTGCCGGACCTACGCCGGAATCCACCAGGATTTGTTTGAATACGCCGCCTGCACCGGTCATCAGCAGGATGATCCCGGCGGGCTGCACTGCAGCCGAACAGATGGCCAGCGTTTGTTCGTTGGTCATGCCGCGCGGTTTTGCCAGCCCATAAATCACGATCAGACAGGCGATTAAAATGGCGGTGAACGGATGGCCAATAAACTCCAGCCACTGCTGCAACTGAGAACCTGGCGTGACCAGACGTGCACCAATGGTTTTCATGCCGACCAGCACCAGTGGGCAGAGTACCAGCGCCAGGCTAAAGCCAAATGACGGCAGGTTGCCTTTGTTGAGTGTCGGTTCGTTTTCGTCTGCCGGCATTGGCCAGTTAACGAAGCGGCTAATAAAGCTGCCGTACAATGGGCCTGCAATCAGCATGCCGAGGACGGCGGCGACCAGGCCGATGGCGATCATCCAGCCGAAGTCGGCTTTCATTTGCGCCGCCAGCAGCATTGGGACCGGCCCCGGCAGCAAGAAGGAAGCCGCAGCGGCGACGCCGGCGAACAAGGGAATGGCCAGCTTGACGATATTGCCGTCGGTGCGACGTGCGACGGCAAACACGATGCCGATCAGCAGTACCACCGCCACGTCAAAGAACAGCGGCAGGGCGCAGATCAACCCGGCGATACCGAGCGCGTAATGGGCTTTACTTTGGCCGAAACGTTTCAGCAAATGTGCCGCAATTTGATCGAGTGCGCCGACCTCATGCAGTATCTTGCCGAACATGGCGCCCAGCGCCACGACGATCGCCAGAAAACCCAGCGTATCGCCCATGCCTTTTTGCATGGTATCGGCGATGCGGTCCAACGGCATGCCGGAAAAAATACCGGCAGCGATAGACACCAACATTAACGCGACGAAGGCATGCATGCGTGCCTTCATCACCAGAAACAGCAGTAATAGAACCGAGCCGACTGCGGTACCGACCAGCGTTACAGTATTCACGCGCACACGTCCTGTGGCAGGAAACTCTGGATATGTCGCACGGTATCGGCGATGACGGCTTCCAGCGGCTGGTTGATATCTACGGACATAACGTCACTTTCGTCCGCGCCCGGTTGCTCCAGCGCCGCGAACTGCGTTACCAGCATCTGTGGCTTGAAGAAGTGGCCGTTACGCGCAGCCAGGCGGGCTTCGATCACCGGAAAATCGCCGTGCAGGTAGATGAACGACAGGTTGCCGTTACCGGCGCGCAGGCGATCGCGGTAGTGCTTTTTCAGCGCCGAACAGACAATGACCGAAACAGTATTGGTGCGTTGCATCGCAAAGGCAGCATCGTTGAGGGCGGCCAGCCATGGGGTGCGATCGTCATCGTTCAGCGGTTCACCGGCGGCCATTTTCAGGATATTGCTGCGCGGGTGCAGAAAGTCACCGTCAAGGAACCCGGCAGACAGTTGGCGGGCCGCTGCGGCGGCCACGGCAGACTTGCCGCTGCCGGAAACGCCCATAATGACGTAAATACGGTTTTGATTATTGGTCATGGCTTAGCTCCAAAACGACAAGTGGCGTTACCTTGCATTATTTGTTACCGGTAACATGTTATCGGTAACATTGTCGAAGGAAGTTTAACCAGTTGCAATGGGCTTTAGCAGGCAGGATCGTTAACTGTGATCGGCTTCAAGTTTTTATCAGGCGTGGAAACACTCTACCTACAGCGTTTCACATACTGACAACAGAAGGGGAGCGAGGCGCCACGGGGGCACCCCAACAACAAATTTAACGTACGCCACCGTATTCCAGGCTGATCTCTTTTGCGGCATGGATCACCAAGGCGCCCAGCTCAATCACGCGGTTGTCGGTGATGCGCGATACGGGGCCGGAAATCGAAATGGCAGCGAAGGCTTCGCGGTGCTCGTCAAAAATGCAGGCCGCCACGCAGCGCAGACCCAATGCATGCTCTTCATCGTCAAACGAGAAACCCTGCTTGCGGATCTGCGCCAGCCCTTCCTTCAGGTTGTGCGGCGTCAGCGTATGCTGGGTATAGGTTTGCATGCCCTTTTTATGCAGCAATTTGGTGACCTGATCGTCCGGCAGGGTGGACAGAAAGGCTTTGCCGGCACCGGAGGCGTGCATCGGCAGTTTGCCGCCGATGGGCGCAGACATGCGCATCAGCGCGGTGCATTGCACCTGGTCGATAATTATCGCCTGGTACTCGCTGGTATCCAGCACCGCCAGGTTAACCGTTTCGCCAGACTCTTCCATCAGGCGACGCAGCGTGGGGTGCACCATCGCCAGCAGATTACGGCTTTGCAGAAAACTGCTGCCCACCACAAAGGCGTGTGAACCTATAGTCCACAGACCCAGATCGCCGACCTGACGCACGAACCCTTGCTGTTGCATGGTGGAAAGCAGACGGTGAGTGGTGGAGTTCGGTAACCCCGCCTGTTGGGCCAGGTCGGTCAGCGCCACGTTGCCCTGGGCTTCGGCAATGTATTCCAATAATTTCAGGCCACGGGTCAGCGACTGTACCTGACCGGTTGCCGCACTGGCGCTTGGAGATGCAGCGCGGGGCTTCTTGCCACGTTTGGCGGGAACGGGGGTGACCATGATTCACATTCCTTTTTCCGTATGATGGAATTCATTTTCGTTTTTTACGTGTGAAATGCAAGCCGTCAATCAGCTCATCGGATGTGTTGCCAGACAACCTGAAAAACTCTCAATAACCGCTCGCCCCTTTAGCGGCACAACCTGTGCTAGGATGACCGATACCCGTCGTCTTTCAAGCCGCAGCGTTGTTGCCTGCACGTGTTCACCCCAGTCACTTACCTTAGTAAGCTCCTGAGGATGAACAGGCTGGGCGCCTAGCCGCAACTTGAAATCCCTAGGGTATGGGTGATGGTGACATAGTGACCCGATAATTTTACATAGGGGTCAATATAGCAGTGGCTTGAAAGATAAAGGGGATAAGGGGTGGTGAATCGAGTAGAACAACTGCGCCGGCAGTTAGCGCAGCGAATTTTAGTGTTGGACGGCGGCATGGGCACCATGATCCAAAGCTACCGTCTGGAAGAGAGCGACTTTCGCGGTGAGCGTTTTGCCGGCTGGCAAAGCGATCTGAAAGGCAATAACGACCTGCTGGTGCTGACCAAGCCCGAGGTCATTACCGCCATTCACTACGGCTATCTGGAAGCGGGAGCCGACATCCTCGAAACCAATACCTTCAACTCCACCTCCATCGCCATGGCCGACTACCATATGGAGTCGCTGTCCGCCGAGATTAACTATCAGGCCGCCTGCCTGGCACGTGCCTGCGCAGACGAATGGACTGCGCGTACCCCAGAGCAGCCGCGCTACGTGGCCGGGGTGCTGGGGCCGACCAACCGCACCGCCTCTATTTCGCCGAACGTCAACGATCCGGCTTTTCGTAACGTTTCTTTCGACGAACTGGTGGAAGCCTACCGCGAGTCGACGCGTGCGCTGGTGGAGGGCGGTGTCGATCTGATCATGATCGAAACCATCTTCGATACCCTGAACGCCAAGGCCGCCGCCTTCGCGGTGGAAACCGAATTCGAAGCCTTGGGCGTTTCGCTGCCGATCATGATTTCCGGCACCATCACCGATGCTTCCGGCCGAACCCTGTCCGGTCAAACCACCGAAGCCTTCTATAACTCGATGCGCCACGTCAAACCGCTGAGCTTTGGCCTGAACTGTGCGCTGGGGCCGGATGAACTGCGTCAATACGTTGCCGAACTGTCGCGTATATCGGAAAGCTACGTCACTGCACACCCCAATGCCGGTTTACCTAATGCGTTCGGTGAATACGATCTGGATGCGCAAGAGATGGCGAGGCAGGTTGGGGAGTGGGCGCAAGCCGGCTTCCTGAATATCATCGGTGGCTGCTGCGGTACCACGCCGGAGCACATTGCTGCCATGGCCAAGGCCGTGGCGGGCGTGCCACCGCGCCAATTGCCGGCGATCCCGGTGGCCTGCCGTCTGGCGGGGCTGGAGCCGCTAAACATCGATGCCAAAACGTTGTTCGTCAACGTGGGTGAGCGTACCAACGTGACCGGCTCGGCACGCTTTAAGCGGCTGATCAAAGAAGAGAAATACAGCGAAGCGTTGGCGGTTGCTCGCCAGCAGGTGGAAAGCGGCGCCCAGATTATCGACATCAACATGGATGAGGGGATGCTCGACGCGGAAGCGGCGATGGTGCGTTTTCTCAACCTGATCGCCGGTGAGCCGGATATCGCCCGGGTGCCGATCATGATCGACTCCTCCAAATGGTCGGTGATCGAAAAAGGCCTGAAGTGCATTCAGGGCAAAGGCATCGTTAACTCCATCTCGATGAAAGAGGGCGAAGAGGCCTTTATTCATCACGCCAAGCTGGTGCGTCGTTACGGTGCCGCGGTGGTGGTGATGGCGTTTGACGAAGTGGGCCAGGCCGATACGCGCGAGCGCAAATTCGAGATTTGCCGCCGTGCCTATAAAATTCTGACCGAGCGCGTCGGCTTCCCGCCGGAAGACATTATTTTCGACCCGAATATTTTCGCCGTTGCTACCGGTATTGAAGAGCATAACAACTACGCCGTCGACTTTATCGAAGCCTGCGCCGACATCAAAACTCACCTGCCGCACGCGATGATTTCCGGCGGCGTGTCCAACGTGTCGTTTTCATTCCGCGGCAACGATCCTGTACGCGAAGCGATCCACGCGGTGTTCCTGTATCACGCGATCCGCAACGGCATGGACATGGGGATCGTTAACGCCGGGCAGTTGGCGATCTACGACGATCTGACGGCTGAGCTGCGCGATGCGGTGGAAGACGTGATCCTCAACCGTCGTGACGACGGGACCGAACGGCTGCTGGAACTGGCGGAGAAATACCGCGGCAGCAAAGACAACGAAGTGGCGGTGCAGCAGGCGGAATGGCGCGGCTGGCCGGTCGAAAAACGGCTGGAATACTCGCTGGTAAAAGGCATCACCGAGTTTATCGAGCTCGATACCGAAGAGGCTCGACAGAGGGCGGATCGCCCGATCGAAGTGATCGAAGGGCCACTGATGGCGGGCATGAACGTCGTCGGCGATCTGTTCGGCGAAGGTAAGATGTTCCTGCCGCAGGTGGTGAAATCCGCCCGCGTGATGAAACAGGCGGTGGCCTATCTGGAGCCGTACATTGAGGCCAGCAAGCAAAAGGGCTCAACGGCAGGCAAAATCCTGCTGGCGACGGTGAAGGGCGACGTGCACGACATTGGCAAGAATATCGTTGGCGTGGTGCTGCAGTGCAACAACTATGAAATTGTCGATCTGGGCGTGATGGTGCCGACGGAGAAAATCCTGAAAACTGCGCGCGAGCAAAATGTGGATATTATCGGCCTGTCCGGACTGATCACCCCGTCGTTGGACGAGATGGTCAACGTGGCGAAAGAGATGGAGCGTCAGGGCTTTACCCTGCCGCTGCTGATCGGCGGCGCTACCACCTCCAAGGCCCATACTGCGGTGAAGATTGAGCAGAATTACAGCGGCTCAACCACCTACGTACAAAATGCCTCGCGTACCGTGGGCGTGGTGTCGGCATTGCTTTCCGACGCTCAGCGCGACGATTTTGTGGCGCGAACCCGTAAAGAATACGAAACCGTCCGCATTCAGCACGCACGCAAGAAACCGCGAACTCCGCCGGTTGACCTGCAGAAAGCGCGCGCGAATGCCATGGTGCTGGACTGGGAAAATTATCAGCCACCGGTACCGAAGCAACTGGGCGTTTACCCGGTCGAAGCCAGTATCGAGACGCTGCGGCATTACATCGACTGGACGCCGTTCTTTATGACCTGGTCGCTGGCGGGCAAATACCCGCGCATTCTGGAAGATGAAGTGGTGGGGGAAGAAGCTAAGCGGCTGTTTGCGGACGCCAACCAGATGCTGGATATGCTGGCCGCTAACGGCAGCCTCAACCCGCGCGGCGTTTATGGCCTGTTCCCGGCTAACCGGGTCGGTGACGATGTCGAAGTTTATCGCGACGAAAATCGCGATGAGGTGCTGGTGGTCAGTCGCCATCTGCGCCAGCAGACCGAAAAAACCGACTTCCCGAACTACTGCCTGGCCGACTTCGTCGCGCCGAAAAGCAGCGGCAAGGCCGACTACTTCGGGGCTTTCGCAGTGACCGGTGGGTTGGAAGAGGATGAACTGGCGGCGGCCTATGACGCGCAGCACGATGATTACAATAAAATCATGGTGAAGGCGCTGTCCGACCGTTTGGCGGAGGCTTTCGCCGAGTACCTGCATGAACAGGTGCGCAAGGTGCACTGGGGCTTTGCCAGCGACGAGAACCTGAGTAACGAAGAGCTGATCCGCGAAAATTACCAGGGCATTCGTCCGGCGCCGGGGTATCCGGCCTGTCCGGAGCACACCGAGAAAGCGGAGATCTGGCGACTGCTGGACGTTAACCGTCATACCGGCATGGAATTGACTGAGTCCTTCGCCATGTGGCCGGGGGCGGCGGTATCCGGTTGGTACTTCAGCCACCCGCAAAGCAAATATTTCGCGGTGGCGCAGATCCAGCGCGATCAGGTTGAAGATTATGCGGCGCGCAAAGGCATGAGCGTCGGCGAGGTTGAACGCTGGTTAGCGCCTAACCTTGGTTACGACGCCGACTGATCCTCTCCTAGATGGGCGCAGCAATGCGCCCATGTCATTACAACGCTTCGACGTCAATGTGCAGCGCGTCGTATCGCCAGTATTCCAAATCGCAGTCAATCACCCGATCGTGCTGATCGCGGTTAACCCGGGTAATAAATAACGCCGGGCTGCCGTAGGTGACCTTCAGCATGGCTGCCGCTTCCTGCGACAGCAGGGTTGGCAGCATATCGAAACGTACCCGCCCGTAGCGAATACCGTAGCGTTCGGCATACAGCCCGGTCAGCGACTGGGTTAAATCTGCCTCCAGAATGCCGGCAAAGTAGGCCGGGTTGAGGTAGTGCTCGCAATACAGCACCGCGCGGCCATCGATGTAGCGCAACCGACGAATGCGATAGACCTCGCTACCGGACGGTAAAGCCAGTTTTTGGCTCAGATCTTCGCGCAGCGGCACGGTGGCGCTGTCGATCACTTCGGTATGGGCATCACGCCCTTGCTGTTGCGCCATGGCGTGGAAGTGGCTGCGCTGCAGAGGGTTGTAAATCAGCCGCGGCGGCGAGATAAACCAGCCGCGCCTCACCTGACGGTAGATCACACCCTGCGCCTCCAACTGACCGAGCGCTTCCTGCAGCGTAATACGGGTGGTGGAAAACTGTTCGCTCAGAGCACGTTCCGAAGGCAATTTGCCGTCGGCGCTGAACTCCCCCAGGGCGATCCGGGCGTTCAGCGTCTGGCAGATGGCCGCCACGGTTGTCGATACTTCACTCATGCAACAGATGCCCCATTTTAGTGCGTTTATCCCCGCTAAAGGTAGACCAGCGAAGGGCTGACGAACACGCCAAATGCGATAAAACCGCTGCTTTTTTAGACTGACATATAATTATCACATTCGTCCGTTAGATTGGCTTGGTTCTTGCTGGACTAGTCCAGCCACTCCCACACTACCACCCGGAGCATCAGTTATGAAACGTTTGTGCGCTTCTGTGTTAACCAGTGCCATTGTCCTGACCAGTCAAATGAGCTGGGCAGCCGATTCCGATCTGGCGGCGCTGGAACAGGCTGCCAAGAAGGAAGGGGAAGTCAACAGCGTCGGCATGCCGGACAGCTGGGCTAACTGGAAAGATACCTGGCAGGATCTGCTGAGCAAGTACGGCCTGAAGCATGTCGATACCGACATGAGCTCGGCGCAGGAAATTGCCAAGTTTGATGCAGAAAAGAGCAATGCTACGGCGGATATTGGGGACGTGGGCGCGGCATTCGGCCCTATCGCGGTACAAAAAGGGGTGACCCAGCCGTATAAACCTTCCACCTGGGAACAGGTACCTGACTGGGCCAAAGACAAGGACGGCCACTGGGCACTGGCCTATACCGGCACCATTGCCTTCATTATCAATAAAAAACAGGTGAAAGAGATCCCTCACAGCTGGGCAGATCTGTTGAAGGGCACTTATCAGGTCACTATTGGTGACGTCGGCACCGCTTCGCAGGCGGCCAGCGGCGTGCTGGCGGCAACCTACGCGATGGGCGGGAACGAAAAGAACCTGAAGCCGGGTCTGGAATTCTTCGGCAAGCTGGCCAAGGCCGGGCGCCTGAGCCTGAGCAACCCGGTGATCGCTTCGCTTGAAAAGGGCGAAGTGCAGGTGGGGGTGGTTTGGGACTTTAACGGTTTGAACTACCGCGATCAGATCGACAAAACCCGCTTTGAAGTGCTGATCCCCTCTGACGGATCTATCACTTCCGGTTACACCACCATTATCAACAAATACGCCAAACACCCGAATGCCGCCAAGCTGGCACGCGAATACATCTTCTCAGACGCAGGCCAAATCAACCTGGCGCGCGGCTATGCGCGTCCAATCCGAGCGGAACACCTGACGTTGCCAGACGATGTCAAAGCCAAGCTGCTGCCGGCTGAACAGTATAAGAATGCTCACCCGATCGCCGATCCGGCGGCCTGGGAGCAAAGTGCCAAAACGCTGCCGCGCCAGTGGCAGGAAAACGTCATTATGTTTATGCAGCAGTGAGTTAAACCATCATGAAAACTATCCTCGTGCTGCTGGACGGTCTGAACTATCAGGTGGCACACGACGCCATGGGCTATCTGCAGGCCGAATGTGTGGCAGGGCGCGGACGGTTGTATCAGTTGGAGAGCGAGTTGCCCTCGCTCTCCAGACCGCTGTACGAATGCATCCTCACCGGTGTGCCGCCGGTGGAGAGTGGCGTGGTGCATAATCAGGTGTCACGCCTCTCGCATCAGCAAAGCGTGTTTCACTACGCTCGTGCCGCGGGCTTGACTACCGCGGCAGCGGCCTATCACTGGTTCAGTGAGCTGTACAATCGTACCCCGTTCGACGCCGCGCGCGATCGCCATACCGACGATGCCGAGCTGCCGATCCAGCACGGCCATTTTTATTACGACGACCGTTACCCGGATTCTCACCTGTTTGACGATGCGGAAAGCTTGCGCCGCCGTCATCAACCCGATTTCTTACTGATCCACCCGATGAACATTGACGACACCGGGCACCGCTTTGGCCTGTCATCGCCGCAGTACCGCAATGCGGCGCGCAACGCCGACGGCGTACTGTCGCGCTATTTGGCCGACTGGCTGAATGCGGGTTATCAGGTCATGGTTACCGCCGATCACGGCATGAATGACGATCGCAGCCACGGCGGCGTGTTGCCGGAAGAGCGACAGGTGCCGCTGTTTGTCTTCGGTGACGCCTTCAGCCAGAGCGACGCTAATCCGCAGCAAACCGACCTGTGTGGCACCCTGTGCGAAGTGCTGCAGATACCGCACGACAAGCCGCGTTGCCGTGCGCTGTTGGCCTAAGGGTGAGCCATGAAAGCTAAGTGGATTGCCGCGCTGTGCCTGCTGCCGTTTATCCTGCTGTTCGGCGCGTTTCAAATTGCGCCGCTGGTGTGGATTGCCGTCAGCAGCTTTTTCAGCCAGACCAGCGGCTGGGGGCTGGGCAACTATGTTGACGTACTGACCTCGCCGTTCTATTTGCAGGCGTTTCAGTTCTCGCTGGAGATCTCTCTTTGGTCGAGCGTTTATGGGCTGCTGATTGCGTTAGTAGGCAGTTACTCACTGCGCCGACTCGGTCAGACGCGGTTTCATGATTTTGTGATGTCGTTTACCAACATGACCAGCAATTTCGCCGGGGTCCCCTTGGCGTTTGCCTTTGTCATTCTGCTGGGATTGAACGGCTGCCTGACGCTGCTGCTGCGCAAATATGGCCTGATGGAAAGCTTCAACCTGTATTCCAAAACCGGACTGATCATACTTTATACCTACTTCCAGATCCCGCTGGGCGTGCTGCTGCTGTACCCGGCGTTTGACGCGCTGCGCGAGGACTGGCGCGAATCGGCATCGCTGCTTGGCGCCAGTCCGTGGCGCTACTGGCGGCATATTGGCTTGCCGGTGCTGGCGCCGGCGTTGATGGGCACCTTTGTCATCCTGCTGGCCAACGCACTGGGGGCTTATGCCACGGTGTATGCGTTGACCACCGGCAATTTCAACGTGATACCGATCCGCATATCGGCGCTGGTCGCGGGGGATATCTCCCTCGACCCTAACCTGGCCAGCGCGCTGGCCATGCTGCTGGTGGTGATGATGGCGTTTATTACTCTGATCCATCAATGGCTGTTGCGCAGGAGCTACCTCAATGCGCGCTCATAATGTTGCGGAGGGCGGCCATGTCGCGCTTTGAAACCGGCTATCACCGCGTAGTAAGCGGGCTGTTGTTGCTGATCCTGTTGTTGCCGCTGGCGGCGACGCTGATTTATGCGCTGGCCACCCAGTGGGGCGCGACTATTCTGCCGGACGGCTTTACCCTGAAATGGTTGGTGACCCTATGGAGCGATCCCCGCTTCCTGCTGGCGCTGTGGCACTCGCTGCTGATCTGCTTTGGCACCCTGGTGCTGGCGGTGGTGGTGATTTTGCCAACGATGTTTGTGATTGCTTACTATTTTCCCAAACTGGATGCGGTAATGAACGTGCTGATCCTGCTGCCATTTGCCGTGCCGCCGGTAGTGTCGGCGGTCGGGTTGATGCAGCTGTTCGCCGCCGATCCGCTGCCGCTGCTGGGCACGCCGTGGATCCTGATCGGCTGCTATTTTTCCATTACGCTGCCGTTTATTTACCGTGCCATCAGCAACAACCTGCAGGCGATCAACCTGCGCGATCTGATGGACGCCGCACATCTGCTGGGCGCCAGTACCTGGCAGGCGGCGCTGCTGGTGGTGCTGCCGAACCTGCGTAAGGGCGGGATGATTGCGGTACTGCTGTCGTTCTCTTTCCTGATTGGCGAATTCGTCTTCGCCAACCTGCTGGTGGGCAGCCAATACGAAACGCTGCAGGTTTACCTCTACAACATGCGTAACGGCAGCGGCCATTTCACCAGCGCACTGGTCATTTCTTATTTCGCCGTGGTGCTGATTGTCACCTGGTTGGCGAATTTGCTGAATAAAAATAAGGGCTAACCGCATGGCTTACCTCAATGTCACCCGCCTCAATAAACACTATGGCCAGACCCAGGTGTTTCAGGATATCGACTTCACCGCCGAGGAGGGCGAGTTTGTCACGCTGCTCGGGCCGAGCGGCTGCGGTAAATCGACGTTGCTGCGCTGTCTGGCGGGGCTGACCCCGGTCGACAGCGGACAGATCCTGCTGCAGGGCCAGGATCTGGTACCGCTCCCCCCGCAAAAGCGCGGTATCGGCATGGTGTTCCAGAGCTATGCGTTATTCCCGAACATGACCGTTGAGGGCAACGTCGCGTTCGGGCTGAAAATGCAAAAGCTGGCGGCCGGTCAGATCCAGCAGCGGGTGCAAGAGGTGCTGGCGTTGGTGGAGCTGACTGAGCTGGCGAAACGCTATCCGCATCAGCTGTCCGGTGGACAGTGCCAACGGGTGGCGCTGGCACGTTCGCTGGTGACCCGTCCGCGGCTGCTGTTGCTCGACGAGCCCCTTTCGGCACTGGACGCGCGCATCCGTAAGCATCTGCGCGAACAGATCCGTCGGATCCAGCGTGAACTGAACCTGACGGCTATCTTCGTTACCCACGATCAGGAAGAGGCGCTGACGCTGTCGGATCGCATTGTCTTGATGAACAAAGGACAAATCGTACAAAGCGGTGACGCGGAAACTCTGTATACCCAGCCGGCCGACGTCTTCGCCGCCGGGTTCATCGGCAACTACAACCTGTTGAGTGCGGAACAGGCGACGACTTTGACCGGCAGCCCTTACCACGGTAAGGTAGCTGTTCGACCAGAGTCCATTACCCTGGTGCCTGCCGGGCAGGGGATTGCCGCGGTGATCCTTAACCACAGCCTGTTGGGCAACGTGGTGCGCTATCGGGTACGGGCCCGCGGTGTGGAGCTGCTGGTCGACGTGCTCAACCGTTCGGTCGAAGATTTGCGGCCCGACGGCAGTGAAATTGGACTACACTTAGAAACTGTTACATTACGGGAAGTTGCATGACATCGCTGCGGCATTCAATGATAACTCCAGGGTAATTCCTGCCGTTGCGTTAACCCTCCAATAGCGGTCTGCAGCCTGTTGCCGCTGTCCTGCCTTTATGCACGCCTGGCAGGCAGGATAGCCTGCTGTGTCTTGCCGGGCGTGAAGGGAGCGTTCCTTCCGTGTTGACCCTTCTTCACCTGCTTTCTTCCGTTGCCCTTTTGGTGTGGGGTACCCACATCGTGCGCACCGGAATTATGCGGGTTTACGGCGCTAATTTGCGCCGGGTATTGAGCGACAGCGTAGAGAAAAAACCGCTGGCGTTCGTCTCTGGTATCGGCGTGACCGCGCTGGTGCAAAGCAGTAACGCCACGGCGTTGCTGGTGACCTCTTTCGTCGCGCAAGGGCTGGTGGGACTGACGCCCGCACTGGTGATCATGCTCGGCGCCGATGTCGGTACCGCGCTGATGGCGCGAATACTGACCTTCGACCTCTCCTGGCTGTCACCGCTGCTGATCCTGGTCGGCGTCTTCCTGTTTCTCAGCCGCAAGCAAACCCGTGTAGGGCAAATGGGGCGCGTGTGTATCGGCCTCGGGCTGATCGTACTGGCGCTGGAGCTGATTGTTGCCGCCGCGACGCCAATCACCCAGGCGGCGGGTGTGAAAGTGTTGTTCTCGTCACTGACCGGTGATGTGATGCTGGATGCCCTGACCGGTGCGCTGTTCGCCATTGTCAGCTATTCCAGCCTGGCGGCCGTACTGTTGACTGCCACTCTGACCGCCTCCGGGGTGATCTCGCTGAAGGTGGCGCTGTGCCTGGTGATCGGTGCCAATCTTGGCAGCGGTCTGTTGGCGATGATCAACACCAGCGGCCAGAATGCCGCCGGTCGTCGGGTGGCGCTCGGCAGCCTGTTGTTCAAGCTGATGGGTTGTGTGCTGGTGCTGCCGTTTGTCTCTTATCTGGCGGAGGTGATGACTCGGTTGCCTGGCGGCAACGAAGAGTTGGTTATCTACTTCCACGTGTTCTACAACCTGATCCGTTGCCTGGTGCTGATCCCGTTGGCCGGGCCGATGGCGCGCCTGTGTGAAACGCTGATTGCCGACGTGGCGGCGGACGATCCCCGATTGCGACCGCGGCACCTTGATGCCAGTGCACTGGATACCCCGACGCTGGCATTGGCCAACGCGGCACGTGAAACCCTACGTATGGGCGACGTGGTGGAGCACATGATGATTCTGCAGCGCGAAGTGCTGCACGGTAAGCAGGGGCAGGATAAAGAGGTTCGCCGGCTGGATGATGACGTCGACGTGCTTTATACCGCCATCAAGCTGTATCTGGCGCAGATCCAGAAAGAGGATTTAGGCGAGGAAGACTCTCGGCGCTGGGCGGAAATCATCGAGATGGCGCTGAATCTGGAACAGGCGGGTGACATTATCGAGCGCATGGCCGGGGACGTGGGGGCGAAATCACACGCGGCGCGGCGAGCATTCTCCACCGAAGGGCTGGCCGAACTGGATGCGTTGCATGAGCGGCTGATAGGCAATCTGCGTCTGGGACTGTCGGTGTTCTTGTCCGGTGACCTTACCAGCGCCAAACGGCTGCGGCGCTCCAAGCATCGGTTCCGGATTTTGGATCGTCGTTACGCCCATGCGCACGTTGATCGCTTGCATCAGCAGAACGTTCAAAGTATTGAAACCAGCTCGCTGCACCTGGGGCTGTTGGGGGATATGAAACGCCTGAACTCACTGTTCTGTGCGGTGGCATATAACGTGCTGGATCAAGATGAAAAGGATGATGAGCGTGAGTGGGAGGATACGCCCAGCACGCTGTAAGTCATGCCCCCGGCGTGGCCGGGGGCAGTACCTCAGTTATTTACCCGAAAAGACCCCCGCTTTGGCATCGGCGGCCTGGTTATTGATATAACCGCCGACCGGTGTCTCCAGGTTCACCACGCTTTTACCGGCGATGCCCAGCAGTGCGCCTGCCGAGGCAGCGGCATCAAGATGACCACCACCCTGATAGCGGTTGCCGGCCACGTCCTGCTGTTCCAGTTTACCGTTACCCAGCGTCACTTCACCTTGCTGGCTGCGGATCTCGCCGCCAGTGAGACGAGTGGTGCCCTGAACGTTGAGCGCAACGTCATTTTTCCCATTGATGGCCGACTGCACGCCTACTGCATCGTTATTGACTACGTCGGCCTTGACCTTGAACTGACCTTGCAGCCCGGCAGGACCGGTCAGGCTCTCTTTGGATTTGTTGCCCAGGAAGCGAGCGCCGCGATCCCACAGTGGCCCCTTTTCTTTTTCGCCGGCAAGCGTTTCCGGCAGGGTGACCTTACCTTCGGCCTTGCTGAAGCTGACCGCGCCGGTGGTGTCCTGCTTCGGATCGAGGCGACGAGCTACGCTGTTGTACTTGTCGGTGGTGGCGTCAGCGACCTTGTTGATGCCGCCCTCCAGCTTCTCCTTCACCTTACCCGCGTAGTGCGGGGTACCCACTTTCGACAGTTTGCTGGTTATGCTGCTGGCCGGGTCGTTGGTGTGGCTCAGACCGACATCCACATCGACCTTCACGCTGCTTTCGCTGTCTTTGCGACTTTCGACGCGCAGATCGCCACCGATGTTGCCTTGCACGCTGTCGGCATCGATTCGGGCGCCGGCCAACTGGGTGTCTTTACCACTGTTGATCGTGACTTCTCCTGCGCTAATCAGGCTGTTGCCCTGAGTGGTTTTTTGCAGGTTATCCACACCGACTTTCACACCGGCGCCCAGGGTATGGGTGTCGCTGCCGCTGGTGGTATCCACCTTACCGTTGGCGTCCTTATTGAAGGATTGGCCGCCTTTGGCGTTAGCCTTCAGCCCCAGGTTCCAGTTGTTTTTCTGCTCCTGGTTTTGTACCGAATCCAGCACCACGCCGCCGTTCTCGGCGTTCAGGCCAACGCTGCTGCCCTTGACCTCGGTTCCCTGCAGATGCAGGGCATGCGCGTCGTTGCCTTTGGCGGTAATGGTCACTGCGCCGCCGCTGGTGATTTTGCCACCTTGCTGGGTCGTCGAGGTCTCATCTACCTTGGCAATGTCAAACGCGCCGCCGAGAGAAAGGCCGCCCGCGCTCTTTTTGTCGTTATCGGTGCTGTTGCCGCCGATATCGATATTGCCGGAGAGCGTATCGTCCTTGCGGGTCTGCTGCGATTGGGCTGCCTGTAGCGCGACCTTGTCTCCTGCTTTCAGCGAAACGTCGCCCTGGCTGGTGACATTACTGCCTTGCAGCGTCAGCCCACGGCCGGCATCCAGTTCTACGCCCTGTTTGCCGCCGATGTTGCTGACTTGCGCGCTGCTGCCGTCACTCTTCCCGTTGCTGTAGCCGCCACCCAGCCCAAGGCCGAAGCTTTTGGTTTCCGGTGTGGTACCGCCTTTGGCCGACACTTTGACATTGAAGCCGTTGTGGCTTTCATGGCTGGTATCGGTGGCCTGGTCGAAACGGATGTTGCCGTCTTCCGCTTTTACCTTCGCCTTGCCGTCGCCGGCCTCCAACGAAGTACCCTGATACACCGCGTCTTGCTTGACCTTGATGTCGATGCCATTGGCGGCGGTGATGCTACCGGTCACGGCCTGGCTGCCGGTGCTTTCGCTGTGCTTATTGCCGCCTTCGCCTTTGGCATCGACGGTCAGATCGCTGCCGGTGGTGGTATAAACGCGCACGCTGGCGCCGCCGCGGGTTTCGCTGCTGCTTTCCTGCTGGCTATTTTTCGCCGCTTCACTGTGGTGGCTATCGGCTGTCAGCGCTACGCTCCCTTGAGTCGCCTGATACTGTGTTCCAGTATCCTGCAATTTCCCGCTGGCTTTTACGTCGATGGATCCGGCGGTAATCTTGCTGACTACGGCTTGGGAGCTGCTATTGCTCTTTTCGCTGCTGCCGCCATTGGCGCCAATATCCAGCCCGATATTCGGTGCGCCGATGCCGCCGATCTCGTTAATCACGCCGTTGGCGTCCAGCTTGGCGACTTTCCCTACCGCACGCTCTACCGGGCGGGTGACGGCGCTGTAATCGACGTTGGCACCGATGTCTACGCCGACGTCGGTTTTAGTGGTGTTGCTGCTTTCGCTGTTGACGGCGGCCAGGTGATCAACGCTGTTGGCATTCTCCTGATATTTGCCGCCAACCTGGTGCTGCGCACCTTGCTGGGTCAGTTTGTCTTTGGCATTAATCGTCAGATTGCCCGCGATATCGCTGCCGGAAGTCA
The DNA here is from genome assembly GCF_024519545.1 of Serratia sp. Ser99. Taxonomy (NCBI): domain Bacteria; kingdom Pseudomonadati; phylum Pseudomonadota; class Gammaproteobacteria; order Enterobacterales; family Yersiniaceae; genus Serratia; species Serratia sp. Ser99. Next base: position 338,832 of record NZ_JALJRT010000005.1, on the reverse strand, counting down.
CCGCCTTGCTGCTTTGTGAGTGCGTCTTGCTGTTCTCGTAACCGCCTTCGATGCCGGAGCCAACTTTATCTATGCCGCCGGTGTAGTAGACTCCGCCGCCGATTTTAGTTTTTTCGGTATCGCTGGTGGTCTTGTTGTCGGCTGCCAGGAAGGCCACGTTGTCGCCGCTGATGCTGGCGTCACCTTGGGTGGTCACCAGTTTGGATCCGCTGAAGGTCACGTCCTTGTCTGCTTTCAGCGCGACGCTGCCGCCGCTCAGCGTTGATGACTGTTGTTCGCTGCGGGTGGTTTTCTCGCTGTCACTGGTATGCTCAATACGTATACCGGCACGGTATTGCTTGTCGCTTTTCTCGTTGGCATAGCCGTTGATGGCAAGGGCAGTTTTTTGCTCATCAATGTGCTGCTGCTGTTCTCCGCTGCTGACATTGATATTACCGCCGGCATTGACTTCCAGCTTACCGGTGCTGGCCACCTTGCTGCCCACCACGTCGGTATCCTTTTTGCTGACCAACTGCAGGTTGGTATCGGAAACCAATTCGCTGGCGGTGGACTGTTGGTGGCTGTTATTGGACTTTTGCGAGCTGCTGGTGATATTGAAGACGGTGCCGGTACGGGCATCCACCTTGTCAACCGTGGTGCTGAGGGCGTTATCGATGCGCAGACCGCCGTCGGTGGCGGCGACAAAACCGCCTTTGGCGCCCTTCACGGTGCTGCCGGTAATGGTCACGCCCTGTTTGCCGTTCAGCCACAGGGTGCCGTCGGCCGTCACCTGAGAAGCGTTGCTGACTTCGCGACGGTTGCTGTTGTCCTGGTTGTTGCCGCCGCCGATACCGCCCCATGAGGTTTTATTGTCGCGAACGGTTTTCTCATTGGCGGTTTTTTGTACGCCGATATTGATTTGGTCGTTGGCATCCACCTTGAGGTCGCCTGACGCGTACACTTTGGTTCCCTGGCCTACGACGCGATTACCGGCTTTTATCGCCAAATCACCGCCGGAGAAGACGCTGCTGGACTTCAGGCTTTCGGTTTCATTGCCGTTGCTCCAACTGCCGGTACGCAGGCTGGGGGTATGGTTGCGTTGATTACCGCGTTCGCTGGTTTTTTCTCGCTCGATCAATCCGCTGAGCTGCACGTCGCGCTTGGCGTCGATGCTCAATGCATTGCCCGCCGAAACCTTGGCGCCGCGCAGCGCCACATCCTGCTCGGTGGCGGTCAGCGTGACATTTTTCGTGGCCTCAATGTTGCTGGTGGCCTGTTGAAGCTGCTCATTCTCACGGGTGACGTTGTATTTCCAACTGTAGAACCACCGCTCATCGTTATGGCCCTGAGTCTGCTTCAGTTGCCGACCGTCGAGCGTCAGGCTGGCGCCTTGCAGCGTGACCTCTTCGCCACGAACGTCGGTGGCGGTCAGGTGGTTGCTGTTATCGGCCACCAGGCTGATATTCTTGCCTTTTAGTTCGGTGCGGGCCAGTTGCTGACCGGTGCTGCGGTCGTTGATGTAGATCCCGCCGCGGTAGTTTTGGTAATTCTCGCCGCTATTGCGGTTGCTGCTGCTGTCGTTGACCTGGCTGTCGGTGCGGATGTTGTAAGCTTTCACCCGGATTTCATCACTGCCATCCAGCTTGCCAGCCAGCTTTACGCCGCTGCCGGTGACGGTATGGATGATATTGATGCGCCCTGCCTGCATGCTGCCAAGATAGTAGCTGTCCGTGGAGCCTAATAACTGGTCCCAGACTGTGAGCTCAGGTTGTTCGCTGCTGAGCACCTGTGCATCGCGCGATACGCGGTTGTTGCCGCTGATGGCGTTGATCGCCGAGATCATTTTATCGCTTTTTTTATCGTACAGCGGTGCGACGATGACCTCGCCGCGGCTGTTGATTCTCGGCGCGATCAAATCCAGCACGCCACTGGCGTTCAGCCGGCCATCAAGGCTCAGGGTGTTGCGATTGCCCAACGTGCTGTAGCCCTGCAGCATGCCGTTTTCCACCAGGGGGTTACCCACCACCAGCGACGAGCGGCTGGTATTGATAAAGCCGCAGCCGTCGCAACTGATGCCGTTCGGGTTAGCCAGCACGTAATCGGCCGCCATGCCGAAGATTTCTTGCTGTCCGTGCAACAGCGACGGGTTGCGGCTGATCACTTCATTGAGGATCACGCTGGCCGCCTGGTTGTTCAGGTTCGGGTTGGCAGCCAGTTGGCCGGCCAACTGAGACCGCCCGGCATCGAGCGAGTTATTCAGCACCGCGCCGGGTTGGTTGACGTTGAAATCCTGATACTGGTTATGTGACAGCCCGTGGTCGTTAGGCGTCACGATATTGACCACCTGTGCGCCGTTACCGGCAGTTGAAACACCGGGCCCGTTAGCGCCGTTGGCCGCTACGATCTCGCCGGCGTACGCGCTGCCGAGGGAGGCGAGAATGATCGCCAGTGAAGCGGCTAACTTGCCCGCTCCCGAGAGCCTGAAGTTATTATTTTTCATCCATGTATCTCCATATATCGCTGTGGTAGTGCAAAAAAACGCAAACTAAAAGGTGTACGAAAAGCGTGCCAGTACCTGTATCGGATCGTCGGGCATTGAGTGGCTGGATAGTAGCCAACCGCGGCTGGCTTCAACGTCGAACATGGCGCGTTGGTAACGCAGGGTGACACCGGCGCTTAACCCCGCGCTGCTTTGCCAACCGGAAGGTCGGTTATCGCGAGGCAGCACCCGGCCGACGTCGCCGCCGATACGTGGAGTGAGGCTGCTCTGGCCCAAGGTGAAGCTGCGGGAAAGGGTGTTTTGCAGATACCAGCCGTTATCACCGGACAGCGTGCTGCGGCTGAAACCCCGGATCGCGCTGCGGTCCGTCAAGCTGAGCCATTCCACACCGGGCAGGCGATCGCGGCTGTATTGCCCGTACAGCAAGTTGCTCAACTGGTAAGTGGCACCGGCAAGCTGGAGGCGTTGGTTGAGGTTGGCGAACAGCTTGCCCTTGGTGAATTGGGGATCGGGCAGCCCGGCCCCCCCTTGACGGTCGGCGCCAAACCAGGGCAACCCTTGCTCTACGCTGAGGTTGGCGCTGATCAGCCCGGTAGGCAGGATCTGCAGGTGGTTAACGCCCAGCTCAAACAAGCTGAGCGTTGGGCTGCCGAGGCCAATACGTACGGTTTCGAAATAGTTAGTGATGCGCTTATGGGTCAGCTGGCCGCTCAGGGTGTTAATCTGGTCTCGATCGCGATAAAACACATAGTCGCCGCGCAGACCGTACTGTTGGGTCTGGCCGTGCAGCTTGTAGCTGTTGAACACTAACTGCTGGTGGTTCAGGTATTGCGAGTAGCTGGCAAAGCCGCTGAAGGTGAAAGCGCCGTAGGGCAGGGAATAGAGCAGGGTATAGGCGCGATTATAGCGTTGCGCCGGGTTGTCCAGCGTGCCGGCAACGTTCAGGCTGGCGAAGTCCGACAGGCCGAAAGGGCTGTCCAGCGTTGCCGTGCTCCGCGCCAGCCATTGGCCGGTATTTTTCTGACCGTAATTATCCAGCGTAGTGGACAGCAACCAGGGTTTAGTGTGTTGATTATGCAACCGAATAATAGATCCACCAACTTTGCTGCCCGGTAATATATCCAATCGGGTTTTATTCGATTGCAAACGATTGGCCTGATCTAATCCCTGATCGAGCTGGGTTAATTTTAATGGCTGACCTTCCAATCCAGGGAATAATAATTGGCTGTTAACCCAACGATCGCCCCCCTCTATTTTTTCGATAAATCCTTCTGTGACATGCAGGCCTAATTCCCCCTCGGCATTGGGGCGAATAAATTGCACGCGTGCGGTGATATAACCTTTATCCAGGTATAAGCGGGTCAATTCACGCGTCAGGCGATTGATGTCGTTGCTGCTGATGCAGTGCTCTGGCAGTGCACTCAGCGTTGCCAAATCTTTCGCCGACAGCAGCGTTATCCCCTGTAGATACACGCCGCCGATCGGCAGGCATTGAGCCGAAAGTGGCAGTGCCGGTGCAGCGGGTTCGGGGTCTTCCAGCAACTGCTGCTGTTTAAGCTGCTGATAGCGCCGCTGCTCTATTTGTTGATTCACTTCACGCGTACCGTCTTGCAAAGCGCGACGCGATTCGCTCATCGGTGAGAACCCCCCCATTTCCGGCAGGGTGGCGGCGGGGAGTGCGGTGCTAAACAGCAGCGCTAGGGCGGCGGTTTTTCTGATCATTGTAATCCATTATGAGAAACCGCTGGGGCGGCCTACTCAATCCATGAGGTCAATAAACGGACGGCCAACGGCCGGCCCGGAATCGCGAGCGACAATCACATTGCGGGGTTCTTATTCGCCAGTGGAAAATAAGAAGGTGGGTTTTATTTTTCTAAATAATAATTAGGCTGCTTGTTTATATTTTTAATAATTACCCTTCAATTACTCATAATGAGGTAATTAAAAAAGTAAATTAATTGGACTTTTCCGCTCTCGTCGTCATAGGCGGTTATCGGCAGCTCTGGGAAAAATCTGAATTTTTATTTTGTGCGGGGATAATAGAGGATGGGGATAATTCTGACAATCCGACCAGTGGGAAATACGAAATTTCGTAGGAGAGTCCGGGGCGCAAATGTGAACTGCACCCCGAGGTGAAATTATTTTTTAGTGATTGGTCGGCCGGACCAGTAACCCGCCAACAGGGATCCGGACAGGTTATGCCACACCGAGAACAGGGCGCCCGGCAACGCGGCCAGCGGTGAGAAGTAGATTTTACCCAGCGTCGCGGCCAGCCCGGAGTTCTGCATGCCGACTTCAATTGCCAGCGTACGGCAGGTCGATTCGTCGAAGCCGAACAGCTTGCCGCCCCAGTAACCACTCAGCAACCCGATGCCGTTGTGCAGGATCACCGCCACGATCACCACCAGCCCGACCGAGGCGATATGGCTCTGGCTGCCGGCAACCACGGCGCTGATGATCGCCAAAATGCAGATCATCGACAACGCCGGCAGGATCGGCTCAATACGTTTGACGGTTTTGGTAAAGGTGTGATGGACGATCAAACCCAGACCAATAGGGATCACCACGATCTGCAGAATGCTCAGCAACATCCCCATGACGTCGACGCTGATCTCGGTATCGACGTACAGGCGGGTCAGCAGCGGCGTCGCGAAGACGCCCACCAGCGTGGAGACTGCCGAAATGGTCACTGACAGCGCCACATCCCCTTTGGCCAGATAGATCATGACGTTGGACGCGGTACCGCTGGCAACGCTGCCAACCAGCACCATGCCGGCGGAAAGATCCGGGGGCATATGGAACAGCATTGCCAGCAGCCAGGCCGCCAGCGGCATGATCAGGTAATGCAAAAAGATCCCTGCGGCAACCGGGCCCGGGCGGGACAGCACGCGTTTAAAGTCATCGAGCCGCAGCGTGACGCCCATGGCGAACATGATCAGCATCAGCAGCGGGCTGACGTAGGGGCCGATCCCGATAAAGGTGGTGGGCGTGCTGTAGGCGGCGACGGCGAGCAGCACCGCCCACAGAGGGAATAATCGGGTAAATTTTGCCAGCATGAGTGAGGTTTTCCTTAGCCAAATAACAACGATGGGGGTGGTGTTGTGTTTTTTGCGGGTTCGGTGAACTGAACCCCTACGGTTATGGACTGCTTTTTTAGAGGTAGAGGCGCGGCGTGCCGCGCCTGCAAAGGTGACGGTAGCTTATTCGAACAGGTTGTGGTGCAGGGTGCGAACGACTTGTTCGGCGTCATCGCCCGGTACCAGGAAGCACAGGTTGTAGCTGCTGGCGCCGTAACAGATCATGCGGATATTGAACGGGTCGAGCACGCCGAACACTTCTTTGCCCACGCCGCAGGCCTGGGAAAGCTTGTTGCCGATCAAGGCGACCAACGCCAGGTTTTCTTCCACTTCTACCCGGCACAGTGACGACAGTTCGGTCAGCAATGAAGTGGTCAGCAGGCTGCCGCCGGTGGAGGTTGAACCCGTGGTATCCATGGTCAGCGCTACGCTAACTTCGGAGGTCGTGATCAAGTCCACCGAGATATTGTGGCGCGCCAAAATGCTGAACACCTCGGCCAGGAAACCGCGTGCGTGCAGCATGTTGAGGCTGTGCAGCGTCAGCAGGGTTTGTTTGCGGCGCAGCGCCAGCGCACGGAATAGCGGTGGGTTCTCGGTGGTGTTGCACACCAGGGTACCGCCGGCGGACGGATCTTTGCTGGAGCCGACGAACACCGGGATATCGCTGCGAACGGCCGGTAACAGGGTGGCCGGGTGCAAGACTTTTGCGCCAAAGGTGGCCATTTCAGCGGCTTCTTCGAAGGCGATTTTATCGATGCGTTTTGCCGCCGGAACCACGCGTGGGTCTGTAGTGTAGATGCCCGGCACGTCGGTCCAGATATCGACCCGGCTGACGCTCAGTGCTTCACCCAGCAGGGCGGCGGTGTAATCGCTGCCGCCGCGACCCAGCGTGGTGGTGCGGCCTTTCGGCTCGCTGCCGATAAAGCCCTGGGTAACCACCAGGGCTTCCTGCAGGCGTGGCTTGAGCAGCGACTGGGCCAGTTGGTTCAGCGCTACGCTGTCCGGCGTTGCGCGACCGAAATGATCGTCGGTGTGCATCACTTTACGTACGTCAAACCACTCCGCCTGCACATCACGACTGCGCAGGATCTCAACGAACAGCAGGGTAGACATCAGTTCGCCGTGGCTGACCAGTTCGTCGGTCAGCGCCGTGGAGGTGGCCAAGGAGGCTGCTTCGGACAGCATGGCAATATTTTCCAGCATGCGGTCGATTTCGTCGCGCACTACCGCCGGATTATCGAGGCGATCGAGAATGGCGTATTGAATGCGGCGGATTTCGTCGAGCTGATAGTGACGCTTGTCGGCGTCGCTGCCTTCGGCCAGAGCCACCAGCAGGTTGGTGACGCCCGCAGAAGCGGACAATACCACCAGACGTACGTTCGGATTGGCGAGAACGACGTCGGCGCTGCGGTTCATGGCTTCATAGTCGGCAACGCTGGTGCCGCCGAATTTGGCGACAACGGTGGCATTCTGGGGTGCTGCTTGGTTCATGTAAAAACCTCGTGTCAGGGTGGCCCTCTTCAGAGAGCACTTTTTTCATAGCCTTGGCACAAGGGGGGAGCGATAAACGGGAGCAGACGTAGAAGTGAAAGCTACGATACACCCAGAAGCGCCCCACCTTGTTGATTGCCCTTACGGACAATTCTGGTGACAACCCAGGGGATTCAGCCCCTGTAGTCGATACGATGAATGCCGCGCATCACCTTACCTCGGCGTCGCTCCCCCTCAAGCGTCGTCATTGGAAAACGGCTCCTCTGACACTCTACCTGGGCGACGCGCCTCTTCTGGCTTGCACACCGGGTGCGCAAGTAGGCTGTTAGGAATAGCCCGATATCGTGCCGCTGTCAACGTCCGGAAGTTGAGGGATTTTCATCTTGTACCAGTGCAATCAGCGTACAGGGCATTGCCGGGACAAAACCGGCGCCGATCGGCTGCAGCGTGCCGTCTTCCCGCTGGCTGAAAAGCGGAATAACACCATGATTTTTCTCTATATATTCCAACCAGCCAAAGTTCTCGTTCAGCTTGGTGGCTTTGATGGTGGCGCCCTGGGCAATCAGGCTGCTTAGCCGACCGTAGGTGGCCTCTTGATTGAACAGGATCTCATGCCGGCGGAAGCGCGAACTTTCCGCACTGTTGCCGCGGCCTTTCAGCGGGGCGCCGGAGCGGATGGCGAACACCTGTCCTTCGCCAAAAATATGGCCGAAGTGATAGACCGCCAACGCATTTTGGTGGCGGTTGGGAGAGAGCGCCAGTACCTGTGCGGTGTCGCTGAGATCGAGATAGTTTTCGGCATGCTCAGAGTAAGCATGGCCATAATAGGCGGGGATGCCGTCCATACGCGCCTGGCGATAATATTCCCAACTGCTGTCGGTGACGAGCACCGGAATATTCAACTTCATCAGCGCCTGTGCCAGCATACGTGCGACGCTATTGGCGCCGACAATCAGCACTCCACGCGGTTTTTGCTGCTGTACCCGCAGCCAACGCGCCATCATGCCGCTGGTCAGGCTTTGCAGTACCACGGTGCCGATGATCACGGCGAACACCACGGTCACCAGCCGATCGGCTCCCGGATAACCGCTGCGCTGCAGCGTCAGGGCAAACAGCGAACTGACCGCCGCGGCGACGATGCCACGCGGAGCGATCCAGCATAGCAGCAGGCGATCGCGCCAGTGCAGGGAAGAGCGCCAGGTTGATACCGCAATACACAGCGGGCGGGCGATGAACTGCACCACCAGCAACAGGCCCAATAATGGCCAGCCCATGTTCCACAAGGCCTGAACGTCGAGTCGTGCCGCCAAAATGATAAACAGCGCTGAAATCAGGATCGCCGACAGCTCTTCCTTGAACGCCAGAATGTCGCTGGTATCCACATCGCGCATATTGGCCAGCCAAATGCCCATCACGGTAACGGTCAGCAGGCCGGATTCATCGGCAATGGCGTTGGACACGCCAAAGGCGGTGAGCATGATGGCCAGTACCGCCAGGTTTTGCAGGTAACGCGGCAGCCAGACGCGGCGCAGCGCCAGGCCCAGCAAATAGCCGAACAGTGCGCCAGCCACCAGGCCGACGGCGGCGGTAATGCCCAGCGTCCAGAACAGATGGGTGTAAGATTCTGAATGCTGTTTCAGTACGATAAATTCGAACACCAGCAGGGTAAAAATGGCGCCGACCGGATCGATGACGATGCCTTCCCAGCGCAGTACCTGGTTGATATTGGCATTCGGTCGCACCACGCGCATCAACGGGGCGATCACCGTTGGGCCAGTAACCACCGTGACCGCGCCGATCAGCGCCGCCAACTCCGGTGGAAAGTCCAACAGCCACCAGCAGGCCACGCCGATCACCAGGAAGGTCATCAGCATGCCAATGGTTACCAGATTGCGCACCACGCCGCCGAGGCCACGTATTTCCTCGACCCGTAGCGTTAGCGCCCCTTCAAACAGAATAATGGCGACCGACAGCGACACCAGCGGGAACAGCAAATCGCCGAACAACGCATCCGGCTGAACCCAATGCACCACAGGCCCCAGCACGATGCCAAACACCAGCAACGGCAGAATGGCCGGCAGGCGTAACACCCAGGCTAGCCACTGCGCCAGCAATGAGCTCAAGCCAATAACCACCAACATCAATGGGGCAGATAATTCCATAGTCATGTCCTTCGTCGTTCACACCGCAGCCTGGCTGGCCGCGCATCCTTAGCCTAATTACGTCATTGACGTGGTGATAACCTGACACAGTTTAGTGACAGTTAAGCAACCCTGATAACAGGCTGTTATCCAAAAGTATAGGGGAAGTGCTGAAACGATGCGGCGGCAATTGACAGTTAGCGCCTATCGCAAGAAAAGAGATCATAATCACGGTCGAACAGGCTACAATCGGTCAACCACGTCACATTTATTCTCAAGCCTAAGAGTGTTGCTATGAAAAATATCAATCCTAGTCAAACCGCTGCTTGGCAAGCCCTGCAGCAACATTTTGAACAGATGAAAGACGTACAGATCAGCGATCTGTTTGCTCAGGACAAAGAGCGTTTCTCCAAGTTTTCCGCCACCTTCAACGATCAGATGCTGGTGGACTACTCTAAAAACCGCATCACCGCGGAAACCCTGGAGAAGCTGCAGGCACTGGCGAAAGAAACCGATCTGCAAAGCGCGATCAAATCCATGTTCGCCGGCGAGAAAATCAACCGTACTGAAGACCGTGCGGTGCTGCATATTGCCCTGCGTAACCGCAGCAACAGCCCAATCATCGTTGATGGCAAAGATGTGATGCCGGAAGTGAATGCGGTGCTGGCCAAAATGAAACAGTTCTGTGACCGCGTGATTGGCGGTGACTGGAAAGGCTACACCGGCAAAGCGATTACTGACGTGGTAAATATCGGTATTGGCGGTTCAGATCTCGGCCCTTATATGGCTACCGAGGCACTGCGCCCGTACAAAAATCACCTGAACATGCACTTCGTCTCCAACGTTGACGGCACCCATATCGCCGAAACGCTCAAACCGCTGAACCCGGAAACCACTCTGTTCCTGGTGGCGTCCAAAACCTTCACCACCCAGGAAACCATGACCAACGCCCACAGCGCGCGCGACTGGTTCCTGAGCACCGCCGGTGATCAAAAACACGTGGCGAAACACTTCGCGGCGCTGTCCACCAACGGCAAGGCCGTCGGCGAGTTCGGCATCGACACCGCTAACATGTTCGAGTTTTGGGACTGGGTTGGCGGCCGTTATTCCCTGTGGTCGGCGATTGGCCTGTCTATCGCCCTGTCAGTGGGTTACGAGAATTTTGAACAGTTGCTGAGCGGCGCGCACGCGATGGACAAACACTTCGCGCAAACGCCGGCAGAGCAAAACCTGCCGGTGCTGCTGGCGTTGATCGGTATCTGGTACAACAACTTCTTCGGGGCAGAAACCGAAGCTATCCTGCCGTACGACCAGTACATGCACCGTTTTGCCGCTTACTTCCAGCAGGGCAACATGGAATCCAACGGTAAATATGTCGATCGCAACGGCAATCCGGTGGACTACCAGACCGGCCCAATCATCTGGGGCGAGCCGGGCACCAACGGGCAGCACGCGTTTTACCAACTGATCCACCAGGGGACCAAACTGGTGCCTTGTGACTTTATCGCGCCGGCCATCAGCCATAATCCGCTGAGCGACCACCATGCCAAACTGCTGTCGAACTTCTTCGCGCAGACCGAAGCCCTGGCGTTCGGTAAATCACTGGAAGTGGTAGAAGAAGAATTCGCAGCCCAGGGCAAAACGCCGGACGAGGTTAAGCACGTAGCGCCGTTCAAGGTATTTGAAGGCAACCGCCCAACCAACTCCATCCTACTGCGTGAGATTACGCCGTTCAGCCTGGGTAGCCTGATTGCCCTGTATGAACACAAGATCTTCACCCAGGGCGCGATCCTCAACATCTTCACCTTCGACCAGTGGGGTGTGGAACTGGGTAAACAGCTGGCTAACCGTATCCTGCCTGAACTGGCCGGTGACGAAGCGGTCAGCAGCCACGACAGTTCAACCAATGCACTGATCAATCGCTTCAAAGAATGGCGTTAATTAGCGTCTGAATTAATGCCAATAAAAAAACCCGCCTTGGCGGGTTTTTTTACGTCTGAAGGAATTACAGATTGATAGGCACTTCGAAACTGATGCCTGCGCCTACGTCATCGGCGGTGCTGGCGTTGTTATCGGTGTACCACAGGCTGGTATCAAACTTGACCTGAGAGTCGAAGTTGTAACCCCAGCCTAACTGAATGCCTTTCAGCGTGTCGGATTTCGGGAAGGCATGGTTAATTGGCTGGCTGTTCGGGTTTACTTTGGCGTATACCAAGCGGGTGCTCCAGCGTTGGCCATCGTCCAACACCATCTCTACGCGGCCGGACAGCATTTGCCCGTCGCCGCCCATGGCGTGGCCCAGTGGGTAGCCTTGCTGGTAGTAGCCACCTTTATAGGTGTAGTGGGTGTAAACATAGTTTTTACGGCTCATATCGGAGCGGGTATCTGCCCCTTCAATAGACCAGTTGATAGTGGTTGGGCCCCATTCAGGATGGCCTTCCAGCCCCAGCAGGTAGGTATTTTGCGATGGCAGGAAGCCCGCTTCATCTTCACCCACTAACTGACCGTACAGGCTGACAGGCAGACCAATCAACGGCTGCATTTTCAGCTTGAAGTCGAAACCGGCGAGCTGGTTGCCGGGATCGTTGCCTTGGCCTGAGTCATCGTTGTCCTTGCCGGTGAAGGCGTCCCAGAAGGAGCTAAAGGACTGTGGTCGGCCGCTGCCGCCCCACTGCATGATGCGCGAAGCACCCAACTCGAGGAAGTTGGTCGGCATCATGGTCAGACGGCCGCCGATCAGCTTGGTGTCAGGCACGGCGGTGTACTGCGACAGCTGACCTGCCGTCAGTTGGTACTGCCAGCGGCCAATCCAGGACAGCCAAGGGGTTTCAAACGGCGATTGGTCGGCGCGCTGCAGCATAAAGCCGGCGACCGGGCGTGCGGCGTCGGAACGGATCAGGCTGCCGTCGTAACCAGGCCCCCACCACTGGGAAACTTCACCGAAGGACAACCACTGGTTCCAGATTTTCACTGCGCCGTAGGAGCCGTTCAGGTTGAATTTGGAACCGTCGCTGACGCGTTGATCGCCTTCGACGGAACCCTGGAGACGCACGTCCCAGAATTCGCCGTTGGCACCAGCACCGACGGTGAGGCTTTGGTCAGCATATTGGTTCTGCCCGAAACCCTGTGGCGTGCCGGGCTTATCGGTAGCTGCGTAGCCGCTGACGCGAATATTGGCTTTCAGTTCGCCGACGCGGCGTTGAACACGGTCGATGACGTTTTTCTCGGTATTGGTTACCGGTTTGGCCTGTGAAATGACCGAACTGATCTCTTCCTGGCTTAGTGGCCAGGTGGACAGGCTAACGTTGATTACGCCGCGATCGGACAACCAGGCGAGGTCGTTGCGCAGGTCATTATCAGGGGTTACCAATCCGCTGGCATGGCCGGTTAATGCACAGGTAAACAGGCCTGCGGCGACCAGTCCGTTAAGCTTAGCGCGCATAAATATTCCCTTGTTAATTCGAGGTGTTTGTTTTATGTAAAGATCTATGACCCATCATAGTTGACATTTCAATTTGCTACAAATATATCCACATGAAACATTTAAATTTAACCATTTGAATGGTAATCGTTTTTTTCAATCGGCATACAGATGTTAATTTTTAAGATAATGCCTATGTTAGGATGCGTAGATAATTACAGTGGTGTTTATGGGGAATAATTATGGCAAAAACCTCCCGCTCAGTGATGGTGGCCAAAGGGCTACAACGGGTGCTGAACGTTGGGCTGTTGTTGTTGGCAGCAATCCTGATCGTTTTTTTGGTGAAAGAAACCATTCATTTGGCGAAAGTTTTGTTTGTAAATAACGAGGAGTCTACGTCTTATCTCTTGATTGAAGGGATTGTGATTTACTTTCTCTACTTTGAGTTTATCGCGTTGATTGTTAAATATTTTGAGTCTGGCTATCACTTTCCGCTGCGCTACTTTATTTATATCGGCATCACCGCAATTATCCGATTGATCATTGTGGATCATGAAAACCCAATCGATACGCTAATTTATTCCGCCGCGATATTGTTACTGGTAGTGACGCTCTACCTGGCCAATACCGACCGCTTAAAACGGGAATAGCAGAAATAAAAATGGCGGCCCGATAGGGCCGCCGAAGACACAGGTATTGATCGGAAATAACTGAAGTACATCAAGCGCAGTAGGGCCCACCCGTGAGTGAGGCCCGAGAAAACCTAACCTTTCACCCCACCGGCCGTCAGGCCTCCTACCAGCCAGCGCTGCGCCAGCAAGAATACGGCGGTAATCGGGATTGCCGACAGCACCGCCGCAGCGGCAAAGTCGCCCCACAGATAGTTTTGTGGGTTCAGGTATTGCTGCATGCCCACTGCCAACGTGTAGCTGTTAACGTCACGCAGCAACAGCGAGGCGACCGGCACTTCGGTGATGGCCGCGATAAACGACAGAATAAACACTACCGCCAGGATCGGTACCGACAGCGGCAACAGCACCAGGCGGAACGCCTGCCAAGGGCTGGCACCGTCCAATGCCGCCGCCTCCTCCAGCGAGTTATCGATGGTTTCGAAATAGCCTTTGATCGTCCAAACGTGCAGTGCGATCCCGCCCATGTAAGCGAAGATCACGCCGCCGTGGGTGTTCAGGCCGATAAACGGAATGTATTGGCCCAGACGATCGAACAAGGCGTACAACGCCACCAGCGACAGCACCGCCGGGAACATCTGGAAAATCAGCATGCTTTTCAGCAGCGTGCTCTTGCCGCGAAAACGCATGCGGGCAAAGGCGTAGGCGCAGGTGGTGGACAGCGTGACGATGCCGATCGCAGTGATCACCGCGATCTTGATTGAGTTCCACAGCCACAGCAGCACCGGGAACGGCGGTGGGGTAAGGCTGCCGTCGGCGTGGGTCACGCTCATGCCGAGCGCCAGCCGCCAGTGATCCCATGAAATCTGTTCCGGTATCAGGCTGCCGGTGGCGAAGTTGCCGGAACGCAGCGAGATGGTCACCACCATCAGCAGCGGGAACATGATCAGGGCGATAAAGCACAGCATCAGAATATGGGTCATCCACAGGCGCAGGCGCTGGGATTTGGGTTGGACCATGGCCATTATTTTTCTCCCTAGTCGAAGTTCATCTTGCTGGCTTTCAGATTCAGGATCGCCAGGGCGCCAACCAGCAGGAAGATCAGCGTGGCAATGGCGGCTGCCAGTCCGAAGTCCTGCCCGCCGCCGCCTTCGAAGGCGATGCGGTAGGTATAGCTGACCAGCAGGTCGGTATAACCGGCCGGCGTGGTGGTGCCAATCATGTCCGGCCCGCCGTTGGTCAGCAGCTGAATCAGGACAAAGTTATTAAAGTTGAAGGCGAAACTGGCGATCATCAGCGGCGTCAGCGGTTTGATCAGCAGCGGCAGCGTGATGCGGAAGAAGTTCTGCATCGGGGTGGCGCCGTCCATTGCTGAGGCCTCGTACAAATCGTCGGGTATTGCCTTCAGCAGCCCCATGCACAGGATCATCATGTAGGGATAACCCAACCAGGTGTTGACGATCAAAATCATGCTTTTGGCGGTGATAGGGTCGCTGAACCAGGCCGGTTTGATGCCAAACAGATGGCTGAGCATCATGTTGATTTCACCGAAGCTTTGGTTGAACAACCCTTTGAAAATCAGTATCGAAATAAACGACGGTACCGCGTAGGGCAGTATCAGCATCACGCGATAAACCGCTTTGCCTTTCAGCGCTTCCCACTGCACCACGCAGGCCAGCACCATACCCACCGCCACGGTGAGGATCACGGTCATGACCGAGAACACGATGGTCCAGATAAAAATCGACACGAACGGCTTCTTGATGCCTTCGTCCTGCAGCACGCGCAGGAAGTTTTTCCATCCGATGGTGACGGTATAGCCTGGGCTCAGGGTCTCTTTGGCCCAGTTGCCCTCGGCATTCACCGCCTGATAGAAGCCAATGTCAGGGTTTGGGCGGTATTGAGTATGGGTTTGTTGGTCGGTCAGCGTATTGCTTTCCTTGTCCAGCGCGTAGAGCGGGGTGGTGCCGGAAAATTGGCGCAGGGAACTCATGCGCAGCTCGCCGCCGTCCGGAAGTAATGCCACCAGTTGGCTTAGCGCCTGACGATTTTGCGTGATCACTCGCAGCGTGGCGCGTTCGCCGACCGGTTCTGCGCTTTCTTCCGTCAGTTTCAGCGTTTGCGGCGCACTGGCGTCAAAGCTGAACGGTTCGGAAATCAGTTTTTGGTCACTGTCAGGGTGGGTTAACTGCAGGCGCCAACGTTGATTTTCTGCCGAATACAGCCCGAAGGTGAAGGTTTTTCCGGTTTGGAACTGACGCTGCATCAGCACCGACTGAGCGCGTTCAAAGGTGAGCTGGTTGGTGCTGCTGTAGTTGGTAAAGGCGATGGCAATGGTGCAAATCAGCGGAAACAGGACAAACAGCCCCATGCCGGCGATGCCCGGATAAACGTAGCGCCAGGCGTAAGCCCGGCGATTGGCGAAGACGTAAAGCCCGGCGCTGACCAGTATCAGCGTCAGAATGGCAAACAGGTATTCACCCTGTGCATACATCAACACAATCAGATAGCAGGTAACCAGGCTGAACAGGCCGATGACCAGCCATTTCAGTACGTCACTCTGCCACCACTTCGACTTTTTGCGCGCAGGCGACCCGGCGTGAGCTAATTGCATAGGGCGTTCCTTTCTGTGAAGCCACAGCGGGGCGCTGATCCGCACCCCGCACAACGTTGTGTGTTACTTGGTGATACGGGTCTGCACATCATCCAACGCGGCTTTCACCGTCTGGCGGCCGCTGACGGCGTTGATTACCGC
This sequence comes from Serratia sp. Ser99, assembly GCF_024519545.1. Lineage (NCBI taxonomy): Bacteria > Pseudomonadati > Pseudomonadota > Gammaproteobacteria > Enterobacterales > Yersiniaceae > Serratia > Serratia sp. Ser99. The sequence goes on along the minus strand of NZ_JALJRT010000005.1, from coordinate 322,839 downwards.
GCTGCGTTCGGCGTACCAGAAGGCGCTCATCTGCGGGATATTAGGCATGATTTCGCCGTTTTGTGAGTTTTCCATGGTGGCGGCGATTTTCGGATCCTTCGCCAGTTGCTCCTGGTAGGACTTCAGGGCCACCGCACCGAGCGGTTTGTCCTTGTTGACGTCGGCCAGGCCTTCGTTGGTCAACAGATAGTTTTCCAGGAATTCGGTAGCCAGCTCTTTGTTCGGGCTGGCGGCGTTGATCCCGGCGGTCAGCACGCCAACGAAAGGTTTGGACGGCTTGCCTTTAAAGGTCGGCAGCAGGGTTACGCCGTAGTTGATTTTGCTTTGCTCGATGTTTGACCAGGCCCACGGACCGTTGATGGTCATGGCGGTTTGGCCCTTATTGAAGGCGGCTTCGGCAATGGAGTAATCGGTATCGGCGTTGATCTGCTTGTTTTTCACCAGATCGACGATGAACTGCAGACCGGCCTGCGAACCGGCGTTGGCGACGCCAACGTCCTTGATGTTGTATTTGCCATTTTCATACTTGAAGGCATAACCGCCATCGGCGGCGATAATCGGCCAGGTGAAGTAGGGTTCTTGCAGGTTCCACATGATGGCGCTTTTGCCTTTGGCGCGCAGTTCTTTGTCCAGCGCCGGGATCTCTTCCCAGGTTTTTGGCGCCTGTTTGATCAGGTCTTTATTGTAAATCAGCGACAGCGCTTCCACGGCGATCGGGTAGCCGATCAGCTTGCCGTCGTAGCGCACTGCGTCCCAGGTGAACGGGAACAGCTTGTCCTGGAAGGCTTTGGAAGGATGGATTTCCGCCAGCAGGCCGGACTGCGCGTAGCCGCCAAAGCGGTCATGGGCCCAGAAGATGATGTCCGGGCCGTCGCCGGTGGCGGCAACCTGCGGGTACTTCTCTTCCAGCTTGTCCGGGTGTTCGATGGTCACTTTGATGCCGGTGTCTTTCTCAAACTTTTTGCCGACCTCGGCCAGGCCGTTATAGCCTTTATCGCCGTTAATCCAGATAACCAGTTTCCCTTCCTCGATCTTGGCGAAGGCGGAAGAGGAAAGCACCAGGGTGGTCAGAGCCGAAAGCACCAGTGTGCGGGCGGTGGTAAAGCTGCGAGTCATAATCCAATCCTTCTTTTTTGTGGGCACGTAAGTCAAGGAGAGAGGTTTCGCGGTAATAGTGGGTCACAAAGCGACACATTCTCATCCTCCCCCCCTCTACGCCCCACGCCTGCGTAGTGTGATCCAGTTAACATTGCTCCTTATTCTGTGGTGTCAGACACAAAATAGGGGGACGATTTTTGCCAGGCAGATCACAGATTTGTCTTAAGCGTGGAACTTCTCGTCCCCGCGGTCGTTCTCTCATCCTCCCATCTCCTCCCCCATGAAAAATCCTGTTACGGATGATTACCCTTTGTGGGGTTTACCGCACTATCGGCCACATTGATTTTATCGCCACGTGCAGCAGGGAATCGGATTTATGTCGCCAATGCCTACCGTCACTCAGCCAACCCTGTACCGGATCCACCCGGTCAGTTTCCGTGATGGAAACGGGGATGGCGTGGGTGATGCTCACGGCATGATTGCGGCGCTGCCCTACCTGAACCAGCTGTCGATAGACGGCCTGGTCCTGCCGCAGCCATTGGCGGAGCAAGAGGGGGCGGCGGTCGCCGCGCAGGGTCTGGCGCTGTGGTATTGCGACGGGCCGCATCACATTCGTCGCGCCGCCGCGTCGCAGCAGTACCTTCGTAGCCCATTGGCGCTGGAGGTCGTGCCCTTCAGCGTAGAGAAACTGATTGAGGTGTTGAATGCTCGCCGCGCCACTCTGGCAGACAGCCTGTGGAGCACCGGTGATGCGGATCAGCCGCGAGTCGTTAGCCATTGGGGCCAGGGTAATCTGCGTTCGGCTGATGCCTTTTTGACGCTGCTGGCGATGTTGCCTGCGCCCATCTGCCTGTATCAGGGCGAAGAATTGGGTCTGCCACACGCCGCCGGCCTGCAGGATCCGCTGGGTGCGCAAACGCCGATGCCCTGGCATGAAGCGCCGGAACAGGTGACCAACGGTGAGATCCACTGGTACCAACAGGTGGCCATCGAACATCGCGCGCTGGCCATCAGCCGCCAGCAGCAGGACAACCAATCCACCTTGCGTTACTGCCAATCTCTGTTGGCGCTGCGCCGCTTGCCGGTGATCCAGCAGGGCGAACTGAGCGTGGTCAGCCAGCATAACGGCGTGGTTCGTTTACTTATTACCCATCAGGATCAATGCCTTGAAGCGCTGATTAACCTGCAGCCTTATACTCAGGCGGCCGCGCCGTCTGAGGCGACCTTGCCACTGGCATGGCAGCACGGTGCGCAGCAAGAGGGTCATCAATGGGTTTTGGCGGGTTTTGCGTCCGCCATTTTTACACGAAATGTTAACTGCGAAAGCAGGGGAGTAACGCATGGCTAGCGTCACATTGCGCAGCGTTTATAAGGCCTTCGGCGAAGCTGTGATTTCCAAAGACGTCAATCTGACGATAGATGACGGTGAGTTTGTGGTGTTTGTCGGGCCGTCGGGCTGCGGCAAATCGACACTGCTGCGCATGATTGCCGGGCTGGAGGACATCACCTCTGGCGACCTGATGATCGGCGATAAACGCATGAATGAGGTGCCGCCTTCCGAGCGCGGCATTGGCATGGTGTTTCAGTCCTATGCGCTGTATCCGCACCTGTCGGTGGCCGACAACATGTCGTTCGGCCTGAAGCTGGCCGGTGCCAAGAAAGCGGAAATCAGCCAGCGGGTCAATCAGGTGTCGGAAGTGCTGCAACTGGCTCACCTGCTCGACAGGCGGCCAAAAGCGCTGTCCGGCGGGCAGCGTCAGCGGGTGGCGATCGGCCGTACGCTGGTGGCGGAACCGGACGTGTTCTTGCTCGATGAACCGTTGTCGAACCTCGACGCCGCGCTGCGGGTACAGATGCGCATTGAGATTTCGCGTCTGCACAAGCGCCTGCAGCGCACCATGATTTACGTGACGCACGATCAGGTGGAAGCGATGACGCTGGCCGACAAGATCGTGGTGTTGGACGCCGGGCGTGTCGCCCAGGTCGGCAAGCCGCTGGAGCTGTATCACTATCCGGCCAACCGCTTTGTCGCCGGCTTTATCGGCTCGCCGAAAATGAACTTCCTGCCGGTCAAAGTGACCGCCGCAGAACCGCAACAGGTCCAGGTCGAGCTGCCTAACCGCCAGTTGGTGTGGTTGCCGGTGGAAGGCACCGACGTTCAGCCCGGTACCAACATGTCTCTGGGCATTCGCCCGGAGCATCTGCTGCCCAGTGATGCCTCTGAAGTACTGCTTACGGGTGACGTACAGGTGGTGGAGCAACTCGGTAACGAGACGCAAATCCACATCCAAATCCCGGCAATTCGTCAAAACCTGGTTTACCGCCAGAACGACGTGGTGCTGGTAGAAGAAGGTGCAACATTCGCCATAGGCTTGCCGCCTCACCGTTGCCATCTGTTCCGTGAGGACGGTACGGCATGTAAACGGCTGCACCAGGAGCCGGGCGTTTAAAGCATCACAGTCTGTATAACAGGAGAATAATGATGACTACTCTGCGCAAACTTCCTCTGGCACTGGCAATCGCCGCTGGTGTGCTTACCACTCAGGCGATGGCCGTTGATTTTAAAGGCTACGCCCGTTCCGGCATCGGCTGGACCGGCAGTGGTGGCGAGCAACAGTGCTTCCAGGCTACCGGTGCCGGCAGCAAGTACCGTCTCGGCAACGAATGCGAGACCTACGCCGAGCTGAAACTGGGACAGGAAGTGTGGAAAGAAGGCGATAAAAGCTTCTACTTCGATACCAACCTGGCTTACTCCGTTTCACAACGTTCCGACTGGGAAGACGTGACGCCAGGCTTCCGTGAAGTGAATGTGCAGGGTAAAAACCTGATTGAATGGTTGCCGGGTGCCAACATGTGGGCCGGTAAGCGTTTCTATCAGCGTCATGATGTTCACATGATTGACTTCTACTACTGGGATATCTCTGGCCCAGGTGCCGGTCTGGAAAATATCGATCTGGGCTTCGGCAAGTTGTCTGCTGCCGTAACCCGTAACTCAGAATCCGGCGGCTCTTACGGTTACCTGGATAACGAGTGGGATCAACGTCCTACCGTCAACGACACCTTCGACGTGCGTTTGGCCGGTCTGGAGTTGAACCCGGGCGGCACCCTGGAGTTGGGTGTGGACTACGGTCGCGCCAATACTCAGGACGGATACCATTTAGCTGACGGCGCCAGCAAAGACGGCTGGATGTTCACCGCGGAACATACCCAGAGCATCCTGACCGGCTACAACAAGTTTGTGGTGCAGTACGCCACCGACTCCATGACTTCGCAGAACAACGGCCGCAACCAGGGCTCAACCATCGACAACAACGGCAAGATGATCCGCGTGCTGGACCACGGTGCCATCGACTTCAACGATCAATGGGCGCTGATGTACGTCGGTATGTTCCAGGATGTCGATCGTGACAACAATAACGGCACCACCTGGTACACCGTGGGCGTACGTCCAATGTACAAATGGACGCCAATCATGAGCACCCTGCTGGAAGCCGGTTACGACAACGTGAAATCCCAGCGCACTGGCGATCGCAACGGTCAGTACAAAGTGACCCTGGCGCAACAGTGGCAAGCGGGCAACAGCATCTGGTCACGTCCGGCTATCCGCGTATTCGCGACCTACGCCAAGTGGGATGAGAAGTGGGGCTACGCCAATAACGATTCCGGCGCCGGTTACACCTCGGGCACTGCGTACAACGACACCAGCTTACATACCTTCAGCCGCGGCAATGACGACGAAGTCACCTTCGGCGCCCAGATGGAAATCTGGTGGTAATGAGATAACGGGGAGGGCCAGGTGCTCTCCCCAGCCTGTATTCGCCGGCGTCGTCTCTCTTGCCTGAGCCGCGCCGGATATCATGGGGTATAACAATGAAAAAGAATCTGCTGTCACTTTGCCTGTCACTGGCTCTGACCCTTGGCGCCCCGCTGGTGGCCAATGCCGATACGCCGGCCAATGTTTCCATCGCGCCGGCCATTAGCGCCAGCACGCTGCAAAGCCTGCCGTGGCAACCGCTGATGCCGCCGGTCAGCCAGGACATCAAACTGGATAATGTCAGCCCGCAAATCAACCAGGGCGACATTCAGGGCGCTATCGCCGCTTATACGCTACCGGCCGATCGCGGTTCGCTGGAAGTCACGCTGAGCAGCATCAGCAAGAACAACTCACTTTACGCGCCGAGCGTGTTGGTGCTGGATGAGCACCTGCGCCCTGCGGCCTATTACCCGAGCAGCTACTTCCCGTATCAACCACCGGGTGCGATGTCATCCGATCGGCTGGAGGGCACGCTGAAACTGACCCCGGCACTCGGTCAGAAACAAATTTATCTGCTGGTGTACACCACCCGTCAGGATCTGGCGAAAACCACGCAACTGACCAACCCGGCCAAGGCTTATGCACAGGGCGTGGGCAACGCGGTGCCGGATATTCCGGATCCGATCGCCCGGCATAGCACCAGCGGTACTATCAAACTGAAGGTCACGGCAGAGCAGGGCAGCGGCAATATCATGATCGGCATGCTGCAGCCGGCACCGGCGGCGACGCCAGTGGTGGTGGGATCAACGGCCGCCGTCGCAGCAGCACCGGCTCCGGCGCCGACTCAACCGGCGGAACCCATGTTGAATGATACCGAAGCTTACTTTAACAACGGCATCAAACAGGCGGTGAAGGCGGGCGATATCGATAAAGCGCTGAAACTGATGAATGAGGCTGAAAAACTGGGTTCCACCACAGCACGTGAAACCTTTATTGGTAGCGTGAAAGGCAAGGGGTAGTACCCGACGCTGTCGATGCTGGCTCGATGATTGGTGCGCCCCGGCGCACCTTTTTTCATCCGTGGGCCAGGGTGGTGCCGATCAACGCCAGCAGGCGGGCATTATCCACCTGCTGCATCACCCGCAACGGCTTGCCTTCGGGCTCCGGCATGCCGACCGTCAGACGCAGGCCTCCGGGACGCCAGCGGCGAGAACTGCCACGCGTCATAGCGCCTTCCAGTGCGACATCCACATAATATTCCTCCGTGGTCACCAACTGTGGCTCAAGCAACCAGGCAATCACCAGCGCATCGTGGATCCAGCAACCCGGCAGATGGCGGGTATGGCGGGAATAGTCGATCCAGGGTTGAGTGGTGGTTCGCAGATAGCGGCACAGCGGCGTGTCCGGTTGGGTCATCTGCGCCAGGCTTTCCTGAGTCAACATGGTTTGCGTAGTAACGTCCAGTGGGGCGAGCGTAATATTGGCACCGCTGGTCAGCACCTGCCGTGCGGCTTCCGGATCCAGACCAAAATTGGTGTCCTTGATGTAGCCCTCCAGGTTGAAGACTCCGCCCATGATCACAATTTCCTTCACCGCCTGTGCCATCTGCGGGTACAGCTGCAGAGCATGGGCGACGTTGGTCAGGGGGCCGATTGCCGCCAGGGTGATCTCGCCGGGGTTATTGCAAATCAGCTCGCCGATCGCCACGGCGGCGTTCGGCGTTGGTGTGGTTGCGGCCTGTGGATAAGGCGTATTGCGCCACAGTGCCGCCAGATCAGGATCGGCAATCGCGCGGTCGAGGTGGGCGCGCCAGGGTTCTGGCGGTTCGCTCAGCGCGCGCGCCGCGCCGACGGCAATCGGCACCTGATAGCCGGTTTGTTGCAGCAAATGTTGTGCCACGGCAAAGCCAACGTCACGTGGCGTATTGCCCGCAACAATGCTGATCAACTCCAGTGAGAGTCGCGGGCGGGCTGCCAGTGCCAATGCCAGCGCCAGCCCGTCATCGACGTTGGCGCCGGGAATGCCGTTGCCGGGATCGCAATCAATAATCAAACGCATAGCGGTTACCTGAATCAATAAACTAACAGCCGCACGATCGGCGGATATGCAGTTGGAAAGCGAATTCGTGCAGCTCTGGCTGCGCAGCACCGGCAGCCAGCATGGCGATCGCTCGCTTGGCCATGGCGTCAATCGGTTGTTCGACCGCACTGAGCGGTGGCACGCTGAACTCGGACTGCTGGGTGCCGTTAAAACAAATGATCGCCAGATCGTCCGGCACGCGAAGCCGGTGTTCTGCCAGTGCCGACAGGCAACCGAGCGCCTGTTGTTCGTTAGAGGTGAATATGGCCCGCGGCCGCGGGGCTTGCAGCATTTTCTGGCTGGCCTGATACCCCCCCTGACGGGTATAGGGCGCTTCGAATATCCACTCTTCGCGTGGCGCAATGCCCGCTTCCTTCAGTGCATCACGCCAGCCGTTAAGGCGGTCCTGCGCGTTGAGCATGGTCAAGGGGCCCACAAAAATGCCGATGTCCTGATAGCCGTGCTGCAACAGATGGCGAGTTGCCTGACAGGCCGCATCACGCTCGTCGACGCGAATAGCGCAGACGCCGGCATGGCTGTCTATGGTGTCAATCATTACGCATGGCGTGCCGGATGCGCGGATCAGATCGAACCAGGGATGGCGATCGACGCTGGTGTACAGCAGACCGTCAACCTGACGGCGCAGCAGATGATTAATCAGGTCGTGCTCGCGCTGGCGGTCGTCACCGGCGTCACCCAACAGCAGTACCCGACCGTGGCTGAAAGCCTCTCGCTGCAACGCCTGGGCCAGGGTGGCAAAAAACGGGTTGGAGATATCGGGTACCACCAACCCGTAGGTCAGGGTGTTGCCTGAAGCCAGTGCCCGGGCGATATCGTTTGGTCGGTAACCGGTTTTTTCAATAGCCTCCAGCACCCGCAGACGGGTGGTTTCCGCCACCGGGCGCGGTCCGTTGTTGATCACGTAGCTGACGACCGCAACCGAGGTGCCCGCTACGCGGGCGACGTCGGCACGGGTGATGCGTCGCGCGGATTGATTATCCAAGTTGGGTTCCTGTGCGCCCTGATTACGCCGCGTCCTGCGGCAGGTTTAGATCGCGGCCGCGGGTTTCCGGTGCAAAGAAGGTGGTGATTAAGCCAATGGCCGCCATTACAACAAAATAGCAGGCGACAGGCCACCAGTGACCGAAGCCGGACAGCAACGCGGTGGCGATCAGCGGAGCGGTACCGCCGGAAAGGATCGACCCCAGCTCCTTGGCGAACGCCATTTTTGAATAGCGATTTTTGACGCCGAACAGTTCCACGCCATAGGCCGCCTGCACCCCAAAAATGCCGAGTGACGCAATGCACATGCCGACCACAATCACTGAAATGACGGTTGCCGGTTCGCGGCTGTCGAGCAGCCAGAACGCCGGGAAGGCATACAACACCAGCAACAGACAGAACCAGCGGTAAGTGATACGACGGCCGAAGCGATCGGAAAGCCAACCGGCCAGGGGGATCACCAGGAAACCGCACAGTGAGGCGATCATCACCGCCAGCGCGGGCACCGATTTGTCCACCATCAGCACCTTGGCGACGTAACCGACGATAAAGCCCTGACACAGATAGGAGGGGCCATTCTCGCCAATGCGCAGGCCAAGCATGATCCAAAAAGCTTTGGTGCGCTGCAAATAACTGCGGTTATCCGGCTCGGTGGGGGTATTTTCCAGCATCCGCTGGCGGTTTTGCTGAAGCTCGCGTTCAAACACCGGCGTTTCGCGTACGTGGCGGCGCAGGTACAGTGCTCCTGCGGCGATCAGGATGCTGGCAAGGAACGGAATACGCCAGCCCCAGGCGATAAGATCCGCTTTGTCCAACTGCAACACTAACAACCACACCAGCGACGCCAGCAGGGTGCCGCTGTTGGAACCGATGGCGATGATCGAAGCGACCAGACCGCGTCGTTTTGCCGGTGCGTATTCTGCCAGCATCACCGCGCCGCCGGAGAGCTCCGCTCCGGCACCGAAACCTTGCGCAAAACGCAGGATCACCAGACAGACAGGCGCCCAAACGCCAATTTGTGCGTAGGAGGGGATCAGCCCGATCAGCGTGGTAGAAACGCCCATCAACGCGACCGTGGTGAGCAGTACCACCCGGCGGCCTTTGCGATCGCCAATCCAGCCAAAGACCAACGCACCGATTGGACGGGCGACAAAGCCGACGGAGTAAGTGGCAAAGCTGGCCAACAGCGCCACTATCGGTGTGGCTTCGGGAAAGAACACGTCGCCGAACACCATACCGGCCGCCAGGCCATACAGTGCGAAATCGACATATTCCATCGCGGTGCCGAGCCAGCAGGAAAAAGTGGCACGCCAGAATTGGCCGCGTCCTTCTTTGGTGGCCAGGCGTTCGTCGGCCGCCAGCGTATCGCCGGCGGCCTGTTGGTGTGCAAGCGTTGTTTCGCTCATGGCATTGATATCCTCTTTTCGTCATGCGCCATAAATGGCGCCGTTAAAGATGGTTTCCCTGGTGTCGGCAAGAAGGTTTGCTGACAAAGTGTTGGACTGATGGCGATTCAACGCTGCGGCACAAGAGTATCTACGCGCGTAGATAAAACAATGTGGCAGAGGCGAAAGTTTGCAGGCGATCACAGAATCCCCATCGCTCTGGTGGACGAAGGTAAAGAAAACAGATGGCAGAAAGATGACATTGCGTTGCTTTTTTTGGCGTTATTTTGCTGTGCGCCACGCCACGAATCAGCCTGCCGCTTTTGAATTTCTGCGTTACAATGGTCGACTGTTAACAGTTTGTCTGGTCTGGCGCGGCCGCAGGGCGCGGCGTCAGGCATGGAGTAGAGCAATGTCTGGCAATAAGGATTCCATCCTGCCGCCGTTGGAGTGGTTATCCGCACAACAATCTCCGCCATCGGCCGCCGTCAGTGATTGGCTGATGGAGCTAGGATCCATGACCCGCCGCTTTGAACGTCACTGCGGGCGCGTGCACGTTGAGCCGCAGCGCGAGTGTTTTATCACCCGCGATCAACTGGGCGAAGAAGCCGACCATCTTCCTGACAGCCCACGATACTGGCTGCGTGAAATCGTGCTGTTGGGCGACAACCAGCCCTGGCTGCTGGGGCGTACGGTGATCCCGCAGGAAACCCTGACCGGCCCGGATTTGGCGCTGGTGGATTTGGGCACATTGCCGTTGGGGCGCTATCTTTTTAGCAGCGACGAGTTAACTCGCGATTACATCCATATCGGTCGGCAAGATGCGCTGTGGGCACGCCGTTCCCGCCTGCGGCTGGCGGGTAAACCGCTGTTGCTGACCGAACTGTTTCTACCGGCTTCGCCGCTGTACGCCGCGGGCAGTACTGACCCCGAATGATGAGGAGAGGAAATACCTTGGAGGGAAGCGTGATTCAAAGTAAATGGCAGGCTTATAGCCATCTGATGCGCATCGATAAACCTATTGGCACCTTGCTGTTGCTGTGGCCGACGCTGTGGGCGCTGTGGCTGGCGGGGAAGGGCGTGCCGTCGTTGTCTATCCTGCTGGTGTTTGTGGTCGGGGTTTTCCTGATGCGTGCCGCCGGCTGTGTGGTGAATGATTATGCCGATCGCGCCGTCGATGGCCATGTGAAGCGTACCGCCGGACGCCCAATGCCCAGCGGCCGGGTGAGCGAAAAAGAGGCCAAGATCCTGTTTGTGGTGCTGGTGCTGATTTCGTTCGCGCTGGTGCTGACGCTGAATGCGATGACCATCTGGCTGTCTCTGGCGGCGTTGGCGCTGGCATGGGCCTATCCGTTTATGAAGCGGGTCACTCATTTGCCGCAGTTCGTATTGGGCGCCGCGTTTGGTTGGGGCATTCCGATGGCCTACGCCGCCGTCAGCGAATCGCTGCCGCTGAGCTGCTGGCTGCTGCTGCTGGCCAATATCTGCTGGACAGTGGCTTACGATACGCTGTATGCCATGGTCGATCGCGACGATGATCTCAAGATTGGTGTGAAATCCACCGCCATTTTGTTTGGCCGTTACGACAAACTGATCGTCGGCCTGCTGCAGTTCGCCACCTTGCTGCTGATGCTGTGGGTGGGCTATCTGGCGCAGTTGAGCGGCGCGTTTTATTGGTCGCTGTTGCTGGCGGGAGCCCTGTTTATCCATCAGCAAAAACAAATTGCCGGTCGTGAACGGGATGCCTGCTTCAAAGCGTTCCTGGATAACAACTACGTCGGGCTGGTACTGTTTATCGGTATTGCGCTGAGTTACTGGCAAAGTTGACCACGTTCGGACAGTAAAAAAGGCACCCTGGGGTGCCTTTTTGTTTTCTTTATCAACGTATTACTGGTCTTTCTCTTCCGGTTCAATCGCTTCCGGCAGAGCGTTGGTTTCCGCCGGCATGCTGACGCTTTCAATGGTCAGTTTGATTTCCGGAGTAATCAGGTCGCTCAGCATGTTGTACACCTCAAGGGTGTGCTCACGCACCGCATCGCCAATATCGTTGATGTAGCCTTCTTCACGCAACGTAGCTACCAGGGTGGAGAATACCGCTTTGTCGAAGAACTCCGGTGCGTTGATGCCGTGCAGCACGGATAAACGCTGTGCCATGATACGGCTCTCTTTCTCCAGCGCACCGCGGTTAATGCTCGGGTTGGCGCTGAGGATAGACATGGTGATGGCGTAGCGCTGCAAGGTTTCACGGACACCGGCGGCCAGCAGCTGCAACGGACGGATGCGCGCTGGATTCAGTACCAGATCGTCGCCTTTATCGCAGATCAATTGCTGACGGATCATTTCCTCGATCAGCGGTTGCAGCACTTCCGGCAGTTGTTCCTTGTCGTTGTGCAGGAACAGCTCGGCTTTCAGCATCGGGTAAATCAAACCAATCTGGCGCAGCAGTTCAGCGCGAGATACCCGGCGATGGTGCATCACGATAGTGGCAATCAGAGACGGCAGAACCAGCAGGTGATGGATATTGTTGCGGTAATAGGTCATCAGCACCGCCTGCTCGCGCGGCAGAATGATGATATCGCCGATGTTATCCTTCTCCACCTCGAACTTGTTCATGTTCAGCGCGTGATCCAGCAACTCATCCGGCGTTTGAGTCGGCACGGTAACGTCATCGGCATAAGGCACGTTGCGCATCAGTTGCAGATAGCATTCCAACTGTTCAAGCAACTGCTCGCGGGTCAACGAGCGCTGGCGAGAAGCCAGTAACGCCGTGGAACACAGGTTCATGGCGTTGGCCGCTGCGGCATTGTTGATGCGCACCATAATCTTGGCCGCCAGATCGTTGACCGTCGGCGTCAGCCAGCTTGGGCGCTGGGATTCGATCGGGTCAATCGATTCGCGCCACTGCGGCACATTCTGGTTCAGGTAGGTGGTCAACGGCAGGGGGTCGCCGAAGTTCACGTAGCCCTGGCCGAGATTACGCAGTTTGCGCAGGCCGCGCAGCATCTGCAGCAGGCTCTCTTTTTCCTTGGTGGCGCCACGCAGCTCTTTGGCGTAGGTACCCACTTCCATCACGTGCTCGTAACCGATGTAGATCGGCACCAGCGTGATAGGGCGGGCCCCGCCGCGCAGCATCGCCTGAATGGTCATCGACAGGGTGCCGGTCTTCGGCTCCAGCAAACGCCCGGTACGGGAACGCCCGCCTTCGACAAAGTACTCGACCGAGTAACCGCGGGTAAACAGCTCGCCGAGGTATTCACGGAACACCGTCGAGTACAGCTTGTTGCCTTTGAAGGTCCGGCGGATAAAGAACGCGCCCAGGCGGCGGAAGATCGGCCCGGCCGGCCAGAAGTTGAGGTTAATACCGGCAGCAATGTGCGGCGGCACCAGGCCCTGGTGGTACAACACATAGGACAACAGCAGATAGTCCATGTGGCTGCGGTGACAGGGCACATACACGATCTCGTGGCCGTCCTGCGCCAGCTGACGCACGCGTTCGGCGTTGGTGACGTTGATGCCCTGATACAAGCGGTTCCAGGTCCAGCTCAGCACGCGGTCGGAAAGGCGCACCGTCTCGTAAGAAAAGTCGGCGGCAATCTCTTCCATCAATGCAATGGCATTTTGCTGGGCTTTTTCGTGGGAGATTTTTTTACTGCGTGCTTCGTCTTCGACCGCTTTTTCGATCGCTTTGGACGCCAACAGCTTGTTGAACAGGTCCTGACGGGCCGGCAGGCTTGGGCCTACGGCGGCCAGACGCTGACGCGAGAAGTGCATCCGGGCTACGCGGGCCAGCTTTTGCGCGATGATCTTGTCCGTACCGTGCTCGGTCGCCATGCGGCGCAGCGAAACAGTATTGGAGAAGCGCACAAAGCTATCGCGGCCGAGCCACAGCACGGCAAAGAATTTCTGCACGCCATTTAGCAAGCGCAGATGCGGTGTACCGTGGCCTTCGCGCCCCGGAGAGCGGCCAAACATCACCGAAACCGGCAGCATCTGAATATCGAGATCCGGGTTACTGCGGTGCAGATCCAGATAGTCGTGGAACAGTTTTACCGACTCTTCTTTCGGCGTGTAGTAGCGGAATACGCGCGGGCCGTCGTGAATAAACACGTGGCTGGGCAGCACGGTGCCGTCTATTTCCAGCGGTTCGAGAGGATCGGGCAAATCCTGCGCCAGGCACTGGGTGCGCAGCGTCAGTAAATCCGCCTTGGAATTATAAGGTAAAACATACAAAATCGGCCGTGAGGGATCCAACCCTAACTCCGTGACCGGATCTGAAGGGATAACCTTACTTCTTACCAACAATTTGAGTGGTAAATTCAATAGTTTATAATAAATTTTACGCCAACCTGACATAACAACGTGAAGCCTCTTGTTAGCAATGCGCCGCAAGCATACCAGAAACCGGGTAGCAGATCTGTGGTGTTGGAAAACCGGGAGCCGTGAGCGCTTCCTGGCCTAGACTGTTTAATTATGACTTACCTCTGCGAAAGGCACTAAAAACATGACGAACCAAGCAACCGGCTTGACCCGTATTATTAAAGCCGCCGGCTACTCTTATAAAGGTTTTTCCGCTGCCTGGCAGCACGAAGCGGCGTTCCGCCAGGAGTTGGTGGTGACCGTGCTGGCTATCATACTGGCGATTTGGCTGGACGTGGGTGCGATAGCGCGCATTTTACTGATTGGGTCGGTGGTGCTGGTGATGATTGTCGAGATGCTCAACAGCGCGATTGAGGCGATTGTTGACCGGGTGGGGACCGAGTATCACGAGCTGTCCGGCCGGGCCAAGGATATGGGGTCGGCGGCAGTTTTGCTGGCGGTTATTTTTGCGCTGTTTGTTTGGGGCGCGGTGCTGTGGCAGCACTTTGTCTGAGCAGAGCAAGCTCGTTGCGATCCGGGTCGCTAATCCCTGATTTTTATTCAATCTTCGGTTCCCAAGCCGCACTTACCTGTATATACTCACAGCAAGACTGTATAAACAAACAGGGGGCGGAATGAAAGCACTAACTACCAGACAGCAAGAGGTCTATGATCTGATTCGCGATCATATTTCGTCCACTGGCATGCCGCCGACGCGTGCCGAGATCGCCATGCGTCTGGGGTTCCGTTCGCCAAATGCCGCAGAAGAACATCTGAAAGCGCTGGCGCGTAAAGGCGTCATCGAAATCGTCTCCGGCGCTTCGCGCGGCATTCGGTTGCTGATGGAAGATGAAGAGGGTTTACCGCTGATTGGCCGCGTGGCTGCCGGTGAGCCGCTGCTGGCGCAGCAGCATATCGAAGGTCACTACAAGGTGGATCCTTCTTTGTTCAAACCGAGCGCGGATTTCCTGCTGCGGGTTAACGGCATGTCGATGCGTGATATCGGTATTCTGGACGGTGATCTGCTGGCGGTGCATAAAACTCAGGACGTGCGTAATGGCCAGGTGGTTGTGGCGCGCATCGAAGATGAAGTTACGGTCAAGCGGCTGAAAAAGCACGGTAACGTGGTTGAGCTGCTACCGGAAAACAGTGAGTTCCAGCCGATTGTGGTTGATCTGCGTCAGCAGAACTTCACCATTGAAGGCTTGGCGGTCGGCGTGATCCGCAACGGCGACTGGGTTTAACCCATAAGCCTGCACGCTGCCCTTTGATTTAAATCGCCCCAGCTCTGGGGCGATGTCATTTCTGACCGATTAAAACCGCATTGCCACGGGAACATTTCACTATGCGCCTGCTCTCCGCCTTCACCAGCGATACCGATAAAGCCTTGTGGCGCCTGGCGCTGCCCATGATCTTCTCCAATATCACCGTGCCGTTGCTTGGGCTGGTGGATACCGCAGTGATCGGTCACCTCGACAGCCCTGTTTATCTGGGCGGTGTGGCGGTGGGAGCGATGGCGACCAGCTTCCTGTTCATGCTGTTGTTGTTCCTGCGTATGAGCACCACCGGTCTGACTGCACAGGCTCTGGGAGCACAAAACCCACAGGGATTGGCGCGCGCCTTTATGCAACCGCTGCTGCTGGCGGCGTTGGCCGGTGTGGCCATTGTCTTGCTGCGCCATCCGCTGATCGAACTGGCGCTGAAAATCGTCGGTGGCGACGAGGCGGTGCTGGAGCAGGCCCGATTATTCCTCGAGATCCGCTGGTTGAGCGCGCCGGCGGCATTGGCGAACATGGTTATCCTGGGCTGGCTGCTTGGCGTGCAATACGTACGTGCGCCGGTGATCCTGCTGATTGTCGGCAACTTATTGAATATTGTACTGGATATCTGGCTGGTGATGGGGCTGGGCTGGAACGTGCAAGGTGCGGCGACGGCGACCGCTATTTCTGAGTATGCCACGCTGCTGCTGGGCTTATGGCTGTCCTGGCGGGTCATGCGCCTACGTGGCATTTCCATGCCGATGCTGCGCACTGCCTGGCGCGGTAACCTGCGGCGTTTGCTGGCGCTGAACCGCGATATTATGCTGCGTTCCCTGCTGCTGCAGCTGTGCTTCGCTTCTTTGACCATCTTCGGTGCCCGGCTTGGCGGCGAAGTAGTGGCAGTGAATGCGGTGCTGATGAACTTACTGACCTTTACCGCCTATGCGCTCGACGGTTTTGCCTACGCGGTTGAAGCGCATTCTGGCCATGCCTATGGCGCGCGTGACGATAGCCAACTGCGCAAGGTGTGGCGGGCGGCTTGCCGACAAGCCTGTCTGGTCGCGTTGGCCTTTGGCCTGGTTTATGCCGTTGCCGGTCAGCATATTATCGCCGCCTTGACCTCGTTACCGGAACTGCGTGCGCTGGCCAGCCACTATCTGCCGTGGCAGGTGGTGCTGCCATTGGTGGGCGTATGGTGCTATTTGCTGGACGGCATGTTTATTGGCGCCACCCGAGGAGCAGAAATGCGCAACAGCATGGCAGTGGCAGCGGCCGGCTATGGTTTAACGCTGCTGACCGTACCCGTCTTGGGCAATCATGGTTTATGGCTGGCGCTGGCGGTCTTTCTTTCTCTGCGCGGCATCGCGCTCGGCTGGATTTGGCACCGTCACAGGCTGCGCGGTACCTGGTTTGCCGCGGATCCAACGGCTCACAATGAGACGTTATCATAAAATTAACTAATGTTTTGTATTCATATTGAGTTACATATTATCGCGTCGATTTAGTCCCGCTTACTGACTGTTATTTCGGGTGTTTTACTGCATTTTGTTGTTTTGTTGAATTTTTATTCTGGTTTTTTGTTCTTTATCGATATCTGTTGCTATAGTTAATCATGTGGCTGGCGGAATGAATTGGAATGACACTCCCTTCATTTTAGGTCAATTGACCATGATTATTACTCAGTTAAGCCCAGCGACAAGTTTTTAAAACTGACTAATCACAGGTAACGGAGAGGTTATGAACAAAGATCAAGCCGACGGTAACTGGAAGCAGTTTAAAGGGAAAGTGAAGGAAAAATGGGGCAAGCTGACCGATGACGATTTGACGGTCATTGAAGGGAAACGCGAACAGCTTGTCGGTAAAATTCAGGAACGCTACGGCTACCAGAAAGAGGCGGCCGAGAAAGAAGTGAAATCCTGGGAAGACCACAACAAGTATCGCTGGTAGTGCGATAGGCCGCAGCGGATTGCGGCCGTAAACTATGCTGATGGCCAGGCGTTTCAATCCCCTTGACGCTATGGCCGAAGGTACAGGGAGGTACCTGATACCCTCTTATTTCTTCTTGATAGCGATGCTGTGATCGTGTTCGCCGCAATCATGTTTGCTATCGCAGGCTTCTACCTCAACGCAACCCTCACACAGGCCATGGGCTTCTACCACGCTGTGACGTAGGGCAAATCCTGACTCTTTAGCCAGCTTTTGCAGCGTCTCTTCGATCCCTTCGGTTGTGCGCTCAGTCACCTGGCCGCAGCGATCGCAAATAAACAGTGCGGAAGTATGCATCGGCTGTTCGAAATGATGGCACAACACATAGCTGTTCGCCGATTCCACGCGATGAATAAAGCCTTGTTCCAACAGGAAATCCAATGCACGGTAAACCGTGGGGGGTTTGGCCTGGGGTTCGGCTACGCGCAGCAAATCCAGCAGGTCGTAAGCGCTGATGGCACCGGGCTGTTGTGCCATCAGGCGTAACACTTCCAGCCGCTGCGGTGTCAGTCGCACATTGCGTTGCTGACAGAGTTGTTCAGCCTGCGCCAGCAGCTTTTCCTGGGTGCTTGAGTTCATGGCAAATTTCCCGGTACGTAAAAAAGCCGATTTTACCATGCTTCAGCCAAATCGCCGAGAGTCGGCCACTTTTCTGCCAATATGCCGCATTAAACGTCCGGTTTAGCGCCCGTTGTTAGCCGGAAATGTGATGATATTCACGATGTTCCGTGCCGTTCTCGCAGGCTATGGCTTCGCGTAGGCTCTTAGGCGGTCAGCGAACGCTGTAATTGACTGGCCAATCTGACCATTTCCACTGCCGGGTTATGGCCAATCAGCATGAAACTGTGTCTGCTATCGGACCAATAGACCACATTCATTCCCAGGCGTTGTTCGCTCTCGGCGGGCTGCGACTTGCCCGGTTGCTGGATAATACACAGTGCCAAAACACCGTACCGCGCATCCAACCAGGTTAATTGAGCAATACGGCGATCGTCGTACGCCAGCACACGGGCGTTTTTCAGTTCGGCCCCTTGCAACGTCAGCTGCGACAGAGGAAGCGCGATGCCCAGCCGATCACCGGTGTGCTGTAGCTGACTGGCAATCTGCGCTGCGGAGCCTTCAAAACCCATCAGCGTTTCCGGGGTGTACAACGCCATATATTGAGCGACCAGGCTCCGCCAGTTGTCATCCGGTTGGCTGAGCTGCAGATAGGCGCGATCGCCTGCGATGCCCAATGCCAGAAAAGCGACGGTGGCCGCAATCAGGCCACGGCGGCTGATAGCGTGCGGTGGCGAGGGGACGATAAGTGGCAATTTTGACTGCAATCTTTGCACCGGCGCTTCATCAAGCAAAGGCGCAAAGGCTTGCTTAAAGGGCAAGCTGCTGCGCTCCAGCAACGACAAGCGTTCTGCCAACGCCGGTTCGCCGGCCAGACGCTGTTCCAGCCGGTGGCGTTGCTGTGGGTCCAACTGATTATCCAGATAGGCGACCAGCAGTTCATCCGTTGCGTAGGCTGAACTCATGATTGTTCTCCTTTTACCTGCGGGGTACGGGTTTGCAACAGGCTGTCATTCGCCAACCGCAGCCGTGCCGCCGCCAGACGGCTCATGATGGTGCCAATGGGCACACCCAGCACCTCAGCGGCTTCCCGGTAAGAAAGTTCCTCCACGTACACCAGAAACAACGTATTGCGCTGCGCCTCCGGCAGTTGATTAACCCGTTGCATCACTTCATTGGCCCAAATCGGCTGCTCGCCGTTTTCCGCACCGGCCAGTTCTTCAACGTCGACAAAGCCCTGTCCCTGGCGAATGTGCTGAGAGCGGACCTCGTTCAACCAGATGGAGTGAAGAATGGAAAATAACCAGCGGTCCATACGCGTTCCCACGGCAAACTGTGCGGCGCGTTCCAACGCCCGCACGCAGGTGGCCTGCACCAAGTCGTCGGCTACGTCCCGCCGGTGGGACAGCACCAAGCCATAGCGCCACAGGCGGGAGAGATATTGGCCGATTTCGTTGCGGATCGCGTCGCTGCTGATGTTTGCCTCCGGGTTTTACGATTCAGGGTGATGATCGATAGCCGCCGCCAGATCTCGGTACTCTTCACAACCGGTACCGCACAGCGATTGAATAACCTTAAGCTGCTCCTTCGCCAGGTCCTGACGACCTTTGATCATATAAGCCTCACCCAGATACTCGCGGACTTTGGGGTATTTCGGATCGAGCGCCACTGATTTTAAATAGTAGCCGATCCCTTCGTCGGTGCGGCCGAGCTTGCGGGTGGCATAGCCGCGGTAATTCAGCGCCACGGCAGTGTTGGGATTTTTGAGGGTATTCAGCACATCCAGCGCTTCCTGATAGCGGCCGCTTTTGGCCAGCGCATAGGCATAGTTCGTGCGATCGTTGTCGCTGACCATGCTGCTTTTATCCACCATGCAGGTTTTGGTTTTCGTATCGTATATTTGGCCTTTGGGGCAGGTTGGCGTGGTTTGACCGCTGCCATCGCCGCCCATCGCCAGAGCGGTACCGGAAAACAGCAGTGAACCGGCAATGACTGGCAGCAGCAGGCGTTTAACGAAACTGTTCATGGTTATTTCCTCATCATGAAGGACGCAGAACTGCGGCCTTACAGAGAGAACACCTGACAGCCTCTTTTTATTCGCTTTTGCCGGTGCTTTTTTATCGGCGACACAGCGGTTTTCCCAACGCCGCCGATTGTCGTTATAATAGCCGTTTGCGGCAGCATGCCGTTCGTTGAACCCCAGACAGAATCAGGTAGCCAGTAGCCCAGCATGACGACAGACAATAACGCCCCAAAATACGCCGCCAATCGTTTTTCCATCGCGCCGATGCTCGACTGGACCGATCGTCATTGCCGTTACTTCCACCGCTTGTTGACCAAGGAAACCTTGCTGTACACCGAGATGGTGACTACCGGCGCGATTATCCACGGTAAGGGCGACTATCTGGCCTACAGCGAAGAAGAACATCCTGTGGCGCTGCAACTGGGCGGCAGCGACCCGGCTGCGCTGGCGCACTGCGCCAAACTGGCTGAGCAGCGCGGCTATGACGAGATCAACCTCAACGTCGGTTGCCCGTCGGATAGGGTACAGAACGGCATGTTCGGTGCCTGCCTGATGGGGCAGGCAACGCTGGTTGCCGACTGCATCAAGGCGATGCGCGACGTGGTGTCGATCCCGGTGACGGTGAAAACCCGCATTGGTATTGACGATCAGGACAGCTACGAGTTTCTGTGCGATTTCATCGCCACCGTCGCCGGGCGCGGTGAATGTGACATGTTTACCATTCATGCCCGCAAGGCATGGCTGTCGGGCCTGAGTCCGAAAGAGAACCGCGAAGTGCCGCCGCTGGATTATCCGCGCGTGTACCAGTTAAAAAGGGATTTCCCGACGCTCACTCTGGCGATTAACGGGGGGGTGAAAACACTGGAAGAGGCGAAACAGCATCTGCAGCATCTGGATGGCGTGATGATGGGGCGCGAAGCCTACCAGAACCCGGGCATTCTGGCGCGGGTCGACAGTGAACTGTTTGGCTGCCAAAGCGACGTTATGGACAGCATCGCGATTATCGAATCGCTGTATCCGTACATTGAACGCGAGCTGTCGAAGGGCACTTATTTGGGCCATATCACCCGCCATATCCTTGGGTTGTTCCAGGGCGTGCCCGGTGCCCGTCAGTGGCGCCGTCACCTGAGTGAGAATGCCCATAAGCCAGGGGCCGATGCACGCGTGGTTGAGCAGGCGCTGGATTTGGTTCGCCTACCGCGCACCGAGATGGCGTAATAGAGATAAAATTCTGACTAACAGTTAGTGTTTTTGACCAGGCATGTTGCGTGATGTGGCATGCCTTTTTTTCAATTTCAATAACTTAGTCCTCTCACCATTTTGGCACGCTTCTTGTAATACCTTCGCAGATACTTTGTTTTGCGAAGGAGCAAAATCATGTTGGAACTCTTCTTTCTGGTCGGCTTTATCGTCATGCTGATGGTGACGGGCATTTCGTTGCTGGGCGTATTCGCGGCGTTGCTGGTGGCCGCGGCATTCATGCTGATTGGCGGGCTGTTTGCGATGGTGATTAAGCTGTTGCCGTGGCTGATTTTGGCGGTGGTTGGCGTTTGGCTCTACCGTTCAATGCAGAAGCCTTCAATACGCCGCTATTAATTTTTTGTCGAATAATCAGTCGGTCACGCTGAAAATCGAGCAACAGATGCGTTCTTAATGCGGCAGCGATCACAGCTTGACGTTTAAACGGCCGGTGCGGCGCATTAGCCATTTTTTTTGCGCCTCGGGGCTGTTAGGATGTCTGCCGATGCAGCGATGCGACCGATTTCATCACCGCAAGAGACAATAATACCCAATACGAGCGTTGCTCAAGCAACCCACTGTCTCTGGCGGACTCTGCTCTACCCCTACAAACGCAGTAACAAAAAGGGCTCCTTACGGAGCCCTTTTTGTTACTGATAATCCAGCAATATTAAGATCTTGGCCAGTTGTCGCTTTCAAGTTGCAACGTGCGTTCAATGGTCATGTTCAGTTCGCATGAAGCCGCATCCAGCGCATCGCCGGAGCCATGCGGTGCTGCCACCAGCGCCTGGCATTGGCTGTCTTTGAACTTCAGCCAGTTACGCTGTGCCTCACGCCAGGCTTTTGGGGCTGCCTTAAACTTGAGCGCTTCCTTATAGGACTTGTTCAGGCGTGCATCCCAGAGCTTGAACTCTGTTTCAATGCAGGCAGCCATACTTGGTGTATTGAGATCTGGTTTGCTCATACATTGCGTATAGGCGGCAGAGTAAGGGTATTTCATCAATGCGTCTTTTTCTGCGTTTGGCGTCGCTGCCTGCGCTGCGGCGGCCAACGCTGGAGCTGCGGCGAAAACCAGCGCTGTAACCAGCATTTTTATTTTCATTTCAGAGCTATTTCCCTATTGAACAACATGAATTGCCGGAAGATCATATTCCACTCTTCGCCTTTAGACGATGTACCACCGCACGTTATACCTAATTTTACCGATCTTTTTTCCAACTCAACGACCAGGGATCAGCAGGCTTGAGCCGCTGGTATTACGGCTTTCCAGCACCTGATGCGCACGTTGTGCGTCAGCCAGCGCAAACTTCTGCTCTTCCTTCACGTCGACCTTGATGGCCCCGCTGCCGATCAATGAAAACAGCTCATTGCTGGCAAATTGCAGTTCCGCGCGGCTGGTGATGTAGCCATTGAGGGAAGGGCGAGTGACATACAGAGAGCCTTTCTGGTTCAGCATCGCCAGATCGACTCCGGTAACCGGGCCGGAGGCGTTGCCAAAGCTCACCATCAGCCCGCGTCGCTTCAGGCTATTGAGCGAGGCTTGCCAGGTGCTTTGGCCCACAGAGTCATACACCACGCCGACTTTTTCGCCCTGGGTCAGTTCGGCGACGCGCTGGGCGATGTCTTCCTTATGGTAATTGATGGTGGCCCAGGCGCCGGCACGCTTCGCCAGCTCGGCTTTTTCGTCGGAACCGACGCTGCCGATTAACCTTGCCCCGAGCGCTTTGGCCCACTGGCAGGCAATCAACCCGACACCGCCTGCGGCAGCATGGAACAGGAATACTTCACCCGGCTGCACCTCATGGGTTTGGCGCAGCAGGTAATGCACCGTCAGCCCCTTCAGGAATGAGGCTGCCCCTTGCTCGAAACTCAGATTGTGCGGCAGGATGGCCACTTTTTCCTGCGCGACGTTGTGCACTTCGCTGTAAGCACCGAGCGTTGACTGGGCGTAAACCACGCGGTCACCCGGCTTCAGCGCGCTGACTCCTGCGCCGATCTTGGTGACCACCCCGGCCGCCTCGGTGCCCAACCCGCTTGGCAGGCTGGCGGGCGGGTATAACCCGCTGCGTATGTAGGTGTCGATATAGTTGATGCCGATCGCCTTGTTCTCGATCTGCACCTCACCGGCTGCCGGGTCTGGTGGGGTAAAATCAACGTATTGCAACACTTCAGGGCCGCCGGTGGCGGAGAATTGAATGCGCTTGGCCATATCAGTACCTCGTGTGGGTGTCTGATTTCACCCTACGCGTTTTAGTATTGGCGATCCAGTTTGTCCGCGCGCGGATTGATACCTTTTTTGCATCGGTTATGCCGCAGGAATCACAGATAAAAATCACGTATACTCTCGCGTCAGGATCCTTCATTCGCAACCGGATTAAGAATACGCTTCATGGCAGGAAAAAAACCAACCAACAAAACAAACGCAGACGAAGCCAGAGAACGTCCCCGCGATCGCCAGATGGAAGGGCTGAAGATGCCGCCACATTCGCTGGAGGCTGAGCAGTCAGTGTTGGGCGGTTTGATGCTGGATAACGAACGCTGGGATAACGTGGCGGAACGCGTGGTCTCCAATGATTTCTTCAGCCGCCCGCACCGCCTGATCTTTACCGAGATGCAGCGCCTGCTGGAGATGAGTCGGCCTATCGATTTGATCACCCTGTCCGAATCGCTGGAACAGCGGGGCGAACTGGACTCTGTCGGTGGCTTCGCCTATCTGGCCGAATTATCGAAAAACACCCCAAGCGCTGCCAACATCGGCGCTTATGCGGATATCGTGCGTGAACGTGCGGTAGTGCGTGAGATGATCTCGGTGGCCAATGAAATCGCTGACGCTGGCTACGATCCGCAGGGGCGCAGCAGTGAAGATCTGCTCGATTTAGCCGAATCGCGGGTATTCCAAATCGCGGAAAACCGCGCCAGCAAAGATGAGGGTCCAAAAGGGATCGAGCGTATCCTGGAAGATACCGTTGCGCGTATTGAGCAGCTGTATCAGCAGCCGCACGATGGTGTGACCGGGGTAGATACCGGCTATCAGGATCTCAATAAGAAAACCGCCGGTTTGCAAAAATCGGATCTGATCATCGTCGCCGCCCGTCCTGCAATGGGTAAAACCACTTTCGCCATGAACCTGTGCGAACACGCCGCGATGACGCAGGACAAGCCAGTACTGATTTTCAGCCTGGAAATGCCCTGCAACCAGATCATGATGCGTATGCTGGCCTCGCTGTCGCGTGTGGATCAGACCCGTATTCGTACCGGCCAGTTGGACGATGAGGACTGGGCGCGAATTTCCAGCACCATGGGTATCCTGCTGGAGAAGCGCAATATGTACATTGACGACTCCTCTGGCCTGACGCCAACCGAAGTGCGCTCCCGTGCGCGGCGTATTTTCCGTGAACATGACGGCATCAGCCTGATCATGATCGACTACCTGCAGTTGATGCGCGTGCCGTCGCTCTCCGACAACCGAACGTTGGAAATCGCCGAGATCTCCCGCTCGTTAAAAGCCCTGGCGAAAGAGCTGCAGGTACCGGTGGTGGCGCTGTCGCAGCTGAACCGAAGCCTGGAGCAGCGCGCCGACAAGCGCCCGGTCAACTCCGACCTGCGTGAGTCCGGCTCCATCGAGCAGGACGCCGACCTGATTATGTTCATCTACCGTGATGAGGTTTATCACGAGAACAGCGATCTGAAAGGGATTGCCGAAATTATTCTGGGTAAGCAGCGTAACGGCCCAATCGGTACCGTACGCCTTACCTTTAACGGCCAGTGGTCGCGCTTCGATAACTATGCGGGGCCACAGTATGATGACGAATAATCAGCTAAGGAACTGAAATGAAAGCGGCAACCGCTGTAATCGACCGCCGCGCTCTGCGACATAATCTGCAACAGGTGCGCCGTCAGGCGCCGCAAAGTCGCCTGATTGCCGTTGTGAAAGCAAACGCTTATGGACATGGCCTGCTGGAAACAGCCCACACCCTGCAAGATGCCGACTGTTACGGCGTGGCCCGCATTGGCGAGGCGTTGAAGCTGCGCTCCGGCGGCATCGTCAAACCCATCCTGATGCTCGAGGGCTTCTTCTCGGCCGAGGATCTGCCGGTGCTGGTGGCCAATAACATCGAAACCGCCGTGCACAGTATCGAACAGCTTGAAGCGCTGGAGCAGGCCACGCTGGCGCGTCCGGTGCCGGTGTGGATGAAGCTGGATACCGGCATGCATCGTCTGGGGGTCCGCCCTGAGCATGCCGAGGCGTTTTATCAGCGTCTCAGCGCCTGCCGCAATGTGGTGCAGCCGGTGAATATCATGAGCCACTTCAGCCGTGCCGATGAGCCGAGTTCCGATGCCACGCTCAAACAAATGCAGTGCTTTGAACAGTTTGCCCGTGGTAAACCGGGCCAGCGTTCTATTGCCGCCTCCGGCGGTACCCTGCTGTGGCCAGATGCGCATAACGACTGGGTTCGCCCAGGCATTATCCTGTATGGCGTCTCGCCGATGGAGGACGCCAACGGCAGCCAGTTTGATCTGCAGCCGGCGATGACGCTCAAGTCCAACCTGATCGCGGTGCGTGAGCACAAGGCCGGCGAGTCCGTAGGCTACGGTGGCACCTGGGTCAGTGAAGGTGATACTCGCTTGGGCGTGGTGGCGATGGGTTACGGCGACGGTTACCCGCGCAGCGCGCCTTCCGGTACGCCGGTGTGGCTCAACGGCCGTGAAGTGCCGATCGTGGGCCGGGTGTCGATGGACATGATGTCGGTCGATCTGGGGCCGAACGCGACCGACAAGGTCGGGGATGAGGTGGTGCTGTGGGGGCGGGAGTTACCGGTCGAACGCATCGCCGAATGCACTGGCATCAGTGCTTATGAACTGATTACCAAGCTGACGCAGCGCGTGGCGATGGAATATATCGGCGAATAAGTCCATTGAGGGGCCGCCAGGCAGCGGCCCCGTTATATTGAGTTACTTCTTCACTGCCAACCACTGATCGATAATGCTTTGATACTCACCGGTCGCCTTGGCCAGGTGCAGCCACTGATCCACATACAGCTTCCAGCTCAAATCGTCACGCGGCAGCATGTAAGCCTTTTCGCCATACTGCATCGGCTTTTTCGGGTTGACCGCGCACAGCTTCGGATAGCGTTTTTGCTGATACTGCGCCTCGGAAGCGTCGGTAATCATCACATCGGCTTTCTTGTCGACCAACTGCTGGAAAATCCCCAAATTATCATGGGTCAACGTCAGTTTGGCCTTGGGCAGATAGGCGTGGACAAAGGCCTCGTTGGTGCCGCCCGCTGGCTCAAGCAGGCGCACGGACGCTTTATTGATCTGATCAATGGTGCGGTATTTCTTCACGTCGGTGCAGCGCACTAACGGGATCTTGCCGTCGGTATCCAACGGGTCGGCGAAGAACACCTGCTTTTGACGTTGCAAGGTGACTGAGATGCCGCCCATGGCGATATCACATTTGCCGGCGACAAAGTCCGGCGTCAGGGTTTTCCAACTGGTTTTCACCCATTTCACCTTGGCGCCCAGGCTTTTTGCCAGCGATTCCGCCATGGCGATATCAATGCCTTCGTAGCTGCCGTCTTCTTTTTGGAAGGTATAGGGTTTGTAATCGCCGGTGGTGCACACTTCCAGCGTGCCTTGTTGTATCACCTTATCCAAATGCGATTGTGCGCTGGCGCTTCCGGCGGCAACCAGCAGTGCGAGAGGGAGAAATCTTTTCATCGGCATCCTTATTATACATTCGTGGTTTTATGCGCTATTTAACCGCTCATTGTTGCTGACTTGCGCGAGTTACCCGTTTTTTATGCCATTGGCAGGCGGAAACGTCCGGCATTGCTGCTGTGCGCTTCACAACCTCGGCGCGGGAAGGGTATCCACAGTCAAAAAACTGATAGGCTGTAACGTCAACATTTATTAACACAGTTTACAGGTGGCTATGTACAACATTGACGATTTTGATATGAAAATCCTGACGCTGTTACAGGCCAATGGCCGTCTGACCAATCAGGAGCTGAGCGATCTGGTGGGGCTGTCGGCATCCCAGTGTTCGCGGCGGCGCATCAGCCTGGAACAGGCACAACTGATCCGCGGTTACCACGCGCGACTGGCACCGGAGGCCGTCGGGCTAGGGTTGGTTGGCCTGATAGAAGTGAGTCTGACCCACCATGCTCAGGAGCAGATCGACAGTTTCCACCAGATGCTGGAAGAAGTGGACGCCATTCTTGACGCTTACAAAACCACTGGCGATGCTGATTATCTGCTGAAGGTTGCGGTGGCGGACCTGCCGGCACTGGACGATTTGATCAGCCAGACGCTGTCCCGCCACAAAAGCGTGGCGCATATCAAAACGGCGGTGGTGCTCAACCGAATCAAGGAAAATGGTTTGTTGCCGGTTGCGAGATAAAGCTCAAACTGAACGGCCTTTTCCGTCTATATTAGGAGCGTAACGCTGTGCCTACTCACCATAATCCAGGAGAATAATCCGTGTTCCAGAATGTTGATGCCTACGCAGGTGACCCGATCCTGTCGCTGATGGAAAAATTCAAAAAAGACTCACGTGCGCACAAGGTTAACCTGAGTATCGGCCTTTACTATGATGAGCAGGGTATTATCCCGCAGATGAAAGCGGTTGCTGCGGCAGAAGCGCAGCTGAACAGCGTGGATCATGGGGCATCGGTGTACCTGCCGATGGAAGGTCTGCTGCCTTACCGCACGGCGATCCAACATTTGCTGTTCGGTGCCGAACACCCGATGCTGCAGCAAGGGCGCATCGCCACCATTCAAACCGTGGGCGGTTCCGGCGCGCTGAAAGTCGGTGCCGACTTCCTGAAAAGCTACTTCCCGGATTCGCAGGTGTGGGTCAGCGATCCGACCTGGGAAAACCACGTTGCCATCTTTGGCGGCGCTGGGTTCAAAGTGAACACCTATCCGTACTTCGACAGCGAAAGCCTGGGCGTGAAATTTGACGCCATGCTGAGCGCGTTGAAACAGCTGCCGAAGCACAGCATCGCATTGCTGCACCCGTGCTGCCATAACCCGACAGGTTCCGACCTGACCCACACTCAGTGGGATGAAGTGGTCAAAGTGATTGCCGAGCGTGAACTGATCCCGTTCCTCGATATCGCTTATCAGGGCTTCGGTGGCGGCATTGACGATGATGCCTACGCTATCCGCACTATTGCTGCGGCCGGTCTGCCATGCCTGGTGAGCAATTCCTTCTCGAAAATTTTCTCGCTGTACGGCGAACGCGTCGGCGGCCTGTCGGTGGTGTGTGAAAGCGAAGAAGCGGCCGGACGCGTGTTGGGGCAACTGAAGGCCACGGTGCGTCGTAACTACTCCAGCCCGCCGAACTTCGGTGCGCAGGTGGTGGCTAAGGTGCTGAACGACGCGCAGCTGAAAGCCCAGTGGTTGGCCGAAGTGGAAACCATGCGCACCCGTATTCTCGAGATGCGCAAGACGCTGGTGGAAGCGCTGAAAATCGCCCTGCCGCAACGGAACTTCGATTATCTGCTCGCACAGCGCGGCATGTTCAGCTACACCGGCTTTAGCGCTGCACAGGTTGATCGCCTGCGTGAAGAATTCGGCGTGTACCTGATCCACAGTGGACGCGTTTGCATGGCTGGCCTGAACCACCACAACGTGCATCAGGTAGCCGAGGCGTTTGCCGCCGTGCAGTAAAAGCTGTTAGGGTAAACTGACGTTAGCCAGGGAGCGATAGCGATATCGCTCCTTTTTTGTTGTCGGTTTGCCGCCAGAGTTGCCGCAAACTGGAGAGAGAATATACTGATTGAGGGGCGCTCACTTATGTGGCATCAGCAAACGCTTATCCTCAGCGCAAAAGCGCGTGGTTTTCATCTGGTTACCGAAGAGATTACTGACCAGCTAACCCACTTACACCGCCTGCAAACTGGCCTGCTGCATCTGTTATTGCAGCATACCTCGGCCTCGCTGACGCTGAACGAGAACTGCGATCCTACGGTGCGAGCCGACATGGAGCAGCATTTCCTGCGTCAGGTGCCAGAGAACGCACCCTATCAGCATGACTACGAAGGGCCGGACGACATGCCGGCGCACATCAAATCCTCTCTGTTGGGCACGTCGTTGACGCTGCCTGTCGGTCACGGGCGGCTGATGCTGGGCACATGGCAGGGAATTTGGCTGGGGGAGCACCGCATCCACGGCGGTTCACGCCGGGTTGTGGCCACGTTACAGGGGGAATAACCCAATGAATAACACAGCATTGCTGGAATACTGCATGGCGAAACCGGGCGCGGAACAGAGCGACCAGAACCAGTGGCAGGCCAGCCAGATCAAAGTCGGCGACGTTATGTTCGCCATGGTGTGCGAGGTTCAGGGGCGACCTGCTTTGGCGGTAAAATCCAGCCCGGAACTGGCGGAAAGCCTACGGGAGCATCACCCGGAGATCGTCCCCTGCGTCGGACTGAACAAGGCACACTGGAATACGGTCTTTCTTGATGGCAATCTGCCGAACTCGCAGTTCTATACGTTGATCGACAGTTCCTATCAACTGGTGCTGGAAGGGTTACCCGACCATGTGCGCCAGGAATTGCGCGCCTAGCCATAGATAACGGCAGGTGTAGCGCCTGCCTGAGTCCTTCGTTTATTTCTTCTGTTTTCAAGCCAAACTGTGATCGCGATTCGATATTGGGAACGTTCCCGTTTTATTGTTGATGAGGAAAGACTAGGCTTTTTAATCAATAAGCCGAAATACCAAAGGATGCCGCGAGATGGCGATGAGTGAAGAAAAACGCAAAATGATTGCCGGTGAATTGTACGACGCCGGCGACGAACTGCTGCGCAGCGAGCGCAAGCGCGCACGCCAATTGATCCACCGCTACAACCATTCGTCACCGGATGAGGGCGACCTGCGTAAACAGGGATTGGCGGAGCTGCTGGGCCAGTATCAGGGGGGTACCATCGAACCGACGTTTCGCTGCGATTACGGCTACAACATCTATCTGGGGAAGAATTTCTACGCCAATTTTGACTGCGTGATCCTCGACGTATGCGAAGTGCATATCGGTGATAACTGCCTGCTGGCGCCTGGAGTGCATATTTATACCGCCACCCATCCGCTGGATGCGGAAACCCGCGTGGGCGGGGCGGAGTTCGGCAAGCCGGTGCGCATTGGCAATAATGTGTGGATTGGCGGTCGTGCGGTGATTAATCCTGGCGTTACGCTGGGGGATAACGTGGTGGTGGCGTCCGGTGCGGTGGTGACCAAGGACGTGCCTGCGAACTGCGTGGTCGGCGGCAATCCGGCGCGAGTGATAAAGCAGCTGTAAGAAAATCGGGCGCCGCTGTGGGCGCCCGAGAGGCTTAGGCTCGCAAAGAGTCGATATCCACCACGAAGCGATATTTCACGTCGCTTTTCAGCATCCGCTCGAAGGCTTCATTGATTTGCTGCATCGGGATCAGTTCGATATCCGAGGTAATGCCGTGCTGGCCGCAGAAATCCAGCATCTCCTGGGTTTCTGCAATGCCGCCAATCAGTGAACCGGCGATGCGACGACGCTTCATGATCAGGTTAAACACCTGCGGTGACGGGTGGTCATGCTCCGGTGCGCCAACCAGCGTCAGGGTGCCGTCACGGCGTAGCAGATTGAGGAACGGGTTCAGATCGTGCTGAGCCGCCACCGTGTTAAGAATAAAATCGAAACTGTTGGTGTGCTGCGCCATCTCTTCCGGATTGCGTGAGATCACCACTTCGTGAGCGCCGAGGCGTTTGGCATCTTCGACTTTGGACGCTGAAGTCGTGAACAGCACCACATGCGCTCCCATCGCCCGGGCCAGTTTAACGCCCATGTGCCCCAGCCCGCCGAGACCGACGATGCCCACCTTTTTACCCGGACCGGCGCCCCATTGACGCAGCGGGGAATAGGTGGTGATACCAGCGCACAGTAAGGGGGCGACACCGGCAGGATCGAGGTTTTCCGGTACGCGAAGTACAAAGTCCTGATCTACTACCATATCGGTGGAGTAGCCGCCGTAGGTGGTGGCGCCGGTTTGTCGATCCTCACCGTTATAGGTGCCGGTAAACCCATTTTCACAATATTGCTCCAGACCCTCGTCACAGCTCGGACAGCTGCGGCAGGAGTCCACCATACAGCCCACGCCGACCAAATCACCGACCTGATAGCGTGACACATGGTTGCCGACGGCGCTCACGCGCCCCACAATTTCGTGGCCGGGAACCACCGGAAAAAGAGTGTTGCTCCATTCGTTGCGGGCCTGGTGCAAATCCGAATGGCAGACGCCACAGAACAGAACCTTGATTTGCACATCGTGGTCGCGCAAGGTGCGCGGCGTGTAATCAAAAGGAACTAACGCTGATTTGGCGTCATGCGCGGCATAGGCGTGCGTAATGTTCATGGTAACTCCAGTCATCAGTGTATGGGGGGAACGGCTTCCGGCAATAGGGTACCGGTGGACGTGGCCTGAGTACGGCAAAGGGCCACAGAGGGAACATTGATGATAAAAGCTGAGAGCGGGGAGGGAAATGCCTGAAAATGTCTAAATCTTGCCTGTTTCTGTTCAATTTGACCGAAACGGGTAAGCGTGCGGGCCGCTACAGTAACGGCCCGCCTGGCAGGGGATTATTTCTTCTTCAGTAACGGCTTAAGGAAGCGCGCGGTGTGCGACGTTTCGCAGTTAGCCACGGTTTCCGGCGTGCCGGCAACCAGGATCTCACCGCCGCCGCTGCCGCCTTCCGGCCCCAGGTCGACAATCCAGTCCGCGGTTTTAATCACGTCCAGGTTGTGCTCAATCACCACGATGGTATTGCCCTGATCGCGCAGTTGATGCAGCACCGCCAGCAGTTGCTGAATATCGGCGAAGTGCAGCCCGGTGGTCGGCTCATCCAGGATGTACAGCGTTTGACCGGTACCGCGTTTTGACAGCTCACGAGCCAGCTTGACGCGCTGCGCCTCCCCGCCGGACAGCGTGGTCGCCGACTGGCCGAGACGGATGTAAGACAGGCCGACTTCAATCAAGGTTTGCAACTTACGCGCCAATGCCGGTACCGCGTCGAAGAAATCACGAGCCTCTTCGATGGTCATCTCCAGCACTTCGTGGATGCTTTTGCCTTTGTACTTCACTTCCAGCGTTTCGCGGTTATAGCGTTTGCCTTTGCACTGGTCGCACGGCACATAGATGTCCGGCAGGAAGTGCATTTCCACCTTGATCACACCGTCACCCTGGCAGGCTTCGCAGCGGCCGCCCTTGACGTTAAAGCTGAAGCGGCCCGGGTTGTAACCGCGACTGCGCGATTCCGGCACGCCGGCGAACAGCTCACGCACCGGGGTAAAGATGCCGGTGTAGGTCGCCGGGTTGGAACGCGGAGTGCGCCCGATCGGGCTTTGATCGATGTCGATCACCTTGTCGAAATGTTCCAGACCGGTCACTTCGCGGAACGGCGCCGGTTCGGCGATAGTGGCACCGTTGAGCTGGCGCTGGGCGATCGGGAACAGCGTGTCGTTGATCAGCGTGGATTTGCCGGAGCCGGATACCCCGGTAATGCAGGTAAATAGCCCCACCGGCAGCGTCAGCGTCACGTCCTTCAGGTTGTTACCGCGAGCACCGCTCAGTTTCAGCACCTTGGTCGGGTCCGCCGGGACGCGTTGCTCCGGAATGGAAATCTCGCGTTTGCCGCTGAGGAACTGGCCGGTCAAGGACTCAGGCTGCGCCATGATGTCTTCGACGGTGCCTTCCGCCACTACCTGGCCGCCGTGCACGCCAGCACCGGGACCGATGTCGATGACATGGTCGGCGGCGCGGATGGCGTCTTCGTCATGTTCCACCACGATCACCGTGTTACCGAGGTTACGCAGGTGGATCAGGGTTTCCAGCAGGCGTTCGTTGTCGCGCTGATGCAGGCCGATTGACGGCTCATCGAGCACGTACATCACGCCCACCAGGCCGGCACCAATCTGGCTGGCCAAACGGATACGCTGCGCTTCACCGCCGGAGAGGGTTTCCGCCGAACGCGACAGCGACAGGTAGTTCAGGCCGACGTTCACCAGGAATTTCAGGCGATCGCCAATCTCTTTCAGCACTTTCTCTGCGATCTTGGCGCGCTGGCCGCTGAGCTTCATGTTCTGGAAGAAGGTCATCGCATGGCCGATGCTCAGATCGGAAATTTCCGGCAGCGTGGTGTCTTCAACGAACACGTTTCGCGCTTCTTCGCGCAGACGGGTGCCGTGGCACGAGGCACAAGGGCGGTTGCTGATAAACTTCGCCAGCTCTTCGCGCACCGCACTGGATTCGGTTTCTTTATAACGGCGCTCCATGTTGTGCAGCACGCCTTCGAACGGATGGCGGCGCACGGTGGTGTCACCGCGATCGTTGATGTATTTGAATTCGATCGATTCTTTACCGGAGCCGCTGAGCACCGCTTTCTGCACGTTGGCGTCCAGGCTGTTGAAAGGCGCTTCAACGTCAAACGCGTAATGCTCTGCCAGCGAACGCAGCATCTGGAAGTAGTAGAAGTTGCGACGATCCCAACCGCGAATGGCACCGCCGGCCAGCGAAAGCTCGGGGTTCTGCACTACGCGTTCCGGATCGAAGAACTGCTGTACGCCCAGACCGTCGCACGTTGGGCAGGCGCCAGCCGGGTTGTTGAACGAAAACAGGCGCGGTTCGAGTTCGCGCATGCTGTAGCCGCAGATAGGGCAGGCGAAGTTGGCGGAGAACAGCAGCTCATCCGCTTTTTCGTCGTCCATATCAGCCACAATGGCGGTGCCGCCGGACAGCTCCAGCGCGGTCTCGAAGGATTCCGCCAGACGCTGCGACAGGTCATCACGCACTTTAAAGCGATCGACTACCACTTCGATGGTGTGCTTTTTCTGCAACTCCAGCTTCGGGGGATCGGAAAGATCGCACACTTCGCCGTCGATGCGCGCACGGATATAGCCCTGGCTCGCGAGGTTTTCCAGCGTTTTGGTGTGCTCGCCCTTGCGGTCTTTTACCACCGGGGCCAGCAGCATCAGGCGTTTGCCTTCCGGCTGGCTGAGCACGTTATCCACCATCTGGCTAACGGTCTGTGCCGCCAGTTCGACATGGTGATCCGGGCAACGCGGTTCGCCGACGCGGGCAAACAGCAGACGCAGGTAATCGTGGATCTCGGTGATGGTGCCGACCGTCGATCGCGGGTTATGCGAGGTCGATTTCTGCTCAATGGAAATTGCCGGTGACAGACCTTCAATGTGGTCGACGTCCGGTTTTTCCATCAGCGAAAGGAACTGGCGTGCATAGGCGGAGAGCGATTCGACGTAGCGACGCTGCCCTTCGGCATAAAGGGTATCAAAGGCCAGCGAGGACTTGCCTGAACCGGACAGACCGGTGACGACGATCAGCTTGTCACGCGGGATAATCAGGTTGATGTTTTTGAGATTATGGGTTCGAGCACCACGAACTTCGATATTGTCCATTTACACTTCCCGTCTTGATGATACACCGCGCCTGTCTGGGTGATTTACGCACGATTATGTGATCGAACGCGCAAAAAACCGGCACAGCCAGTACGAAACGCATAATTATGACACAAAAAAACCTGAATGAATATCCAGTACATGAATGCAAACAGGTCGATCGAAAGGACAATTCCGGAATACAGCACGCAGTAATCAACACGGGTGTCGTTTCAGGCTGAGCGTGTTAAACTTACTCGTTTATACTGTGTA
Organism: Serratia sp. Ser99; assembly: GCF_024519545.1. Lineage (NCBI taxonomy): Bacteria > Pseudomonadati > Pseudomonadota > Gammaproteobacteria > Enterobacterales > Yersiniaceae > Serratia > Serratia sp. Ser99. The sequence continues at coordinate 288,400 of NZ_JALJRT010000005.1, read as the reverse complement.
AAAATCAATCATCAGGAGAGTTCTCATGGCCAGCAGAGGCGTAAACAAAGTAATTCTGGTCGGGAATCTGGGCCAAGACCCGGAAGTCCGTTACATGCCGAATGGCGGTGCAGTGGCCAACATTACCCTGGCAACCTCCGAAAGCTGGCGTGACAAGGCGACTGGCGAGCAGAAAGAAAAGACCGAGTGGCACCGTGTCGTGCTGTTCGGCAAGCTGGCTGAAGTGGCGGGCGAATATCTGCGTAAAGGTTCCCAGGTGTACATCGAGGGCGCGCTGCAGACTCGCAAATGGACCGATCAGGCTGGCGTAGAAAAATACACCACCGAAGTTGTGGTTAACGTTGGCGGCACCATGCAGATGCTGGGCGGCCGTCAAGGCGGTGGCGCACCGGCAGGCGGTGGTCAGGCTTCCGGCGGCCAGGGCGGTTGGGGTCAACCTCAGCAGCCACAAGGCGGCAACCAGTTCAGCGGTGGCCAGCAGGCGCGCCCGGCGCAGAACAACGCACCGGCAGCCAGCAGCAATGAACCGCCAATGGACTTCGACGACGATATTCCTTTCTGATATCAGGTTGTCCTAAGCCCAAAAAAAAGCCCCGAAAGGGGCTTTTTGCTTTTCAGAACATTTAAGCCGAAAAACCGCCGTCGATGCTCAGGCTGGCGCCGGTGATATAGCCCGCCTCCGGACCGGCGAGGTAAGCGACAAAGCTGGCGATCTCCTCATCTTTGCCGTAACGGCTGATGGCCATCATGGCTTTTAACTGTTCGGCGAAATCACCGTTGGCCGGATTCATGTCGGTATCGACCGGGCCGGGTTGCACGTTATTGACGGTGATGCCGCGTGGGCCCAGATCGCGCGCCATGCCTTTGGTCAGACCGACCAGCGCGGATTTGCTCATGGCATAAACTGCGCCGCCGGCAAAGGGCATGCGTTCAGCGTTGGTGCTGCCAATATTGATGATTCGGCCACCGTCATTCATATGGCGCGCCGCTTCCTGGCTGGCGACAAATACGCTGCGCACGTTGACAGCCAGCGTGCGATCCAGATCTTCCAGCGGCAGCTCTTCGGTACTGCCCATCGCAAGCACGCCGGCGTTGTTCACCAGAATGTCCAGATTACCCAGGCTGTTTACTGCCTGGCGTACCGCTTGTTGCAGGGCCGCGGCATCGGCACTGTCGGCCTTGATGGCGAGCGCTTTACCGCCGGTGGCGGTGATTTCGGCCACCAGGGCGTCTGCTTTTTCGGCGGAGGCGACGTAGGTGAAGGCTACGGTGGCGCCTTCACGTGCCAGGCGCTTAACGATAGCGGCACCAATGCCGCGTGAGCCGCCCTGAATAAATGCGACTTTGTTTTGCAGAGGATGTGCTGTTGTCATGGTGCTTCTCCAGAGTGGGGTGAGGTTAAACATCTACCGGATCAGTATCTGGGAAACGCCGGGTCGCCACTAGCCACAAAGAGCTATAATCAGCTTAAACCGTGGGTTTGAAATCAACAGGAGCAACCATGCTTGGTCACCTGGAATGTTTTGTCAGCAGTGCAGAGAACGGCAGCTTTTCTGCGGCCGGACGCAAGCTGGGCATCAGCTCTGCGGCAGTCGGGAAGAACGTGACCAAGCTGGAGACGATCGTCGGGGTAAGGCTTTTCCAGCGCAATACGCGCAAATTGATCCTGACCGAAGAGGGCGAACGTTTTTTGCAGGAGGTCAGCGGCGGCCTGTTGTCGATCCAGTGCGCATTAAAAGGAGTAAGCAGCGGCGGCGGGGGGGCGGCCGGCACGCTGAAGGTCAGCATGGGGACGGCGTTCGGCCTGCATTTTGTCATGCCGATGCTGCCCGACTTTCTGGCGCGTTACCCGGCAATTGTCCCAGACTGGCATTTCGACAACCGTAAAGTGGATCTAATTGGTGAGCATTTTGATGCTGCAATGGGGGGCGGTATCGAATTGGCGCAGGGCATGATTGCACGTGAACTGGCTCCAGCCCATGGGGTCCTGGTGGCTTCTGCTGCGTATCTGCAGCGCAACACCGCCATCCGGCAGCCGGAACAGTTGATGAACCATGCGGGCATTTTTATCCGCTCACCGCAAACCGGGCGGATCCGCAATCTGCCGCTACGTAATGCGGAGAATGAACAGCGAGCGCCGTCGATGGAAATCAAAATGACGGTAAATGAACCGGATGCTGCAGCGCAGGCGGCGGAAATGGGGTTGGGGATCGCGCTGATCGCCATGCCGAACGCCTTGCCTTATCTGGAAAGCGGTCGACTGGTGCGGGTATTGTCGGGCTGGTATGTCGATCGCGGCAGCGTGCACCTGTATTTCCCCACCACCAAGTTTCTGCCGACCAAAACCCGAGTGTTTGTTGATTTCATGATCGAACAATTTCGGCTGCAGAAGCTGGCGGCGAGATTTGATGCTCGCTAGAAACGAGAAAAGCCCCTTGCGGGGCTTTTTTCTTCCGTCAGTTTACTGTCTGACGATCAGTTGAAGATTTCTGCGGTGCCATACAGTTTGTTCTGGCCACCGGCGGAGATGATGCGGTAAGAGCTGGCACCGGATGCAGCGGCTTTGCTGGCCAGTTCATTTTCCAGCGTGCTCAGGTTAGAAGCGCCGCTCACGGACACCACACCGATTTTCTGGGCACCGGCCGCAGGCTGGTTAGCGGGTTGGTCAGCGGCAACGCTGGCGAAAGAAGCGGTAGTCAGCAGCAGAGCGGTAGCAAAAAATTTGATGTTTTTCATGATTCAATCCTCAGGGTATTTTTTAGGTGAGAGGCTTTTGTCTCTCGATGTGTTAGATAATAGGCCGTCATGCCCAAAGAGAAAATCGGAGAGTTTTGAGTATCTCTGTCAAATTTATTGATTTAATTTTGAGCGGCAGATGACCTTGTTGGCGGGTGGGATAATTCACCACTACCCTTTAACCAGAAGCCTCGACATATAACGGGTGTGGCAACAGAGTGGAGAAGCCCCATGATTATCGTGCACCATCTAAATAACTCGCGATCGCAGCGCATCCTGTGGTTTTTGGAAGAATTGGGAGTGCCGTACCAGGTGCAGCGCTATCAGCGCGACTCGCAAACCATGCTGGCGCCTGCGGAGTTGAAAAAGATCCATCCGCTCGGCAAGTCGCCAGTGATTGTCGATGGCGATCTGACGCTGGCAGAGTCCGGCGCCATTATTGAATATCTGCAGGAAGCCTACGATGCGCAGGGGCAGTTTATCCCCACCGACTATCATGCCCGGCAACAGTATCGTTACTGGCTACATTATGCCGAAGGGTCACTGATGCCGCTGTTGGTGATGAAGCTGGTGTTTAGCCGCTTGGGCCAGCCGCCCATTCCCTGGCTGTTACGGCCAGTGGCAGGGGCTATTGGCAAAGGCGTACAGCGGGAGTATCTGGATAAACAGATTGCTCCGCACCGCGACTATCTTGAACAGCACCTGGAAAAAAGCACCTGGTTTGTCGGCAATGAATTCAGCGCAGCGGACATCCAGATGAGTTTTCCGCTGGAAGCGATGGCGGCACGTGGCGCATTGGATGGCTGTCCAAAGCTACGCGACTATCTCCAGCGTATCCATGCGCGGCCGGCCTACCAACGGGCGCTGGAGCAGGGCGGGCCTTATGATCTGCTGAAATGAGCGGGTGGGCTATACTCGATGAGGTCACTCTTCGTCGGAGGTAGCCCATGGCTACGCAAATTTTTGTTAACCTGCCGGTGGGCGATTTGCCCGTATCCATCGAGTTTTTCACTCGTCTTGGTTTCAGCTTTAATCCACAGTTCACCGATGACACCGCCGCCTGCATGGTGGTCAGCGACAGCATCTATGTGATGCTGTTGACCCACGACAAATTCAAAATGTTCACCCCGAACCCGATCAGCGATGCCAGAAAGGCGACCGAAGTGCTGATATGCCTGTCGCAGCCTAACCGGGCAGCGGTGGACGATCTGGTGCGCAAAGCGATCGCCGCCGGCGGCAATACCTATAATCAGCCGCAGGATTATGGCTTTATGTACGGACACGGTTTTCAGGATCTGGACGGACACATCTGGGAACTGATGTACATGGATGAAAAGGCGGCCCAGGCTCAGTAGTCGTTTTGCCCTCCGAAAGGGGGGCGTTCCCATCGGATTTACCTATGAGACAAATACCATATTTTCGATAATGATTGATCCCAGTGCTTTTCCGCATAAATTGCCGCGATCTTTGGTTGATCAGACGGTATGGAAGGCTGGATAATCGTTTGCCTTGAATAAACCACCATAAATTACCCGCACCATTCACTGTGAGTTAAACGTTTGCCTTTGATGCGACGCCCATTGGCGACGTGAGCAAAGGGCAGAAAAGCAAACGTTACCCTAATGAACATGCGTGGGCGGAATAACAAGCCTCTTTAAACGGGCTGGCAATGAAACACAGGGGACAGCAACATGTCGAATTCTCAAGCGAATAACGCCGTTAAACCAAAAGGCGGGCTTGATGGTTATTTTAATATTTCTGCGCGCGGCAGCACCGTGCGTCAGGAAGTGGTGGCGGGGCTAACCACCTTCCTGGCGATGGTGTACTCGGTGATCGTGGTGCCGAGCATGCTGGGCAAAGCCGGCTTCCCGCCAACGGCGGTGTTTGTCGCCACCTGCCTGGTGGCGGGTCTCGGTTCGTTGCTGATGGGGTTATGGGCCAATTTGCCGATGGCCATCGGCTGTGCGATTTCACTGACCGCTTTCACGGCGTTCAGTCTGGTGCTGGGCCAACACATCAGCATTCCGGTGGCGTTGGGGGCGGTATTCCTGATGGGGGTGCTTTTTACCATTATTTCGGTAACCGGTATTCGCGCCTGGATCCTGCGCAATTTGCCGATGGGCGTCGCTCATGGTACCGGCATCGGTATCGGTCTGTTCCTGTTGCTGATCGCGGCTAACGGCGTTGGCCTGGTGGTGAAAAACCCACTGGACGGCCTGCCGGTGGCTTTGGGCGCATTCACTTCGTTCCCGGTAGTGATGACGCTGCTCGGGCTGGCGGTGATTTTCGGGCTGGAAAAACTGCGCGTTCCCGGCGGTATTCTGCTGGTGATCATCACTATTTCGGTGGTGGGGTTGGTGTTTGACCCGGCGGTGAAATACCAGGGCTTATTCGCGATGCCAAGCCTGGCGGATGCCAACGGCAATTCGTTGATTTTCAGCCTGGATATCATGGGCGCATTGCAGCCGGTGGTCTTGCCGAGCGTGCTGGCGCTGGTGATGACCGCGGTATTTGACGCTACCGGTACTATCCGTGCGGTGGCCGGTCAGGCCAACCTGCTGGATAAAGACGGGCAAATCATCAACGGCGGCAAGGCGCTGACTTCGGACTCCCTGAGCAGCATTTTCTCTGGTCTGGTCGGTGCGGCCCCGGCGGCGGTGTATATCGAATCCGCAGCGGGCACGGCTGCGGGCGGTAAAACCGGGCTGACAGCAACCGTAGTCGGTTTGCTGTTCCTGCTGATCCTGTTCCTGTCGCCGTTATCTTATCTGGTGCCGGTTTACGCGACCGCACCGGCGCTGATGTACGTTGGCCTGCTGATGTTGAGCAACGTGACCAAGCTGGACTTCAATGATTTTGTCGATGCCATGTCCGGCCTGCTGTGCGCCGTGTTTATCGTGCTGACCTGCAATATCGTCACCGGTATCATGCTGGGCTTCAGCTCATTGGTGATTGGCCGTATCTTCTCCGGCGAATGGCGTCGGCTGAATATCGGTACCGTGCTGATCGCCGTGGCGCTGGTGGCATTCTATGCCGGCGGCTGGGCAATCTAACCGCTATGTCGTTTCCCCCGTCGTTCCGGCGGGGGATGTTTGCCCTCATACCCTATTCAGATAAATCTCCTTCTGCCAATGCTGCATTTTGAAAGGCACAACAAGCTTTAACCGCCGTAAAAAAAGTGATCTACTATCGGGTATACATCAGAGATGTAGTCTGAACCCAAGAGTCTAAGGAAAGCATGGAAATCTTTTTTACAATCCTCATTTTAATTCTGGTGGTCTCCCTGTCCGGTGTGGTGACGCGCATGTTGCCGTTCCAGGTGCCGCTGCCGTTAATGCAAATCGGTATCGGGGCCCTGTTGGCCTGGCCGCATTTCGGGTTGCACGTCGACTTTGACCCTGAATTGTTCCTGGTGCTGTTTATCCCGCCGCTGCTGTTTGCCGATGGCTGGAAAACCCCGACGCGGGAGTTTTTGCACCACGGTCGTGAAATTCTTGGCCTGGCGCTGGTCTTGGTGCTGATCACCGTGGTCGGCGTCGGTTATCTGATTTACGCCATGGTGCCGGGCATTCCTCTGGTGGCGGCGTTTGCGCTGGCGGCGGTGCTGTCGCCAACGGATGCCGTGGCGCTGTCCGGTATCGTCGGTAAAGGGCGTATTCCGAAGCCGATCATGGGCGTGCTGGAAGGCGAGGCGCTGATGAACGACGCGTCCGGCCTGGTCTCACTCAAATTCGCTATCGCGGTGGCGATGGGCACCATGGTGTTTACCGTGGGCGGCGCGACGCTCGAGTTCCTCAAGGTGGCGATCGGCGGCCTGCTGGCAGGCGTAGCGGTCACCTGGCTCTACAGTAAATCTTTGCGGATCATGAGCCGCTGGAGCGGTGATGACCCGGCGACGCAGATAGTCTTCCTGCTGCTGTTACCTTTTGCTTCTTACCTGATTGCCGAGCACATTGGCGTATCCGGCATCCTGGCGGCGGTGGCAGCGGGGATGACCATCAGCCAGTCCGGCGTGATCCGCAACGCGCCGCTGGCGATGCGCCTGCGCGCGAACAGCGTCTGGGCGATGCTGGAGTTTGTGTTCAACGGCATGGTGTTCATCATGTTGGGTCTGCAGCTGCCGGGGATCCTGGAAACCTCCATCCTGCAGGCGGAGCTGGATCCGACCATTCAGACCTGGTACCTGTTTGCCGACGTGGCGATTATCTACGCGGCGTTGCTGGTATTGCGTTTTACCTGGCTGTGGCTGATGAAAAACGCCAGCCGTCGCTTTATGAAAAAACGGCCGTTGCAGTTCGGCGATTACACCACCCGCGAACTGTGGGTAGCGTCGTTTGCCGGGGTACGCGGGGCGATTACGCTGGCCGGTGTGCTGTCAATTCCGCTGTTGCTGAGTGACGGCACCGCGTTCCCGGCGCGTTACCAACTGGTGTTTATCGCTGCAGGGGTGATCCTGCTTTCATTGATTGCCGGCGTACTGGCGCTGCCGCTGTTGCTGCGCGGCGTTCAGGTGGCGGATAAGAGCGTCAGCAAAAGCGAAGAGCGGATGGCAATCGCTATGGCGGCTGAAGTGGCGATCGAAAGCATCAACAAAATGGAAGAGCGGTTGGCGGTTGATACCGAGGAAAACCTCGATCCGCAGGTGCTGAAAGAGATCAGTTCACGAGTGGTGGGGACGCTGCGGCGCCGTATCACCACCAAGGACGATATCGAGAATGCGCTGATGCTGGAGAACCTCGAGCGACGTTTCCGCCTGACGGCGCTACGCGCTGAGCGCGGTGAGCTATATCACCTGCGCGCTACGCAAAAAATCAGTAACGAGACGCTGCAAAAGCTGTTGCACGATCTCGACCTGCTGGAAGCGCTGTTGATAGAGCGAGAAGGATAAGACTCACGGGGCCGCATATGCGGCCCTGATTTGATGACAAACACCCGAAAAGCGTGGTTTTCGGGTGTTTGGGGTAAAACTGAAGACATCATCCTTTGTTTTTATCAGCACACAATCCATGACTTTTAAGTACAAAGGAATTATCAGCAGTCTGGGGCCGCATATGCGGCCCTTGTTATTTGTGGTGACTGGTACTGGCTGCGGGCCAGTAGTCGCGGCAGCAGGCTATCCATGCCTGTGCACTGTGCGACAGGTAGCTGCCCTGCCGCCAGATCAACCCGACTTTCCATTCCATACGGGGTTCCAGCGGCAGCCAGATCAGGTTTTCCTTATCCAGCCATTGGCAGACCGGCTCCGGCAGGGTGGCGATGCCGACCCCGGCCTGTACCATCGAAGCCAAAAAATCCCACTGTCCGCTGCGCACCGCAATCTGTGGCTCAAACCCGGCCTGACGGAACGCTTTCATCAGCATTTTGTACAGCGCGAAGTCCTCGTTATAAAGCAGGATCGGCCAGTTAGCCAACTCGGTGATATTGATGCTGGTGCGATTAAGCCAGTGTGGCGTACGCGGCGCAACCACGCACATGGGGTGGACGAGTAACGGCAGGAAGGTCAGTGGTTGATCCGAATCGACCGGCAGTATGGTCATTGCCAGATCCAGCTCGCCGGACATCACCGCCTGCTCCACCGACAGCCCACCCAGTTCGGAGATTTTCAGCTCGATGCCAGGGTAGGTTTGGCGGAATTGACGGATCAGATCGGCAATCTGCCGGCCGACCATGGGGGGAATACCCAGCCGCAGCACGCCTTTTTTGACCGAACTGATGTCTTCCAGCTCCGCCTCCAATTGGCGGAACTCATCGATGATCGCCAGCCCGCGCTGGTATACCGCTTGCCCGCTGTCGGTCAGGTGCAGTTTGCGGCCTTCGCGGATCAGCAGCGTGCATTCCAGCTCTTCTTCCAAATGGCGCAGCATCTTGCTGATGGTCGGTTGGGTGACGAACAGTTTCTCCGCCGCGCGGGTAAAGCTTTGCTGGCGCACCACTTCCACGAAGTAGCGCAGGGTGCGGACATCCACGTTGGATTCTCCTGGGGAAGTACCGTCGGGAAACTATTCCCTGATGGCATGATGTCGATAATTTTAATTCATTTCAGGCGAGGTTTCCTGGCTGCGTATACTGTAAACCGTGAATTTTTTGTTTAAGGCCTTCCCCCATGTTATTGGCGTTCCGCCACGCAGCTCCCTCTTTGTTGAACCGGCTGCAGGTGCCGATCCAGGTTGCTTTATATGCGGTGTTATTTTTGATTGCCGACCGATTGGTGCAGCAGTTCCATCTGCCGCTGCCCGCCAACATTGTTGGCATGTTGATATTGTTGGCGCTGATCCTGTTGCGCATTCTGCCGCTGAACTGGGTCAAGGCCGGTTCGCGCTGGTTGCTGGCCGAGATGCTGCTGTTCTTTGTTCCGGCGGTGGTGGCCGTGGTGAACTATGCCCAGCTGTTAATGGTGGAGGGCTGGAAAATTTTCCTGGTGATTGCTGTCAGCACCATGCTAACGCTGGGCGCGACCGGATTGGTGGTCGATCGCGTCTATAGACTGGAAGTCTGGCTGCAACGGCGTAAACAACGCGATGAATGATTTTATCCTTAGCCTCGCCTGCTTTCTGGCAACCCTGGTGTTGTACTTCGCCAATAAAAAACTCTACCGGCGCCGTCGTACCCTGCTGCTGATGCCATTGGTGTTGACGCCGATGATCCTGGTGCTGCTGCTGGTGGTGACCCATATTTCCTACCAGGACTACATCGGTGAAACGCACTGGTTGTTATGGCTATTAGGGCCGGCGACCATCGCCTTCGCGGTGCCGGTCTACGAAAATCTGCATATCATTCGACGCCATTGGTTATCGCTCAGCGCCGGGGTGCTAACGGCGGTGTTGGTGGCGGTTTACAGCTCGGTGTGGCTGGCTCGCCTGCTGACCTTGCCGGAAGAAGTGCAACGCAGCCTGGCGGTGCGCTCCATCACCACGCCGTTTGCGCTGGAGGCCGCCAAACAGATGGGCGGCCAGCCGGATCTGGTGGCGCTGTTCGTGGTGATCACCGGGGTATTCGGTATGGCAGTGGGGGACATCCTGTTTCTGCGGCTGTCAGTGCGTAGCAGTCTGGCGAAAGGGGCCGGGCTGGGGGCTTCGTCGCACGGCGCCGGTACCGCGAAAGCCTATGAGATGGGGCAGGAAGAAGGCGTCGTCTCCAGCCTGGTGATGATGCTGGCGGGGATTATCACGGTGATTGCCGCCCCACTGATAGGGCAACTGATGTGGTGAACCTGCGATTACAACCCAGAAGGAGGATCATAGCGGCATGATCCTCCTTATTGCCGAATCTGGGGCTATCAGGCCGTTGCCGCGGTCCTGATCAGTTCCACCACCAGTGGTGAAAGCTCGTTTCGCAATGCCGCACGTTCGGACTGAAACAGCGTGGCAGCGTAAAAACGGTGTCCCGGTAGCTCCACCGAGCGAACGTCACCTTCACCGTCGTGGCCGCTGATTATCAGCGGGTGCCGTTGCAGATCGGCGACAAACTCCGGGTTGACGCCAAAGTTGCAGTGGTAGCCTTCGTGCGTTTCCAGCTTGCCGTAGACACGGGCTGCCAGCGTATTGGGTTGGAAAATAATGGCACCGCTTTTTTCGACCAGCGAACAGCTCAGCGGGGCTATCACCAACCGACCCCCGCTGTCGGTTTCCGCATGCCCGGCATCGTGCCAGCCCATCACGTTACGGGCGTATTCTACGATCGCATATTGGAAACCGCCGCAAGAGCCCAGGAAGGGAACGTTTTGCTCGCGCGCATGGCGGATAGCCATAAAGGCACCATCGTCATGATTATACGGGCTGCCGGGTACCACCCAGATGGCATCGTAGTCCTGCAGTACCGACGTGTCGGTAATGGTTTCTGTGGGCAGCCAGTGGGATTGAATGTCGACGTTAAGATGGGAGGCGGTGAGCTGGAGAGCAATGGGGATGGCCTGGTGAGAAATGGCCTGAGGTTGGTAGTCACCGACCAGAGCAATACGGACTTGAGCTTTCATCATTTCCTTTTCCTGTGCGGGTAAAAAAGGAGGTTACAGCAAAGATCGGCGCTCATCCGCAATTTTTTAAATCCGGCGCACAAAAAAGCCCGGCATTGGCCGGGCTGATAAATATGGTTTTTGGGCTCAGTACAATGATGGAGCCCCGACCGGCCGGGTTTTAAAGCGACGATGCAGCCACATGTATTGCTCAGGTGCGCGCATGATTTCTTTTTCCACCACTTTATTCATGTAAGCCGCCGCGGCAATCTCATCGCCGATAGGATAATTTTCCAGCGCAGGTTGGATCAGCAGGTCATAACCCCGACCTTTTTCGCGGCGGATCAGAACCACCGGCACCAGCGCCGGCTTGGCCATGCGCGCCAGCATAAAGGTACCGCTGGTGGTGGCGGCCTGATCGACGGCGAACAATGGAGCGAACACGCTACCGCGTGGGCCGTAGTCTTGATCCGGGGCGAACCATACGGCCTCGCCGCGCTTGAGGGCATGAACCATGCCGCGCAAATCTTTGCGATCGAGCATCGCCTTGTTGGAGCGCATGCGGCCTTTGGTTTGTGCCCATTCCATGGCTTTATTGTTGTGTGGGCGGTACATCGCCATCATGGGTTGGCACAAACCCATGGCACGGCCACCCAGCTCCAGCGACATAAAGTGCACGCCAATCACCAACACACCGCGTTGGTTTCGTTGTGCCATTTTCAGGTGATTGATACCGGAAACGTTGAACCAGCGCTTAACGCGCTTATCAGACCAGAACCAGGCCATGCCGGTTTCCAGCAGGCCCATGCCGAGAGATTCGAAGTTGCCTACCACTTTGCGTTCGCGTTGAGCCTCGTCCATATCCGGGAAGCACAGCTCCAGGTTACGGCGGGTGATGGCAACGCGGCGTTTCAGGAATCGCATTGAGGTGCGGCCCATCCACACGCCGAGCTTGTGCAGCACCGGGTAGGGAAGTTGGACCAATAAGAATAAGCAAGCCAGGCCGAACCAGGTGAACCAATAGCGCGGATGCAGCAGGGCCGATTTGAATTTTTGCGGACGCTTCATATGAACTCATTTATGCGTTAAGGGGGCAGCAACCTGTAACGCATAAAGATCCACTCAATTGCGATACAACCACTCAGACACCCAGATACCACTATGGTTTAGCCAGATTCCATAATTGACTAAATCTTTACACTCGAAGGGCGGTTCGCGCTGCTATCAGGCTTCGGAAGGAGGGCTGTAGGCCAGCGAAGGCGGCTCTAGGAATGCGTATTGTATCACACAATACTGGGTGCAGCAGAAGAGGGGCATGCGAATATTCTCATTCGTGTTGTACCCCTATTGAAGATCGGAATTTTACAGGCTGGGAAAGATGATGGCGGCGAAAATTGCGGCAATCACCAGCCATTTTAGCAGGTAATACCCACGGCGATTACGGGCTTTCAGGCCTTGACCGGCATCACGCGCGGCGTTGACGTATTTGAATATCCGGTTGATGAAGCCGGTGCGGTCTTTATCATCGTTAGGTGAACTGGCGGCCGACATGAGGGTGGCACCGACCCAATGATTTACCGCCTGTGCCCAACGCCATTTCATTGGCCGTTCAATATCACAGAACAGGATGATTCGTGTCTGGTTAGTGGCGTTTTGCGCCCAATGCACATAGGTTTCATCGAAAATCACCGACTGGCCGTCACGCCAACTGTGTTGCTGCCCATCTACGTCGATGAAACAGCGATCGTCATTGGGGGTTACCAGCCCCAGATGATAACGCACCGAGCCGGCATAGGGATCGCGATGTTTGCCCAGATGGCTACCGGCCGGTAACTCGGCAAACATGGCTGCCTTAACCGATGGGAGGCGATTCAGCAACTCAACCGTCTGCGGACATAGCGCTTCGGCTGACGGGTGGCTGTCGCTGTACCATTTGAGGTAAAAACGTTTCCAACCGCGTTTGAAGAAGGTATTGAAGCCAGCATCGTTGTGCGATTGCGCCTTCTTGATATGATCTTGCAAGCGAACTGCTTCATCGCGGATCGTCGACCAGTTGTCGCTCAGGATCTGCAACTCGGGAAACTCACGAGGATCGAAATAAGGCTGTTTGGCAGGCAGTCGTGAAAAACCCGTCATGAACATATTGATCGGCCCCATAAATGTAGAGTGATCAAAAAGCTGACGTGTCACTTTTAGTTTTTCTTTTCCGCGGGAGTGCGCATAGGCAAAGCTGATGATAAATATGCCAATGATGATGACAGCAACCATAGAATCCATCCTATTTATTGCGTGTTAAAAAACGGATAAATTATAGTTTGTGACATGAAAAATTTTAATTTTTTGTGCCTTGATTGGAGCGAACGCGGTAAGTAGCAGGGGTAGCATAAAAGTTCGAACAACTGAATGTTGAAGAGCTTTTGTATCGTGTTTTGGCATTTTAGTCCTATTCCTAAGGCGCATAAGAGAAAAATTATGCCATCTTGTTCTAGGCTGAATAGCACGTATCTGAAAAGAGGGAATTATGAAAAAATCAATTTTTGCCTTGTCTGCATTGTTACTCGCTTCTCCGGTGTTTGCTGCAACTACGACGCAGGCCAGCGATGAGGTTGTTGCGCAAGCGCACAAGGGCGCAGATACCGCCAAAGAAAAACTGCACCAAACGCAGGATAAAGGCGATGAGCTGAAGCTGAAAGCTAAGCATGCTGCTGAAGGCAAAAGCGATACTACGGGCAGCAAAGTGACCGAGGGTACGCAAAAAGCCTGGCACAGCACCAAACAAGGTACCGAGAAAGCCTGGGATAAAACCAAGCAAGAAACGGAAAGCCTAAAGAACAAAGTCACCGAATAACTCGGTAGCTATACTGCAAGAGGGCCGGGCTTCCGGCCTTTTTTATTGCCCGCAATCCGGAAAAAGAAAAAGGCGCCGCCTCTTGCGAGGTTGCGCCTTTTCAACATGCCAACTGACTAGTATCAGTTCATGCCGTATTTTTTCAATTTCTTACGCAGCGTACCGCGGTTGATGCCCATCATCAGGGCTGCACGGGTCTGGTTGCCACGGGTGTATTGCATCACCATGTCCAACAGTGGCTGTTCAACTTCAGCCAATACCAGCTCATACAGATCGTTAACGTCTTGACCATTCAGTTGAGCAAAATAGTTCTTCAGTGCTTGTTTAACCGAGTCACGCAGAGGCTTTTGAGTCACTTGATCCTGTGAGTTCACGGTTGAAACGGTCAGTACGTCAGAATTTACGCGTTGTTCGAACATAGTTCTGTCAGCTCTTTTTTGTTACGCAAGATTTTCGAAATATGCCTCCAACGCCTCCAGCTGTTCGCTGGCATCCTCTATGGCGTTGAATGTGCGCCGAAACTGGTCATTCGGGGCGTGCTCCTGGAGATACCAGGATACGTGCTTACGAGCAATCCGGAATCCCTTGCCTTGGCCGTAAAAGCCGTGCAATTCCCGAATATGCCCTATCAACAAACGCTTAACCTCGCCAAGTGGCAGAGGGGGCAGCAGTTCCCCAGTGTCCAGATAATGCTGGATTTCCCGGAAGATCCAGGGTCTCCCCTGAGCAGCGCGGCCTATCATCAGGGCATCAGCCCCAGTGTAGTCGAGCACTGCTCTGGCTTTATGCGGGTCAGTAATGTCACCATTCGCGATAATCGGAATGGAAACATTCTGCTTAACTGCCCGAATGCTGTCGTACTCCGCGTCGCCGTTGAACAGGCAGGCACGGGTTCGGCCATGAATAGTCAGGGCCTGTATACCACAGTCTTCGGCCAGTTGGGCAATCTCTACACAGTTACGGTGTTCTGGCGCCCAGCCAGTGCGGATCTTAAGCGTTACCGGCACATCCACGGCGTTAACCACCGCGTGGAGGATCTGTTTAACCAGATCCGGGTACTGCAGCAAAGCAGACCCTGCAAGTTTCCGGTTCACTTTCTTGGCCGGGCAACCCATATTGATGTCGATGATCTGTGCACCGCCGGCCACGTTAATACGCGCCGCGGCGGCCATATCATCCGGATCGCATCCGGCAATCTGCACGGAACGGATCCCTGGTTCATCGCTATGGACCATACGCAGACGCGACTTATCCGTCCGCCACACCTCCGGATTGGAGGAGAGCATTTCGGATACAGCCATCCCAGCACCCATCGCATGACATAGGGTCCTAAATGGGCGATCTGTAATGCCGGCCATCGGGGCCGCAATCAGGCAATTTGTAAGCTGGTGGTGTCCAATGCGCATAGACAAAGAGTAACCATACTGTGTCCGCAAGGGCGCGTATATTACGCATTTTTGCGCTGAGATGAAAGGCCAAACTTTGACCAATTGGCCGCTATTCGCCATTAAAAATGCGGTTTGTCGGGATTCATAAAAATATTATATATACTTAACAATGGCTTGCCTGATTTTGGTTAATTAGTGCGCTATAAAATATTCCCAACACAACAGGATTTTATCTGTAATGAGTCTCGATTCAGCTCGAGAACGGCAGTGATTTAAGTCGTTTGGCAGGGTTTTTCATTGAGAATGGGCTGAATTATGCTGAAATCGCGTGGTGAAGGCTTAGGCAGAAAATATTCAGGGCCACGTGAATTTGGCATGGCGTTTCAAAGGGGCGGGGTGCCGACGTCGCGTAGACAGGAAAAACAAAAAACCACCGCCACGGGCTACGTTGGCGGTGGTTTTTATCAGGGCAGTAAGGGGATTACCTACGCTGACCGGTGATGCGGCACCACTCTTCACGCTCTGCGACCGGATCCAGCGTGAATTTCTCTTCATAGGCTTGCGCCACGCTTGCCGCCTGTGTTGCCAGCACGCCGGACAGGCCCAGATAACCGCCGGACTTCGGCAGACAGCCGATCAAGGGGGCCAGCTCACGCAATGGGCCCGCCAGGATGTTGGCGACGACCACGTCGGCCTGCAGATCGGCAGGCTGGTCTTTTGGCAGATACAGCTCCAGACGCTCTGAAACGCCGTTACGCTGCGCGTTGTCGCGGCTGGCCTGAATGGCCTGGGGATCGATATCGATGCCGATAGCGCGCGCTGCACCGAGCTTCAACGCGGCAATTGCCAGGATGCCGGAACCACAGCCGAAGTCGATAATGGTTTTACCAGCCAGATCGAGGCCGTCTAGCCATTGAAGGCACAGTGCAGTCGTTGGGTGAGTGCCGGTACCAAATGCCAGGCCCGGGTCCAGCATGACGTTGACCGCGTTCGGGTCGGGCACGTCGCGCCAGCTTGGGCAGATCCACAGACGTTCGCCGAAGCGCATCGGGTGGAAGTTGTCCATCCACTCGCGCTCCCAGTCCTTGTCTTCCAGCTGTTCAATTTTATGGCGGAAGCCGACGCCCAGCAGCGGGTGCTGTTCCAGCATGGCGACCACGTCGGCCATGTCGGTTTCGGCATCGTACAACCCGATCACATCAGTGTCGCCCCACAGCAGGGTCTCGCCCGGTAGCGGTTCGAACACTGGATTATCGTGGGTGTCCTGGAAGGTGACCGATACGGCGCCGCTTTCAACCAGCGCGTCGCTCAGGTCTTCCGCCTGGCTGCCGGTGGTGTTCAGTTTTAGTTGGATCCAAGGCATAACAATTCTCTTTAAGAGGCTAATGATGACGCCACTCGGCGCTTTTCGCCTATGACGTTACCGATATAAAACGCCAGCAGGCTAAGCAGCAGCGAAGGCACGATAGGGTGCAACCCTGCTAGCTGCAGATTAAAGCTGGCCAATAGCGTATAGCATACCGCACCCGTCACCATTGAGCTAAGTGCTCCCTGCGCATTGGCGCGTTCCCAGTACAGGCCCAGCACCAGTGGCCACAGGAATACCGCTTCCAGGCCGCCAAATGCCAGCAGGTTCAGCCAGATGATCATTTCCGGTGGCCGCCAGGCCGCCAACAGCACCAGCAAGCCCAAAATCAACGTGGTCAGGCTGGAGAAGCGTTTGATCAGGCGCTCGTTCTGCATGTGCTGTGGGCGTACGCCAAGGTAGAGATCTTTGATGATGGTGGCGGAAGATTGCAGCAATTGGGCGTTAATGGTCGACATGATTGCCGCCATCGGCGCCGCCAGGAAAATACCGGCGGCATAAGGCGGCAGCACGGTGATCATCAGCGTCGGGATCACCTGATCGGGGATCTTCAGGTCCGGCAATACCGCCCGGCCCAGCGCGCCAGCCAGATGCATGCCAAACATCAGAACCGCGACCACCATGGTGCCGAGGATGATCCCGCGATGCACTGCTTTGCTGTCCTTGTAGGAGATGCAGCGCACCGCCGTGTGCGGCAGGCCAATCACGCCAAAGCACACCAGGATCCAGAACGATGCCATAAACGGCAGGCTGAGGATCTGTTCACCGCCCTGCGGTGATACCAGCGCGGGGTCAATCTGTTGCAGCTTATCTACGGCGCTGTGCAGGCCGCCGGCGGCGTGAATCACCGCAACCAGCAGCAGCACGGTGCCGATCAGCATCACCAGCCCCTGCATGGCGTCATTGAGCACGCTGGCGCGGAAGCCGCCAAAGGCGGTATACAGCGCGATGCTGATACCGAAGATCAGCAAACCGGTGTCGTAAGGAATACCGGCTGCGGTTTCCAGCAGGCGCGCGCCGCCGATAAACTGCACCGTCATGGCACCCAGGAACGCCACCAGCAGGCTGAGGCTGGCCAGCCAGACCAACAGACGACTTTGATAGCGGCCGTAAAGCATGTCGTTCAGGGTAATGGCGTTGTAGCGGCGCGCCAGAATGGCAAACTTCTTGCCCAGCACGCCCAGTGAAAGCCAAACCGCCGGCAGTTGGATCATCGCCAACAGCACCCAGCCAAGGCCGTATTTATAGGCGGCGCCGGGGCCCCCGATAAACGAACTGGCACTGATATAGGTGGCGGTCAAGGTCATGGCCAGTACGAAGCCGCCCATCGATCGGTTGCCCAGAAAATATTCGCTGAGGAAGTTGCCGCTCTGGCGTCGGCTATAGGCGTAAACCGACAGCCCGAACACCAGCACCAGATAGGCGACCAGCGGCAGAATGACTTCAGTTTGCATCGCCGTCCTCCAGCGAAATATCGCGGAATATGCCGCGTACCATTAGCCAACACAGGCCGATGAACAGCAGCGGAACCAACAGGCAGGCCATTTCGAACCAGTGCGGCAGACCGGTAATACCGGATGCGCTGTCCGGCAGATAGGCTGCCAGCGACCAGGCCAGCAGATAAAGCAGCGTCAGGCTCAGAGCCCAGCGCGCCTCGCGGTGAGCTTGAATAAAACGTGTGTCCATCCGTTTCTCCAATATACCCGTCATACTTGAAGCTGCCTCTGTGTTGGCTGCGCTCACTTACCCGAATCACTTACTACAGTAAGCTCATCGGGATGCGCTCCTTTGCCGCCTTGATGCAACTCCAATTATTTAGGGTATACAACTATTATGGATTTGATCATCCATTGAGTGACCCAAAGCAGTAAAGAAAAAGGCCGGTGATTAACCGGCCTTCTGTCAGGCGATGCGAATAGCCTGCCTTAGGTTTCCTGCAGACCGAGCTTTTTCTCCAGATAGTGGATGTTGGTGCCACCGTGCTGGAAGTTTTCGTCGCTCATGATCCGCTGTTGCAGTTCAACGTTGGTTTTGATGCCATCGATGATCAGCTCAGCCAGGGCGTTCTTCATGCGGGCAATCGCCACGTCACGGTTTTCACCGTAGGTGATCAGTTTGCCGATCATGGAATCATAGTACGGCGGTACGGTATAACCGGCGTAAATATGAGATTCCCAACGCACGCCGAAACCGCCTGGCGCGTGGAAACGGGTGATCTTGCCTGGGCTAGGCAGGAAGGTGTTCGGGTCTTCGGCGTTGATACGGCATTCTACCGCGTGGCCGTGAACCTTCACTTCTTCCTGTTTGATCGACAAAGGCTGACCGGCAGCGATACGCAGCTGCTCTTTGATCAGATCCACGCCGGTGATCATCTCGGTAACCGGATGCTCAACCTGAATACGGGTGTTCATTTCGATGAAATAGAACTCGCCGTTTTCATACAGGAACTCGAAAGTGCCCGCGCCGCGGTAACCGATTTCCACACAGGCCTTCGAGCAGCGCTCGCCGATATAACGGCGCATTTCGCTGGTGATGCCCGGTGCCGGAGCCTCTTCAACCACTTTCTGGTGGCGGCGCTGCATGGAGCAGTCGCGCTCGGCCAGATAGATGGCGTTACCCTGACCGTCCGCCAACACCTGAATTTCGATATGGCGTGGGTTTTCCAGGTATTTTTCCATGTAAACCATGTCGTTGTTGAAAGCCGCTTTGGCCTCCGCCTTGGTCATGGAAATGGATTGCTCGAGGTCTTTGTCGCTGCGCACTACGCGCATGCCACGACCGCCGCCGCCGCCGGATGCCTTGATGATAACCGGGTAGCCGATGCGCTTGGCGAAGGCACGGTTTTTATCCATGTCGTCGGTCAGCGGGCCATCAGAGCCAGGTACGCAAGGCACGCCTGCTTTCTTCATGGCATTGATGGCAGAAACCTTGTCGCCCATCAGGCGGATAGTTTCGGCTCTCGGGCCAATGAAGATAAAGCCGGAGCGTTCGATCTGCTCGGCGAAATCGGCGTTTTCAGACAGGAAGCCGTAGCCCGGGTGGATCGCCACTGCGCCGGTGATTTCAGCCGCAGAGATGATTGCCGGGATATTCAGGTAACTTTTTACCGATGGCGCAGGACCGATACACACGGTCTCGTCAGCCAGCAGTACGTGTTTCAGATCGCGATCGGCTGTCGAGTGCACGGCAACGGTTTTGATGCCCAGCTCTTTACAAGCACGCAGGATACGAAGCGCGATCTCGCCACGGTTGGCGATAACAATTTTATCAAGCATGTTCGCCTCGTTATTCGATGACGACCAGTGGCTCGTCAAATTCTACCGGTTGGCCGTTCTCTACCAGGATGGCTTTCACCACGCCGGATTTGTCCGCTTCGATCTGGTTCATCATTTTCATTGCTTCAACGATGCACAGAGTGTCGCCGGCGTTCACTTTCTGGCCGACTTCGATGAAGGCTTTCGCATCCGGGCTTGGCGTGCGGTAGAAAGTACCGACCATTGGGGAACGAACGACGTGGCCACTCATGGCCGCTGGTGCTGCAGGCGTTTCGGCTGGCGCGCTGGCAACGGCGGTAGCCAGTGCTGGCTGCGGCTGTGCCGGCATTGCGTATGCCTGTGGCATCATTGGGTAAGCCTGCGCTGGAGCAGCGCGGCTGATGCGAACTGACTCTTCGCCTTCAGAAATTTCCAGTTCAGAAATACCTGATTCTTCAACCAGTTCGATCAGTTTCTTGATTTTACGAATATCCATGAGTGTGATTCCGTACTCTTTTGCGTAGCAATTAGTGGGTTTTCGACAGACGGTTAACCGCTGCCTGTAAAGCAAATGTGTAGCCATCCGCGCCGAGGCCGCAAATCACGCCTACCGCAATATCGGAGAGGTAAGAGTGATGGCGGAAAGGCTCTCGGGCATGCACGTTGGAGAGGTGGATCTCGATAAACGGGATCTGCACCGCCAGCAATGCATCACGCAGCGCCACGCTGGTATGCGTGAACGCGGCAGGGTTAATCAGAATAAAATCTGTGTTGCCGCGCGCCTGATGTATGCGGTCGATCAGCGCATGTTCGGCGTTAGACTGCAGATGGCTCAGGGTAATATCCAGTGCGGATGCCTGGTTTTCCAATCCGTTAACAATCTCTGTTAACGTCGTGCTGCCGTACTTCTCCGGCTCACGCGTCCCCAGCAGATTCAGATTGGGGCCGTTCAGAAGCAAAATGTGAAACTTATCCGCCATTGTGCTGGTATCTCCGGCAATAAAACCATCATCGTAGAAAATAACCCGACGTCACAGATTTGTCACCTGTTAAGGGGAAAATTCACCCTGAGAACAGGAACAAGGTCGGGCATTATAACGATATCGTAGCAATTCGCAGCTAAATACTGGTCTTATCAGCGAAGATATTCAACCCTAAATCAGTAAACTGGCCAGGGCGATATTGCATTATGAGGGGTAGAACACAGAAAAGTTCCGGCTTTTAACGCCACCAATTGCGGAATTTCTTGTATCGCAGCGCCAGTAGCGCGACGGCCAGCAGAGCATAAATGAAGGGCTGCGGCGAAAAGGTTTTTACCGACCACAGGTAGTGAATCGGTGCCAGGATCGCCACCAGATAGACCAGATTATGCAACGTCTGCCATTTGGCCCCCAGTTTACGCATCGCCCACAGCGTGGAGGTTGCGGCCAGCGCCAGCAGGATCAGCCAACTGACAATGCCGAGCGTCAGGTAAGGGCGGGTGACCAGTTCACGCCCCAGCAGGCCGATATTGCTCAGCCCCAGCTCCAGCGTCGAATAGCTTATCAGATGCAGCGTGCCCCAGGCAAAACACCATAGTCCCACCAGACGACGACAGCGAATCAGCAGCGGTTGCCGGGCATAGCGCGCCAGTGGCGCAATCATCAAGGTCGCCAGCAACAGTTTCAACGTCATTCTGCCGGTAAAGTGTTGAATGTCTTTGGCCGGATCGGCGCTGAACCAACCCTGGTCCACCGACAGCACCAGCCAGAGAAAAGGCAGGAATGCCGCCAGATAAATGGCGACCTTAATCCACTTGATATGAGCCGGAGTTAAACGCACCTAAAAATTCTCCCTTAGATCCAGGCCGCGGTACAGCGACGCTACCTGTTCGCCATAGCCGTTAAACAGCAGCGTGGGTTGGCGTTTAACGTCCAGGATGCCGCCGGAACCGATAAAGCGTTCGGTGGCCTGTGACCAGCGTGGATGATCGACGTTCGGGTTTACGTTGGCATAGAAGCCGTACTCATTCGGCGCAGATTCATTCCAGGTGGTGGGCGGCTGATCACGCACCAGACGGATATGGACGATCGACTTAATGCCTTTAAAGCCGTATTTCCAGGGGGTGATCAACCGCAGCGGCGCACCGTTTTGCGGCGGCAGCGTTTTGCCGTATACGCCGACGGTCAGCAGGGCCAATGGGTTCATGGCCTCATCGAGACGCAGCCCTTCAACATAAGGGTATTTCAGCCCGCCGCCGATAAAACGATCCTTCTGGCCCGGCATCTGTTCCGGGTCGTACAGCGTTTGGAAAGCGACGTAGCGGGCATTGCTGTTCGGCTCCGCCAGCTTGATCAGCTTACCCAGCTCAAAGCCAATCCAGGGCACGACCATCGACCAGGCCTCCACGCAGCGCATACGGTAGATGCGTTGTTCCAGCGGGAAGCGTTTGATCAAGTCATCGATATCCAATGTGATCGGTTTGGCGACCTCACCGTCGATACGCACTTTCCAGCCTTCGGTTTTCAGGCCGCCGGCATTCGCGGCAGGATCGGCTTTATCCAGACCGAATTCGTAGAAGTTGTTGTAACCGGTGACTTTGTCTTCCGGCGTCATGGCCAGTTGCGCCTGCCAGGCCGCAGGCTTGCTGAATGACAGCGGTTTGCCGGCGGGGGCCTTGGGCCGATCGTTGCCTTTGAACCATGACAGCAAATCGGCCTGCGCATTATGCGGCAAGGCCAGCGACGCGGCGGTGATACCCAACGCCTGCAGCACTTTGCGCCGCTGATGGAACACGCTCTCGGGCGTGACATCGGCTTCGGTCAATTTAGGGGGCTTTCTCATGGTGTTTTCTCCGCGTTTCATCCCCGCCGCCTTTCAGGTGCGGGTACTCAAACCTGCTCCCGTCAGAGTGACTGTAGGGGGTAACCTTCTGAGCCCGATTAACGCGGACGCAGCATGCAACGCCCCTACAGTATGCTGGGGTATCTGTGTTGTAAGCATGGCGTGAAATCAGGCCATATGCGAGAGGGCGCGGGAAAATATGAAATTTCGCAGGCGAATGTTCCCCCCGTTGCCGGGGGGCGATTTAAGCTTTAGCGGATTTTAACCAGAGTGCGACCGGTCACTTGATGATTCAGCAGCGCGGCGGCGGTGGCCGGTGCCTGTTCCAAAGTGATTTCCTGGGTGGCCTGTTGGTAGAAACTGTCCGGCAAAATACCGGCTAGCCGTTCCCAGGCGGTTTGGCGGCGATGCAGTGGCGTATGCACCGAGTCCACGCCCTGCAGGCGAACGTTGCGCAGGATAAACGGCATCACCGTGGTGGGCAGGTGATAGCCACCGGCCAGGCCACAGGCGGCGACCGTGCCGTTATAATTCATCTGTGCCAGGACTCGCGCCAGCAGCGTGTCGCCAACGGTATCGACCGCCCCGGCCCAGAGTTGCTTTTCCAGCGGACGCGGGGCTTCCAGGTAGCCGTCGCGCGACAGGACTTCTTTGGCGCCCAGCGCTTTCAGATACTCGGTATTGCTCTCGCGGCCGCTGATGGCGGTGACGTGATAGCCCAACGCCGCCAGAATGGCGATGGCCGTGCTGCCTACGCCGCCGCTGGCACCGGTAACCAAAATATCGCCGTCGTCCGGGCGCACGCCACCTTCTTCAAGCGCCATCACGCACAGCATGGCGGTAAAGCCGGCGGTACCCAGGATCATCGCTTTGCGTTCATCCAGCCCGTTTGGCAAGGGCACCAGCCATTCGCCTGAGACTCGTGCCTGTTCGGCCAGGCCACCCCAGTGGTTTTCACCCACGCCCCAACCGGTGAGCACCACGCTTTGGCCTTCTTTAAAACGATCGTCGCGGCTTTCGCGTACCGTACCGGCGAAATCGATGCCTGGCACCATCGGGAAGTTACGCACGATCTTGCCTTTGCCGGTGATCGCCAACGCATCTTTATAGTTAAGGCTGGACCAGTTGACGTCCACCAGGACATCGCCGTCGGGCAGCAGATCGCTGCTGATATCCTTGATGTGAGCCAGAGTTTGATCGCCTTGTTGTTCCAATAACAGTGCACGCATGTCACTCTTCCTCTTGTTTGCATTTTTGCCATGGATGGCTGAACCAGATTTAATTGACTATATGCATATAAGAAATTTATGTCCTGATAAAAGACAAAAAAGGGTGATTGAAGGTTTTCTTCGTTGTCGAGGCTTGGTAGCTTGGGTGGCGTGAACCGACAACGGGTATCGCCGGAGCGGTACCCGCTATTCATTAAAAAAATCAGGATATTGTGTTGGATTCATTTGAGCGGATTCGGGGCCTTTATACTTCCAAAGGTGAAAACTCACGTAACCATACCGGACAAGGCACAGGGATGCGATTCACCACCAAACTCTCTGCATTGATCACCTTGCTTGTTGCTTTGGCGATGTTTTTGATGCTGATGGGCTGCTCATACAGCTTCTTTTACGTCACTCAGGAGCGTCTGGATCGCCGCTTCGAGTCGCTGATGACCTCGCTCGATCAGGCGATGCTGCATGAGTCCCCAGAGGAACAGAAACGCTGGTTGCCGTTGGTGATGCGTCCACTGGGCATTGTGGCGGTCAGCGTGGATACCAGCCACAGTAACCTCCTTTCCTATAAATTGCCGACGCTCAACAAACAGCCCTGGGATCCGCTCAACGGTTACAGGCAGGTGGCTTTGCCGCTGATGCAGCATCCCGGCGCGGCGCTGCAAATTACTTATATCGATCCTTTCGCCAGCGACGTACGCTCGTTGCAATCTACTGCCGCCGTGACGCTTTCGATCGTTGTGATGGTGGTGATCTTGCTGTTTAGCCTGCGCTGGCTTCGCGATCAGGCCGACGGAGAGGATCGGCTGGAACGCCGTGCACGGCGCATTCTTAACGGTGAAAGAGAGAGCGTGATGCAGGGCGATATGCGCGAATGGCCGGCGAACGTCAGTGGCGCGCTCGATCGCTTGCTGGCAGATTTGGCGGAAGCGCGCGAGGAACGTAATCGGGTCGATACCTTGATCCGCGCCTTTGCCGCTCAGGATGCCAAAACTGGCCTGAATAACCGCCTGTTCTTCGACAACCAGCTAACCACTCAACTGGAAGAGGAAGGCTCGCACGGCATTGTGATGATGGTACGACTGCCCGATTTTGACACGCTGCGGGAAATTCACGGCAATGGCGCGGTGCAGGAACTGATGTACTCGCTGGTCAATCTGTTGTCGACCTTCGTGATGCGTTATCCGGCGGCGCTGCTGGCACGTTATTTCCACAGCGATTTCACCGTGTTGTTACCGCATCGAACCCTGAAAGAGGCGGACGGCATTGCTTCGCAGTTGGTGAACGCGATTGATGCCTTGCCTTCAACGGCGCTTATCGATCGTGAAGCATTCCTGCACATTGGCATCGTGGCGTACCGCAGCGGACAAACCACCGAACAGGTGATCGATTACGCGGAGCAGGCAACGCGCCATGCTACGTTGCAAGGCGAAAACGGCTGGTACGTTTATGACAGCCAGGTGCCGGAAAAAGGGCGCGGCAGCGTCAAGTGGCGCACCCTGCTGGAACAGGTGCTGGCGCGGGGAGGCCCGCGTTTGTATCAGAAACCGGCGGTGACGGTAGAAGGGGAAGTGCATCACCGTGAGATCATGAGCCGGATCTACGATGGCACCCAGGAACTGCTGCCATCGGAGTATATGCCTCTGGTGCGGCAGTTAGGGCTGGCGGAAAGCTACGATCGTCAACATCTGAGCCGTATTCTTCCTTTACTGACGCTGTGGCCCGAAGAGACATTGGCTTTTACGCTGAGCGTAGACTCACTGTTGCAGCGTAGTTTCCAGCGTTGGCTGCGTGATAGCCTGTTACAGTGTGAAAAAAGTCATCGTCGGCGAATTCTGATTGAACTTGCAGAGGCAGACGTGTGTCAACATATCGACCGTTTACGTCCGGTACTGAAGTTACTGTCAGGGCTGGGCTGTCGTCTGGCGGTGTCCCAGGCCGGGTTAACCGTGGTAAGTACCTCCTATATCAAGTCCTTACCGGTGGAATTGGTTAAGCTCCATCCGGGTCTGGTGCGGAGTATTGATAAGCGTGATGAAAATCAGCTGTTCGTTCAGAGCCTGACCGGCGCCTGTGAAGGTACCAACACTCAGGTTTTCGCCGCCAGCGTGCGGACGCGTAATGAGTGGCAGACGCTGAAAGAGCGGGGGATCCTCGGTGGACAGGGCGACTTTTTCGCGTCGCCGGAACCGATAGACGTCGGGCGTAAAAAATATTCGCGTCGTTATCGTGTTTAACCTGAATACCGAACAAAAATTAACGTAGAATGAGCGCCAATTCATCTGGGCTTTTTTCTCTGTCATTTTGGGATAACCCCCAAACTGCCTGCGACAATGACGCCTATTTGATATAGGCTCTTGTCAGTCCTTTTCTGTTGAACGTTGGTAGGTGCTTACCACCAGCGGCAATCAGGGAATATGTTAGATTTTATGAGCTGTGTTACGCCGTTTCGTGCGCTGACAGGGTGGTAAACTGAGCCTTTGTTCAGGGAATTCAGGCCTCATCCAATTTCCGTGCATTCGAGCAGAAACAATACAGACTATTTTTCACCGAAGTAGAACGTTTTTGCGCCTTGTCGCTGCTTCGTGTGGTTGGTAAAGTAGGCGGATTTTATTTTCCGCCCCCAGCTTGCAGGATTATCCTTTAGTTATGTTTAAGAAATTTCGTGGCATGTTTTCCAATGACTTGTCCATCGACTTGGGTACCGCCAATACCCTGATTTATGTTAAAGGGCAAGGCATTGTACTGAACGAACCGTCGGTGGTTGCCATTCGCCAGGATCGTGCCGGTTCACCCAAGAGCGTTGCGGCCGTGGGTCATGAGGCTAAACAAATGCTGGGGCGTACGCCCGGCAATATCGCGGCTATTCGTCCGATGAAAGACGGCGTGATCGCCGATTTCTTCGTGACCGAAAAAATGCTGCAGCACTTTATTAAACAGGTTCACAGCAACAGCTTCATGCGGCCAAGCCCGCGCGTGCTGGTGTGTGTGCCGGTTGGCGCAACTCAAGTTGAGCGCCGCGCCATCCGCGAATCTGCCCAAGGGGCCGGTGCGCGTGAGGTGTTTCTGATTGAAGAACCTATGGCTGCCGCAATCGGTGCCGGCCTGCCGGTTTCTGAAGCGACAGGTTCCATGGTGGTGGATATCGGTGGCGGTACCACTGAAGTGGCCGTGATCTCACTGAACGGTGTGGTCTACTCTTCTTCTGTACGTATCGGTGGTGACCGTTTCGACGAAGCTATCATTAATTACGTGCGTCGTAACTACGGCTCACTGATCGGTGAAGCAACTGCCGAACGTATCAAGCATGGCATCGGTTCCGCTTATCCGGGCGATGAAGTGCATGAAATCGAAGTTCGCGGCCGTAACCTGGCTGAGGGCGTGCCACGTGGCTTTACCCTGAATTCCAATGAAATCCTTGAAGCGCTGCAGGAGCCGTTGACCGGCATCGTCAGTGCGGTGATGGTGGCGCTGGAGCAGTGTCCACCAGAGCTGGCTTCCGACATTTCCGAACGCGGCATGGTGTTGACCGGCGGTGGCGCATTGCTGCGCAACCTGGATCGCCTGCTGATGGAAGAAACCGGCATTCCGGTGGTCGTGGCAGAAGATCCGCTGACCTGCGTAGCCCGCGGCGGTGGCAAGGCGTTGGAAATGATCGACATGCATGGCGGCGATTTGTTCAGCGAAGAATAGTCAGCCCCAAGAAGGAGGAATCGTATCGGGTGAATGCGCAAAGCGAAAATCAGGTACGGTTCCTCTTTCTGTTGTCGAGGAACACGCATAATTTATGAAGCCGATTTTTAGCAGGGGGCCTTCCCTGCAACTACGACTTTTTTTGGCGGTGATCGTGGCCATTGGCCTGATCGTTGCCGATAGCCGTCTCGGTACGTTCGTGAAAATACGTAACTACATGGACACGGCCGTCAGCCCTTTCTATTTTTTGGCCAATGGGCCACGTAAAGTTTTGGACAGCGTTTCAGAAACGCTGGCTACCCGCCAACAGCTGGAGCTGGAAAACCGGGCTCTGCGGCAGGAACTGCTGCTGAAAAACAGCGATATTCTTCTTCTTGGCCAATTCAAGCAGGAAAACGCCCGCTTGCGTGAGCTGTTAGGCTCGCCGCTGCGCCAGGACGAACACAAAATGGTCACTCAGGTGATCTCGACCGGCTCGGATCCTTACAGCGATCAGGTAGTGATCGACAAAGGATCGGATAACGGCGTTTATGAAGGCCAGCCGGTCATCAGTGATAAAGGCGTAGTGGGCCAGGTGGTGGCGGTGGCTAAAGTCACCAGCCGCGTGTTGCTGATCTGCGATGCTTCACATGCGCTGCCAATTCAGGTGCTGCGCAACGATATCCGGGTGATCGCCGCAGGCAGCGGCTGTGCCGACGATTTACAGCTTGAACATCTGCCGAACAATACCGATATCCGCGTGGGTGATGTGCTGGTCACATCCGGCCTTGGTGGTCGCTTCCCTGAAGGCTATCCGGTGGCGGTGGTGTCCTCGGTCAAAGTGGATAATCAGCGCGCCTATACCGTGATTCAGGCTCGACCAACCGCAGGGTTACAGCGCTTGCGCTATCTGCTGCTGCTGTGGGGGGCCGATCGTAACGGCGACATGCCGTTGCCGCCCGATGAAGTTCATCGCGTCGCCAATGAGCGTCTGATGCAGATGATGCCGCAGGTTCTGCCGCCGGCTGATGCGGTGGGGCCGCAACTG
The DNA here is from genome assembly GCF_024519545.1 of Serratia sp. Ser99. NCBI lineage: Bacteria > Pseudomonadati > Pseudomonadota > Gammaproteobacteria > Enterobacterales > Yersiniaceae > Serratia > Serratia sp. Ser99. Next base: position 260,091 of record NZ_JALJRT010000005.1, on the reverse strand, counting down.
CCTCTGCCTGCTCCGGCAACCGGGGCCGCGGTACAAACCGCCGCTCCTGCTGCGGGAGTCACGCAATGAATCGTTACCGCAGCAACGGGCGCTGGATAATCTGGCTATCATTCCTGGTGGCGCTGGTGCTGCAAATCATGCCGTGGCCGGAACAGATCTACATGTTCCGTCCCTCCTGGCTGGCTTTGATCCTGATCTACTGGGTGATGGCGCTGCCTCATCGGGTTAACGTCGGCACCGGCTTCGTGCTGGGGCTGATTATGGATCTGATCCTCGGTTCCACGCTGGGCGTACGCGCGCTGGCGTTAGGTATTATTGCCTATCTGGTGGCGTTCAAATTCCAACTGTTCCGCAATATGGCGCTCTGGCAACAGGCGCTGATCGTCGTGCTGCTGTCACTGGCGATGGACGTTGTGGTGTTCTGGGCCGAGTTTTTAGTGATCAACGTTTCTTTCCGCCCAGAGGTGTTCTGGAGTAGTGTGGTAAACGGCATCCTGTGGCCTTGGTTGTTCCTGTTGATGCGAAAAATTCGCCGTCAGTTCGCCGTACAGTAAGGGTATAACAATGACTTCGCTTTATCTGGCCTCCGGCTCTCCCCGTCGACATGAATTACTGACCCTGTTGGGCGTCCCCTTTGAAGTTATCCTGACGGATACCGAAGAGCAGCGGCAGGAAGGGGAATCCGCGGAAGCCTATGTGCGCCGTTTGGCTCAGGATAAGGCCAAAGCCGGCGTGGCGCTGGCACCGCAGGCGTGGCCGGTGCTGGGTGCCGATACCATTGTGGTGCTCAATGGCCGGGTGTTGGAAAAACCTCAGGACGAGACGCACGCGGCACAAATGCTGGCGGCGCTGTCGGGTAAACAGCATCAAGTGATGACTGCGGTGGCGATCGCCGATCGCCATGACGTTCTGTGCCAACTGGTGGTGACGGACGTGACATTCCGCAACCTGTCACAGCAGGATATCTGCGACTATATTGCTACGGGCGAGCCGATGGATAAAGCGGGCGCCTACGGAATTCAAGGAAAGGGTGGTTGTTTCGTCAGAACGATAACCGGGAGTTATCATGCGGTGATGGGCCTGCCGTTAGTCGAAACACATGAGCTGCTCAGTAATTTTGTCGCATTACGTGATGTAAGAACCGGTTGATGGGCGCTGCCATTATCGACCGGCTCTGAGGAGAAGGCATGACAGCTGAGCTACTGGTTAATATCACACCGTCTGAAACGCGGGTTGCCTATATTGATGGCGGCATCCTGCAAGAGATCCATATCGAACGCGAATCCAAGCGCGGCATCGTCGGCAATATTTATAAAGGGCGCGTAAGCCGCGTGTTGCCGGGCATGCAGGCGGCATTCGTCGATATCGGCCTGGATAAAGCGGCCTTCCTGCACGCTTCCGATATCATGCCGCACACGGAATGTGTCGCCGGCGATGAGCAGAAAAATTTCCACGTGCGTGACATTGCCGAACTGGTGCGCCAGGGACAGGATCTGATGGTTCAGGTGGTGAAAGATCCGCTCGGTACCAAGGGCGCACGCCTGACCACCGACATCACTTTGCCTTCGCGTTACCTGGTGTTTATGCCAGGGGCGGCGCACGTTGGCGTTTCGCAGCGTATAGAAAGTGAAGCCGAGCGCGATCGCCTGAAAAAAGCGGTGGCCGGTTACTGTGATGAGCTGGGCGGCTTTATCATCCGCACCGCGGCTGAAGGCATTGGCGAAGAAGAGTTGGCGCAGGACGCCGCTTTCCTCAAACGCCTGTGGACCAAGGTGATGGAGCGTAAAAAACGCAACCAGACCAAATACAAATTATACGGTGAGCTGGCGTTGGCGCAGCGCATTTTGCGTGACTTCGCCGGCGCGGCGCTGGACCGGATCCGCGTGGATTCCCGCCTGACCCACGACCTGCTGGTGGAGTTTACCGGTGAGTACATCCCGGATATCACCGCCAAGCTGGAGCTGTACACCGGCAGCCAGCCAATCTTCGATCTGTACGACGTCGAAAACGAGATACAGCGTGCGCTGGAGCGTAAGGTCGAGCTGAAGTCCGGCGGTTATCTGATCATCGATCAGACCGAGGCGATGACGACCGTGGATATCAATACCGGCGCCTTTGTCGGCCACCGCAATCTCGACGAAACCATCTTCAATACCAATATCGAAGCGACCCAGGCCATTGCCCGCCAACTGCGGCTGCGCAACTTGGGCGGCATTATCATCATTGACTTCATTGATATGAATAATGAAGAACATCGCCGTCGGGTGTTGCATTCGCTGGAGCTGGCGCTGAGTAAAGATCGGGTAAAAACCACGATCAACGGCTTCTCTCAGCTAGGCTTAGTGGAAATGACGCGTAAACGTACGCGGGAAAGCATTGAACATGTGCTGTGTAACGATTGTCCTACCTGTCAGGGACGCGGCACGGTGAAAACAGTGGAAACCGTGTGCTACGAAATTTTGCGTGAAATTGTGCGCGTGCACCATGCTTATGATTCAGATCGTTTCCTGGTTTACGCCTCCGCGGCGGTGGGTGAGGCGCTGAAAAGCGAAGAGTCCCATGCGCTGGCCGAAGTGGAAATCTTTGTGGGCAAGCAGGTGAAGGTACAAATCGAACCTTTATACAGCCAGGAACAATTTGACGTTGTCATGATGTAGTTCGCCCGTTGGTGGCTAAAGTCAGACATGAGTGGGGCTCAGCATACTGAGCCCCATCGTGCATAGATATTCCCGTTGCCAGGCAGCGGAAGCAAGGAGAACTGCGTGAGGCGACTGCCTGGGATTTTGTTAGCTACAGGCGCCACTCTGATTGTCATCGTGGCGTTGCTGATCAGCGGGCTGCGTCTGGCGCTGCCTGAACTGAACAACTATCGCCCTCAATTACTGGCAAAGGTTGAAAGCCTCTCCGGCGTGCCCGTACAGGTCGATTTCATCCAGGGCAGTTGGGAAACTTTTGGCCCACAGCTTGAAATGCGCAACGTGCGCGCCACGCTGCCCAAAAGCAATCTGAAGATTGAACGCGTGACCTTGGCGCTGGACGTGTGGCAATCGCTGCTGCATTTGCGCTGGCAGTTCCGCGATCTTACCTTTCACCAACTCCAGTTCGATCTTAACACCACGCTGGGCGGCGATGAGCACCAGGGTAGCACCATCGAACCGGGTAAAATCACCGATTTGCTGCTGCATCAGCTGGATCATTTCGACCTGCGCGACAGCCGCATCTCATTCCTGACGCCCGCCGGCGCGCGTGCCGAATTCGAAATCCCGCAGTTGACCTGGCTGAACGGCCGCGATCGTCACCGGGCAGAAGGGCAGATCAGCCTGTCGACGCTGAACGGTCAGCATGGTGTGGTGCAACTGCGCATGGATCTGCGTGATAACCAAGGGCTATTGAATACCGGCACTGTCTATATGCAGGCCGACAATATCGATATGAAGCCCTGGTTCACCCGTTGGCTGCGTGCCAATACCGGGCTGGAAAGCGCAGACTTCAGTCTGGCGGCCTGGCTGCAGATCCAAAATGGTGAAATCGCCACCGGCAGTGCATTACTGAAACAGGGGGCGGCCAACTGGAACGTGGGGACTCAAGCTCATCGGCTCGACGTGGACAACCTGGCGCTGACGCTCAGCCGTCAGGGTACCGGCTGGCAGGTGGACGTTCCGCAGTTGAACCTGGCCACCGACGGTCAGGCCTGGCCACAGGGTAAGCTGTCTGCGCTGTGGTTGCCGGAAAACACCGAGTTCCTGGGCCCAGGGCAAACCGAAGAGCTGCGCGTGCGCGCCACTGACATTCAGCTTGAGCGCCTGGCCGCGCTACTGCCGACCTTCTCTTTCCTCAGCCCGGACGTGTTGGATCGCTGGAACGATCTGCAGCCGCAAGGCAAGGTCAACGCGCTGGCGTTGGATATCCCGCTGAAACAACCGGAAAAAACGCGTTTCCAGGCCCTTTGGCAGGATGTCAGCTGGCAGCACTGGAAACTGTTGCCCGGCGTGAATCACTTCTCCGGCGCACTGAGTGGCGGTGTGGAAAATGGTCGTCTGCAGCTTGATCTCAATAACAGCACCTTGCCGTATGGCGATATGTTCCGGGCACCTCTGGAAATCAGCAGCGCGCGAGGGGCTCTGACCTGGCAGAATAATGACCAGGGCTGGGAACTGGCGAGCCAAAACCTGGATGTGAAAGCCAAATCGCTGTGGGTTAACGGTGACTTCCGCTATCAGCAGCCGGCCAAAGGCGAGCCGTGGCTGAATATTCTGGCGGGTATCCGTCTGTACGATGGCGCGGACGCCTGGCGCTACTTCCCTGAGCCCCTGATGGGCAAGCATCTGGTGGATTACCTCAGCGGCGCCATCCAGGGTGGGCAGGTGGATAACGCCACGCTGATCTACAACGGCGATCCGCAGCATTTCCCATACCGCAAAAACGAAGGTCAGTTTGAGGTGTTTGTCCCGCTGCGTCATTCCACCTTCCAGTTCCAACCGGATTGGCCGGCGTTGACCGATCTGGCTATCGATCTCGACTTCGCCAATGAAGGGCTGTGGATGAATGCTCCGCAAACCAAATTGGGTAAAGTCGATGGCAAAAATGTCAGCGCCGTCATTCCGGACTACCTGAAAGAGCGTTTGTTGGTGGATGCCGAGGTCGCGGGCCAGGGGGGGGAAATCCATGACTATTTCAAACAGACTCCGCTGCACGATTCATTGGGCTCGGCCCTGGACGAACTGCAGATTGGTGGTAATGTCAGTGGGCGCTTACACCTCGATATTCCCTTGAACGGCGAGCTGGTGCGCGCCACCGGTGAAGTTGCACTGAACAATAACTCACTGTTGGTGAAGCCTATCGACAGTGAGCTGCAAAAGGTCAGCGGCAAGTTCCGTTTTGATAACGGCAACCTGAGCAGCGATACCCTGTCTGCCAATTGGTTTGGACAGCCGGTGGCGGTGGATTTCAACACTCAGGAAGGGAAAAACGATTACAAGGTCAACGTTGGCCTGAAAGCTGACTGGCAGCCGGGCAAATTCCCTGGCATCCCGCAGGAAGTGAGCGATGCACTGAGCGGCAGCGCCCCTTGGCAAGGCCAAGTGGCTATTGTCTTGCCTCATCAGGGCGCGGCCAGCTATGACATTGGCGTTGATGCGGACCTTAAGAAAGTAAGTAGTCACTTACCTTCGCCATTAGATAAACCGGCGGGTGAGCCATTGCCGCTGAGCGTAAAAGTGAAAGGTGGCCTGAATGGATTCATGCTGACCGGCAGTGCTGGCAAACAAAACAAATTCAACAGCGAATGGACCTTCGCCAAACAGCAGGTCACGCTGGCACGGGCGGCCTGGCAAACCGCTGGTAGTGGAACCCCACCGTTACCGAACGGAAAATCGCTGACGCTGAACCTGCCGCCGCTGGACGGTGAGAAATGGCTGGGCCTGATGGCACCGGCGCTGAAACAAAGTGGCGGTATGGGCAAGGTGGGCGGATTTAACTTCCCGACCACCGTCGCACTAAAAACGCCACAGCTGCTGCTAGGCGGTCAGGCGTGGCATAAGTTGACGCTGTCGGCAGAGAAGCAGCTGGGGGCCACGCTGGTCAGCGCCAAGGGCGATGAGGTTGATGGCAGTTTACGGGTGGCGGACCGGGGGCCGTGGCGCGCCGATATCAATTATCTCTATTACAACCCGCAGTTTGACGCCGCTAAGAGCACTCCGACGGCGACCGCAGCTGCGCAGGTGGCCGCAGACAAGGTTTCCTTCCGCGACTGGCCGTCGCTGATGCTGCGCTGTAAGTCGTGCTGGGTGATGGGGCAGAACCTCGGCAAGGTTGAGGCGGATTTAACCAATCAGGGGGATACCCTCCTGCTGACGCACGGGTTAGTCGATACCGGCAAAGGGCGCATGACCGCCAGCGGTTTATGGAAACAGAATGCCCAGGAAGAGCGCAGCTCGCTGAAAGGTAAACTGCTGGGTGCCAAAATTGATGAAACTGCGGCTTTCTTTGGCATCACCACGCCGCTGAAAGGTGCACCTTATGACGTCGATTTCGATCTCTACTGGCGCGGCCAGCCGTGGAAACCGCAGTTGAACACCTTGAGTGGCGCGCTGAAAATTAATATGGGCAAGGGCGAAATCGACAGCATGGGCGGCGGTCGTGCCGGCCAGCTGTTGCGTCTGGTGAGCTTCGATGCCCTGTTACGCAAGCTACAGTTCGATTTCAGCGATACCTTTGGCAAAGGCTTCTACTTTGACTCCATCCGCAGCACCTCGTGGTTGAAAGATGGCATAATGCATACCGATAACCTTTTGGTTGACGGGCTGGCAGCGGATATTGCCATGAGCGGGCAAATTGACCTGGCGCGTCGGCAGATTGATATGGAAGCGGTGGTGGCGCCGGAAATTTCAGCCACCGTCGGCGTGGCGACGGCATTCGTGATTAACCCGATTGTCGGTGCTGCGGTGTTTGCCGCGTCCAAAGTGCTGGGGCCGCTGTGGAACAAGATTTCGCTGATTCGTTACCATATCGGCGGCAGCCTGGATCAGCCGAAGATCAATGAGGTGTTGCGTAAGCCAAAGGAGGATAAGGCGTCATGAGAAATGCTAACGTTGCGTTGTTACAGTTGTGCAGTGGCGATCGGGTGCGTGACAACCTGGCCCAGATTGAACAGCAGATTAAGCAGCTCAATGCCGGGGTAAAACTGGTAATGACGCCGGAGAATGCGCTGCTGTTCGCCAACTCTGCGGCCTATCGTGAGCATGCGGAGCAACAGGGCGACGGGCCGTTGCAAAACGCGGTGCGTGAAATGGCGCGACGCTATGGCGTGTGGTTGCTGGTCGGTTCCATGCCGCTGGTCAGCCGCGAAAATCCTGCGCTTATCACTACCAGCAGCCTGCTGTTTGACGATCAGGGCGAGATCCGGGCGCGTTACGACAAACTGCACATGTTCGACGTGGACATTAACGACTCCCACGGCCATTATCGTGAGTCGGACACCTATCAACATGGCCAACAGCTCACGGTAGTGGATACCCCGGTCGGTCGGCTTGGCATGACCATCTGCTACGATTTGCGCTTCCCGGCGCTGTTCCAGGCGTTGCGAGCGCAGGGCGCTGAACTGATTTCCGTGCCTGCAGCCTTTACTCGCGTGACCGGCGAAGCGCACTGGGAAATACTGCTGCGCGCAAGGGCGATTGAAAACCAGTGTGTGATCCTGGCGCCGGCGCAGGTCGGCAGCCATGGCCCGACTCGCCGCACCTGGGGCCACTCGCTGGCGGTAGACGGTTGGGGCAAGGTGCTGGCTGAAAACGCGGATGCGGTCTCGGCGTTGAAAGTGCGGGTTGACACTACCGGCCTCAAAACGATTCGTGAGCAGATGCCGGTGTTGCAACACAACAGATTCCAGATGTCGCTGACGGCGCCGTTTGAAAAAAAACTCCTCCATTAAAGAGTGAAAAAATTATGAGCCTGACGTTTGTCAGTGAGCAGTTACTTGCTGCGAATAAGTTGAGCCACCAAGACCTGTTTTCCGTCCTGGGGCAACTGGCAGAACGCCGCCTCGATTATGCCGATCTCTATTTCCAGTCGAGCTACCATGAAGCCTGGGTGATTGAAGACGGCATTATCAAGGATGGTTCTTACAATATCGATCAAGGGGTCGGGGTGCGCGCCGTCAGCGGCGAAAAAACCGGCTTCGCCTATGCCGATCAGATCACCCTGAACGCTTTGCAGCAGAGCGCTCAGGCGGCGCGCAGCATCGTACGTGACAAGGGCAACGGCCAGGTACATACCCTGGGCGAAATCAGCCATAAGGCGCTGTACCCGCTGCTTGATCCGCTGCAAAGCCTGCCGCGTGAAGAAAAAATTGCCTTGCTGCATCGCGTTGATAAGGTGGCCCGCGCTACCGATAAGCGCGTACAGGAAGTCAGCGCCAGTATCACCGGCGTATATGAGCAGATCCTGGTCGCGGCTACCGACGGCACCCTGGCGGCGGACGTGCGCCCCTTAGTGCGTTTGTCCGTCAGCGTGCTGGTGGAACAAGACGGCAAGCGTGAGCGCGGCTCCAGCGGCGGCGGCGGTCGTTTTGGCTATGATTATTTCCTGGAAATCGTCGAGGGTGACGTTCGCGCCGATGCCTACGCCAAAGAGGCGGTGCGCATGGCGTTGATCAACCTGTCTGCCGTTGCGGCGCCGGCGGGCAATATGCCGGTGGTGTTGGGCGCAGGCTGGCCAGGCGTACTGCTGCATGAGGCGGTAGGCCACGGCCTGGAAGGTGACTTCAACCGTCGCGGTACGTCGGTGTTCAGTGGTCAGATGGGCCAACTGGTGGCTTCCGAGCTTTGCACCGTAGTGGATGACGGTACTCTGCAAGGGCGTCGTGGGTCACTGGCTATCGATGACGAAGGCGTACCGGGTCAGTACAACGTGCTGATTGAGAACGGCATCCTGAAAGGCTACATGCAGGATAAGCTAAATGCGCGCCTGATGGGCGTTGCACCGACCGGTAACGGCCGCCGCGAGTCTTATGCGCACCTGCCAATGCCGCGCATGACCAATACCTACATGCTGGCGGGTAAGTCGACGCCGGAAGAGATCATCGCCAGCGTCGAGTACGGGCTGTATGCGCCTAACTTCGGCGGCGGTCAGGTGGACATCACTTCGGGCAAGTTCGTGTTCTCCACCACCGAAGCCTATTTGATTGAAAATGGCCGCATCACCAAACCGGTGAAAGGCGCTACGCTGATTGGCTCCGGTATCGAGGCGATGCAGCAGATTTCAATGGTCGGCAACGATCTGGCGCTGGATAAAGGCGTTGGTGTATGTGGCAAAGAGGGGCAAAGCCTGCCGGTGGGCGTCGGCCAACCGACCCTGAAGCTGGACACCCTGACCGTTGGCGGTACCGCGTAACCGTCTCCTGGGGCCGGATCCCGGCCCCTATCAAACGCCATTTTGCGGCCTGCATCGCATTAACGGCAATGAGTTGGCTTTGCTTAAATTAAGAGCGATCCACTGTTTTTCCCAGCCTCAGTAAATCAATAAATTAGATTTAACTATTTGAAGCTATTTTCTGCGGTTTTCCCTAAGAGCTTTCTGTATCGATTGCCCTAATTGCCTCTCCAGCTAATGATTCACAGCTTGTTACATTCTTCCTTCCGTCGTTAAAATGCTGAAAAAACACACGGATGATCTTCTGAATGGATTCAGTGACTCAACGGCTTTCGACAGCTTTGCTGTGCATTTTCTTTTCCTCCGCGGCGGGCGCTAACCTGCTTAGCCCGGCAGATCGTGACACCATTCAACAACAGCAGCGCGAATTGCTGGAGCAAAACCAGCAGCAGCGGCAGGAGCTGCAACGTAGCCTGACGCCGGCCTTGCCGACCCCTGCAACACCCAACGCCAACGCTGGCGGACCTTGTTTTAGCATCACCCATATCCGGCTGGAAGGCGCGGCTCATCTGCCCGCCAGTGCACAACGTAAACTCACGCAGCCTTATCTGCAGCAATGTCTGAATCTGGGCCAAGTCCAGACGCTGGTGCAGCAGATCTCCGATTGGTATATCAACCGTGGCTATATCACCAGCCGCGCATTCCTGACCGAACAGGATCTGTCGCGCGGCGAGCTGCGGTTGCTGGTGCTGGAGGGCAAGCTGGAGAACGTTCTGCTGGAGCAACGAGACGATCGCATGCTGAAAATGGCCTTCCCGGGCCTGCAGGGCAATATTCTTAATCTGCGTGATATCGAACAAGGCATGGAACAGATCAACCGACTGCGTCAGCAGCCGGTACAGATAGAAATTCTGCCGGGTAGCCGGCCGGGTTACTCGGTGGTCAATCTGAGCGCCAAACCTGAGTTTCCTCTGACGCTGGGGGCAGGGTTTGACAACAGCGGGCAAAAAAGTACCGGTGCCGGTCAGATCAACGGATCGCTGACCGGCAATAACCTGCTGGGGCTGGCGGATCAATGGTTTGTCGCCGGTGCCCGTAGCAGCGATTTTGCCAACGATCACAATGCGCGCAGCGTGCAGGCCGGCCTCAGCTTGCCTTACGGCTACTGGACGTTGGATTACAACTATTCCTACAGCGACTACCTGGCTACCCTCAACAACCAGGGCTTTGACTGGCGTTCCAGCGGTGACAGCCAGACCCATCGGTTGGGCGTTTCGCGGGTGTTGTTCCGTGACGGCGAAATGAAAACCGGCCTGTCGCTGGGGGTCACGCACCGCATCAATCGCAATTATCTCAATGACACCCGGCTGGAAAGCAGCAGCCGCAAACTGACCAGCGTGACGCTGGGTGTTAGCCACAGCCAAAAGCTGTTGGGCGGTTTCGCCACCCTGAACCCGGCTTACAGCCGCGGGGTGCCGTGGCTCGGGGCAGAGAACGACAGCGGCAAAATCAAGGAAGCCCCTCGCGCCGAATTTCATAAACTTTCGCTTTCCGGCAGCTACTACCTGCCGCTGGCGCAAGATTGGACTTACCTCACCAGCCTGTACAGCCAGTGGAGCAATCACCGCTTATACGGGAGCGAACGTCTGACCATCGGTGGTGAGAGCTCTGTACGTGGTTTCAAGGAGCAGTATCTTTCCGGTGACAAGGGCGGCTACTGGCGTAATGAAGTTAACCGGGCGCTGGTGACCTTGCCGTACGTCGGCAGTATTAACGCCATGGCGGCGGTAGACGGCGGCTATCTGCACCGTGACGCGCTGGATGCCAATGCCTCGGGGACGCTGTGGGGCGGCGCCCTGGGCCTGGGGAGCCGTAGCCGCTATTTCAGCAGTCAACTGACCGTCGGCTGGCCACTGGCTTACCCGGATGGAATGAAACCGGATCGTGTTTCGGTCTATTACCGGGTCAATATCGTTATTTAACGCTAACGCACAGGAAGGTTTCAAGGATGAAAAATATTGATAATCAAAACCTTAATACCACGCAGCGCCTGCTGAGCTATACCCTGTGCACATTGCTGGCGGGGCAACCGTTGCTGCCTGTACTGGCCGAGGGCATTAACGTAGCCGAAGGCAATACCCGAGTGGATCAGGCCGCCAATGGTGTGCCGGTGATCAATATCGCCACGCCGAACCAGGCTGGTATTTCGCATAACAAATACAACGATTTCAACGTTGGCAAAGAGGGGACGATCCTCAACAACGCCACTGGCCAGCTCAATCAGAGCCAGCTTGGCGGGCTGATCCAGAACAACCCCAACCTGCAGGCCGGCGGGGAAGCGCAGGGCATCATCAATGAGGTGGTGGCACCGAACCCCTCACAGCTGCGCGGTTACCTGGAGGTCGCGGGCAAGCAGGCCAGCGTGATGGTAGCCAACCCCTATGGCATCACCTGCGACGGCTGCGGTTTTATCAATACCCCCAACGCGACGCTGACGACCGGCAAGCCGGTGCTGGGTGCTGACGGCAAGCTGCAGGCGTTGGAAGTCACCCAGGGGGCAATCACCATTCAGGGTAACGGGCTGGACGCCGGCAAGAGCGAAAAATTTGCCTTGATCGCCCGCGCAACCGAGATTAACGCGCAACTGCACGCCAAGGACCTCAGCATCACGCTCGGGGCCAACCGGGTAGATGCTACCGGCAAGGCCACGGCGATTGAAGGCAGTAGCGACGCGCCCAAGGTGGCGATTGATACTGGTGCGCTTGGTGGCATGTACGCCAACCGTATCCACCTGGTCTCCAGTGAAAAAGGCGTTGGGGTCAACCTCGGTAACCTCAACGCGCGTGAGGGCGATATTCAATTGGATGCCAATGGGCAACTGCGGCTGAATAATACGCTGGCAGAGGGGAGCCTGAATGCTACGGCGGCAGGAATGACGCTGAGCGGCAACCATAAGGCCGGCCAGGCGATGAGCCTGAACAGCCGGGGTGAACTGGCCCTGGACAAGGCCGCGTTGAACGCCAAAGGCGATATGCAGCTTACCGCCGCAGGCAAATTGCAGGCAGGCAAAGCCAGTACTGATGGCAAACTGCAGTTGACCGCAGGCAGCCTGAGCAGCGTTAAAGACAGCAGCCTGACTGCCGAAGGTGACATCAATATGACGCTTAACGGTGACGGCGACTGGCAGGGCGTTCTGACCGCCGGGCGCGATCTGCACCTGCAAGCCAATAACCTCAGCAGCAGCGGCCAGCTGGCCGCCAACCGCGACAGCCACATTCAGACACGGGGCCTGGACAACAGCGGGCGAATACAGGCACAGGGCACGCAGACGCTGATCGGCGAACGGCTCGATAACCGGGGGCAGTTGCAAGCGGGCGGTGTTCAGCGGATTACGGCCAAAAGCGTCGATAACCAGGGGGCCATCGGGGCCAGGCAGCACCTTGAGCTGCGGGTGCGCGACAAGGTTAACGTGGCAGGTTCCCTGTCTGCAGATGGCCTCTTAACCGTACAGGCCGGGGAATTCTTGCTGGCGGGCAGCGCCAGCGGCAAACAGGGCATCACCCTCAACGGCGGCATACTGAGCACAGTTGCAGGCTCATCGCTGCTGAGTGATAGCGATATTGTCATTCAGGCTAATGACGTGCGGTTGGGTGGGCTGCTTTCCAGCGAACTCGCCCTGACGATGGACAGCCAGAATTTGTCGACCACCGCAGGCGCCCGCACCCAGGCCAAACAGGGCATGGCGTTAAAAATTACGCAGGATGCGCAGTTGGCGGGCGTGTTTAACACCTTGGGGAATTTGAACTTTTCCGCTGCGACGGCCGATAACAGCGGCCAAATCAACGCACTTAACATTGACTGGCGCGGTGGTTCACTGCGCCAGCGAGGGCATCTGCAGGCCGATAATGGCTTCACGCTGAAGGTAAATCGGCTCGATCAACAAGGCGAACTGCTGGCCGGCAAACGGCTGACGGTGAATGGCACTACCCTGATCAACAGCGGGCAGATCGGCGCCTCCGGAGTGGAACTGAGCTTTAGTGAAAAGGTGGACAACCAGGGCAAGCTGGTGGCGGACAATACGCTGACGTTAAAGGCTCCAACGTTGAACAATACCGGCACCCTCGCGGCCAACAGCATGAAGCTCACGGCGCAAGACGTGGAGAACAGTGGGCTGATACAGGCCAAGGGGTTGGCGGAGATTACAGCAAAAGATCTGCAAAACCGCGTGGCAGGGCGAGTGCTGGCCGGGGGGGCGTTGGCGCTGCAGGGGGAACAGTTGAATAACGCCGGTAAGCTACAGGGACAGAACATTGATATCGGCGTACAAGGTTGGGCCAACACTGGCAGTACCCTGGGGGAAAATGGGCTGACGGCAACGGTTGAACAGACATTGCACAACAGTGGGCAAGTGCTGAGCCAGGGGCCACTGAAACTGACGGCTGCCACGCTGAAAAACGACGGCAAGGTATTGAGCGAAGGCGCATTACAGCTTTCGGCCGACAGCATCAGCAATCAGGGGGAAGCGCAGGGTGCGGCGACCACCGTCACGGCCAACACGGTGAACAACAGCGGCAATCTGATTGGTCTACGGCAGTTGGCGTTGCAGTTGCAAAAGGATCTGAACAACACAGTAAGCGGCAAGTTGCTCAGCGAAGGGGAACTGACGGTAGGGGCGGCGACAGTCGAAAACGACGGAGTATGGCAGGGCGACAGCATCAGGCTGGCGGCTCAGCAGTTGGATCATAAAGGCGTGTTGCAGGCGGGCACGGGAGGGGTCCATTTGGATCTCAGTGACAGCCTCAAGACGGAAACCAGCAGCAAGATCTTCTCCAGTGGGAAAACGGATCTGACGGCGCAGACCTTGAACAATCAGGGCCATGTACAGACGGGCGAGTTGACGTTAAAAGCCGCTGAACTGACCAACACCGGCAGGCTGCAGGGGCAGAAAAATCTGGAGGCCAAGCTGAGTGGCATATTCCATAACCTGGCTGGTGGCACGGTGCGCAGCCTGGGAACCCTGCGGGTAGAGGCGGCAGAGCTAAACAACGCTGGGGATCTGCAGGGAGATGGCGGCAGCGTATTGCGGTTGGATCGCCAGTTGATCAACTCAGGCAAAATGATCGTCGGCGGCGCACTGGATCTTCAAGCGCCTTCGCTGAATAACCTCGGCTGGCTGCAGGCCAATAGCCTGACGTTCAGGGGCACCCGGTTGGATAACAGCGGCACATTGAGCGGTATCGGAGATACCCGGTTTACGCTCGATGTTCTGAATAATATGGGAACCCTGCAGGGCGGCAATTTAACGCTGCAGACAGGCAGCCTGGATAATACCGGCACGCTATTGGCGACAAGCCAGATGAGCGTTAACGCGCGGCAGATTGATAACCACCAGAACGGCAAGCTGTTCAGCGGTGGCGATGCGACATTGGTGAGCAGCCTGCTGAATCAGTACGGTCAACTGGTGGCGCTGGGCAATATTACGCTGACGTTAAAGGAAGCCTTCACCCAGAATGGCACTTTGGCGGCAGGTAAAAAGCTGACCCTGAGCAGCGACGGCGATGTTGTGCTGCTGGGTACCCTCCAGGGCCAGAGCATCGATGTGCGTAGCGCTGGCCAACTGACCCATGCCGGTACCCTGCGCGGCGGAAGCGGCGACGTGCGGATCGAAGCCGCCGGCATCACGCAAACCAGCACCGCCAGTCTGCAGTCGGGTGGCTGGGTACAGTTGCTGAGCCGTGGCGACATCAATAATAACGGGTTTATCGGTACCGCCGGCAATTTGCTGCTGAGCGCGGCTAACCATCTGCTCAACATCGGCATGTTGTACGGCGGTGGCGATGTGCAACTGTTGGCGGAACGTATCACTAACCAGCGTGGCGACGTCCTGGCGGGCAACAACCTGTGGATGCAAAAAGACGCGGCCGGCAATGCCAACAGTGAGATCGTCAACACCTCCGGCACCATCGAGACCGAAAATGGCAATATTCAGATCAACACCGCGCATTTGCTCAATCAGCGTGATGGCTGGTCGGTGAGCACCGAAAAGCAGACGACGGCGAAAGATCCGCTGTGGAATGGCCAGACGCTGGTCAATATGAAACTGGGGGATTTGGCTGAAAGCGAGCTCGGTTATTACATCAAAACGGTGCGCACCGGCGGCAGCATGGGGCATGGCAACGGTTCCGTTGATGATTACTATTATTTAGCGCCTAAAGCGCCTGCCGTTGATAAAAAGATCCTGGTTGAATCCTCCAGCGTAACCGTCACTGCGAACGGGGGCGCTGGGCGAATTGCCGCAGGAAAGGACATTGTCGGCACCATTACGCGTTTTGACAATATTGCCAGCGACATGCTGGCCAATGGTGATATTTCGCTGGGTGGTGGCTCGCTGAATAATGAGAGCACCCAGGCAGGAAGCCAGAATAAATACCTGAATTACCGTTATGACGGCGAAATCGCACAGTATGATTTCGACAAGCACCGCTCGTTGGCTGACTTCAAAAAGAGCGGCAATTACATCCGTGATAACGTCAATACCCCCATTCAGTACCGCTTAACCGGACAGCCAGAGTACCAGAACGAAAACACCGCTGTTTATCGCAGCGTGATCCAGGCCGGTGGTGCCGTTAACGTCCGTTTTACCGACGATATCAGCAACAGCATGGTGACACCGAACGCCGGCAGCCTGAGCCATACCCTGGCTAGACCAACGTTGGACAGCCTGCAGCAGCCGGAGGCTATCAGCGGTGTTCAACAGCAGGATCTGGCGGCGGATCAGAGCGTTGCCTTCGGTTCAGCGGAGTGGAAAGATAACCTGCAGGCGGCCCTGGGCTCGCTGGGTAATAACGCCGTAGCCTTGGCGGACTACCCACTGCCGGGCGGGGATAGCGGCAGTTTTGTCGTCAGCGCGGATCCCAATAGCCCATACCTGATCACCACCAACCCGAAACTGGACGGCCTGGGGCAGTTGGATAACAGCCTGTTCAACGATCTCTACGCCATGCTGGGCCAACAGCCGGGTGCCGCTCCGCGTGAAAACGACCGCCGTTTTACCGATGAAAAACAGTTTATCGGTTCGGCCTACTTCCTCGATCGGCTGCGACTTAATCCGGACTACGACTATCGGTTCCTGGGGAATGCGGCGTTCGATACCCGCTATATCAGCAACGCCATGCTCAGCCAGACCGGCAAGCGCTATCTCAACGGTATCGGCTCCGATTTGGCGCAGATGCAGCAGTTGATCGACAACGCCGCACAAGCGCAGAGCGGCCTGAACTTGCAGTTTGGCGTTAGCCTGACGCCGGGCCAGGTTGCGCAGTTGGATAAAAGCATCGTCTGGTGGGAGAAGGTAACGATCAACGGCCAGACGGTGTTGGCGCCAAAACTCTATTTGGCCAAAGGTGACGCAGCCCAGCTCAACGGCAGCGTGATCACCGGCAATATCGTTAACCTGAACGGCGGCAGTATTCGTAATGACGGCAGCTCGCTACAAGGTGGTGAACGGCTCAACGTTAATAGTAAAACGGTTATCAGCAACCTTAACCAGGGGCTGTTCGACGCCGACGGCAATTTGCAGCTCAGCGCCATTGGCGATATCAGCAATATCGGCTCGACCATCAGCGGCAAGCGGGTCGCGATTGAAAGTCTGGATGGCAGCATTATCAATAAAACTCAGGCTCGCCAGTGGGATGCCACAGGGACTCAGGGCGGCCAGACGTTGTCCCTGTCGCGTACAGAAGTTGGCGATACTGCTGTCATCAGCGCAGAAGATGCGTTGATCATGCGTGCCGACAAAAATATCGATGTTATCGGCGCGAGGATCGCCTCTGATGGCACGATGAATCTGCAGGCGACGGGTGATATCAACCTGCTTGTTAATCGCACGGAATCCATTGATAAAACCAGTAATAGCGAGCGCATCAGCAGCGGTGCCGATCGCAGCATCATCACCAGTAGTGGGAATATGACGCTACATGCCGAGCGTGATTTGAACTCGCAGGGGGCGGTGTTGGTGGGCGACAGCGACATCCTACTGAGTGGCAAGCGAGACGTAAATCTTAACAGCGTGGAAAACCGGGAGTATCAGGCAAGCCACGGCGGCGGCCAGCAGCGGGTGAAGGAGTCCATACGCCAACAGGTCACCGAAATCGCCGGCGGCAGTTTGCGCGTTGATGCTGGCCAGGATGCCATCTTCGAGGGTACGCAGGCACAGGTAAGTGGAGATTTGGTGGTTAACGCCGACCGTAATATCGTGGTGGACAGCGTAGCTGAAAGTGACTACAGCTTCTTCGAAGAGACTAAGGTCAAAAAAGGATTTATGTCCAAAACCACCACCCATACGGTGGAGGAGGACTACGCGACTCATGAGAAAGGAACGGTACTGAGTGGCGACAACGTTTTACTCAACGCCGGTAACGACCTGACAGTACGGGGCTCGACGGTAGTGGGGGACGGCCAGGTCACATTAAAGGCCGATAATAACATCGATATTTTTGCCGCCACCGAGGAGCAATCCCTTTACCGGCTGAACGAGAAAAAAACCAGCGGCGTGTTCAGCGGCGGCGGCATCGGCGTGACCATCGGCAGTAAATCTTCTCGTCATCAATTGAACGAAGATGGCACTACCCAAAGCCAGAGCGTCAGCACCATAGGTTCGACCGGCGGCAGCGTGGATATCGAAGCGCGCGGCAAGGTGCATATCAGTGGCGCAGATGTGATTGCGGATAAGAACCTGTCGGTGACGGGGGATAGCGTCCATATCGACCCGGGTAAGGATATTCGTCGTCGTGACGAAGCCTTCGAACAGAAACAGAGTGGCCTGAGTCTGGCGCTGTCCGGTACGGTGGGCAGTGCGATTAATAGTGCGGTGACAACGGCTCAACAGGCAAAGCAGGAGACCGACGGTCGACTGGCTGCCTTGCAGAGGGCCAAAGCGGCATTATCCGGCGTGCAGGCCGCTCAGGCGGGTCGACTGGCAAAAGTCGGCGATACCGATACTGAAGAAGGCAGCATGGTGGGGATCAGTATTTCTCTTGGCGGCCAGAAATCGTCGTCGAAACAGCATCAGGAACAAACGAGCATCGCCGGTTCAACATTCAGTGCCGGTAATAATATGCAGGTGACTGCAACCGGCAAGGGCAATACTGCTGACAGCGGTGACATTGTCGTTGTCGGCAGTCAGTTTAAAGTGGCGGGCAACACCACTCTGGCCGCCGAGCGTGACATCTTGCTGTTGGGCGCAGCCAATACTCAGAAGACCGAAGGAAGTAACAAGAGCAGCGGCGGCAATATCGGCGTCAGCATTGGTGTGGGAAAACAGACGGGATTGAGCGTCTTCGCCAATGCCAACAAAAGCCAGGGCAGTGAGCATGGTGATGGAACGTTTTGGACTGAGACGACGATAGACACCGGTGGCGTGATGTCAATGCGCAGTACCCGGGATACCCTTTTGTCAGGGGCACAAATCAGTGGCGAAAGGGTGGAGGTGGATACCGCCGGTAACCTGATAATGCAAAGCCAGCAGGATAGCGACAACTATGACGCCAAACAAAGCAGCGTCAGTGGTGGTGTCAGTGTGGCTATCTTCGGTGCTGGCGGCTCGGCGAGTCTGAGTATGAGCCGTGACAAATTGCACAGCAATTATGACAGCGTGCAGGAACAAACGGGTATATTTGCCGGCAAGGGCGGCTATGATATTAAGGTTAACCAGCATACGCAGTTGGACGGCGCGGTCATCGCCAGTACTGCCGCGCCAGAGAAAAACCGTCTTGATACCGGCACCCTGGGCTTCAGTGATATCCATAATCAGGCGGATTTCAAGGCCGAGCATCAAGGGGGCAGCATCAGCAGCGGCGGCCCGGTGGGGTCAGATCTGCTGACCAATCTGGCGGGCGCGGCCCTTTCCGGCGCGGGCAATAAAGGGCATGCAGAAGGCACGACCAAGGCTGCGGTGTCGGGCGGTAGCGTGGTTATTCG
>NZ_JALJRT010000005.1:23764-241148 GCF_024519545.1 Serratia sp. Ser99 | reverse complement strand
GGCATGCAGAAGGCACGACCAAGGCTGCGGTGTCGGGCGGTAGCGTGGTTATTCGCGATGGGGCCAACCAGCAGCAAGATGTGAATGCGTTGAGCCGGGATACGGATAACGCTAATGGCAGTATCGGGCCGATCTTCGACAAGGAGAAAGAGCAGAACCGGCTGAAGCAGGCGCAGCTGATCGGCGAAATCGCCGGGCAGACGATGGATATTGTCCGCACCCAGGGTGATATCAATGGCTTGCAGAAGGCAAAGGACAAGCATCCGGGGCTGGATGCGACAGCGTTGCGTAAAACGCCGGAATATAAGGCCGAGATGCAGAAATACGGCACCGGCAGCGATATGCAACGGGCCGCGCAGGCGGTAACGGGCGCGCTGCAGGCGTTGGCGGGGAACAATCTGGCCGGCGCTTTGGCGAGCGGAGCGGCACCGTATCTGGCGAGAGAAATCAAGGCGCGGGTCGGTGAAAATAACGTGGCAGCGAACGCAATGGCGCATGCGTTACTGGGGGCGATAACTGCGCAACTGAACAACCAGTCTGCGGTAGCCGGTGCGGTGGGTGCGGGCGGTGGCGAGCTGGCTGCGCGGGTGATAGTTGAGATAAGGTTCCCGGGCCGTGACATAAGCAGTCTGACAGAAGGTGAGAAGCAGGAGATGAGTGCTTTGAGCCAGTTGGCCGCAGGGCTGGCAGGGGGGATAGCTTCAGACAGTACGGCAGGAGCAGTAGCGGCTTCGCAGGCCGGTAAGAATGCGGTAGAGAATAACTCGCTGAGTGATTTGATAGATGCAACATCGCAGGGTAAGACACCTCAGCAGGTCGCTGAAGATCGCGTTGAAGCAGAAAATAAACGCTATAAACAGCAGAACTGTGCCGGAATGAGTGCAGAAGCGTGCTCAGTGAAGATGTACACTCAGCGCCGGGATGAGCTGAAAGATATGGCCTCGTTCGGTGTAGATTTTGTGCCTGTGGTCGGGGATATCAAGAGTTTTGCAGAAGCGCAGAGCGCGATAGATTATCTGGCAGCTACAATAGGGCTTGTCCCAGGACTGGGAGATGTTGCAGGCAAAGCAATTAAAGGAGCGCAGCAGGCGCTGAAGAAAGGTGATGTTGCTGAAGCATCTAAGCTGATTAATAAAGCTAGTTCTGAAATATCAGCAAAAACTCCAACTGGTTCGAAAGGTAATCCGCTAAATGTAATTGATGGTTCGAATAAACCGACAATAATCAACAGTCGAGATTACTCCAGTCACTCACTGGATCGTATGCAACGTCAAGGCATTACGCCGACCTCAGTAGAAAATGCGATACGCCCAGAAAATGCTGTGGTAGGTAAAAGACCGGGTACAACGGCATATTACGATGGTAAGAATAATATAACGGTGATTACGGATACCAAAAGTGGAACTGTTGTTACTGTTGATTATGGGAAAATAAAGCAATGATTTTACTTTCTGATATGACATTGAGCGAATATGATCAACGCCAGCTTTCCTTGATGGGAGAAATGTTGGATTTATATTCATTGAACAAAATATCGCTTAAAAAGCTGATTGATAATTTAGAAGGTTTATTATTTTGTTTGCAATCTGTTGATGTGGAATGGAAAAATGAATTCCATGAACATTGGTTTGTTTTAGAACAGGTTTATGCGGTTGCTTTATTTAGAAATGAAAGTATTGACCCTGAAGATCCGGATATACAAGGATCTTTAAAACAATTAAGACATTTATTGAAAAATTAGCAATATTGAAATCCCGGCCAACTTGAACTGGCCGGGATCTTTGCTTCCTAAGCCCTCAAAACTTCCTCTTCCCTGTGTCGTAACCGGATCACACCGGGTGCGGCGGTGATCTTCAGAGGTTTCGGGTTGGTGATGCCGTACTCGGTGAGCCAGTTATGTCGATGATCAAATTGCCGTTCTAAAAGGCATGCAGAAGGCACGACCAAGGCTGCGGTGTCGGGCGGTAGCGTGGTTATTCGCGATGGGGCCAACCAGCAGCAAGATGTGAATGCGTTGAGCCGGGATACGGATAACGCCAATGGCAGTATCGGGCCGATCTTCGACAAGGAGAAAGAGCAGAACCGGCTGAAGCAGGCGCAGCTGATCGGCGAAATCGCCGGGCAGACGATGGATATTGTCCGCACCCAGGGTGATATCAATGGCTTGCAGAAGGCAAAGGACAAGCATCCGGGGCTGGATGCGACAGCGTTGCGTAAAACGCCGGAATATCAGGCCGAGATGCAGAAATACGGCACCAGCAGCGATATGCAACAGGCCGCGCAGGCGGTAACGGGCGTGCTGCAGGCGTTGGCGAGGAACAATCTGGCCGGCGCTTTGGCGAGCGGAGCGGCACCGTATCTGGCGAGAGAAATCAAGGCGCGGGTCGGTGAAAATAACGTGGCAGCGAACGCAATGGCGCATGCGTTATTGGGGGCGATAACTGCGCAACTGAACAACCAGTCTGCGGTAGCCGGTGCGGTGGGTGCGGGCGGTGGCGAGCTGGCCGCGCGGGTGATAACAGAGATAAGGTTCCCGGGCCGTGACATAAGCAGTCTGACAGAAGGTGAGAAGCAGGAGGTCAGTGCTTTGAGCCAACTGGCCGCAGGACTGGCCGGCGGGATAGCTTCAGACAGTACGGCAGGGGCGGTAACGGCTTCGCAGGCCGGTAAGAATGCGGTGGAGAATAACTTGCTGGGTGGCAATGAAGAGACCCAGACCAAGTTCGTGCAGGATCACGGCAAGAATATCGCGTCTTGCAGCACTGACCCAGGTTCAGCGTCCTGCCAGAAAGGGCTGGCGATGAACGATGCGCTGATGGTGGCGCTTCCGGCGGGTCTTGGTGGTGGTTTACTGACAGCGGCCACGCCTGAAATAGCAGCGGCAGCGAAAGCAGCGATACAGGCTTGTGCGGGTAATGTGGTGCTGTGCCTGAATAATGCCGGTATCCAGATGTCGGAAGCTATCGTACCGGGCGGTGTTGGGGCCGGTGGTGCGGTAGGTATCGGTAAGACAGCGGCAGAGGCAACGGCTGCGAAAGCTGAAGCTGTGGCGGCTAATGCTGCGAAGAATGTTGGAAACGGCAGCGCCATAAATTCGATTACAAATAGAGTAGAAACACAAGTTAGTGTTGATCAAAAGTTAGCTAACTATCTGTTGGATAAACAACATCCTATCGGAGGAAGCAAGGCGGAATGGTTCGATAGTGCTCTTGGTTTTAACAAAACAAACTTAAACGAGCTTGCGAAACAAATCGTTTTTGTCTCCAGTAAAGCTGTTAAAACAGCAGAAACGCAGTTCGGTACTAAATATGATCAGCTAATACCAATAACTGGTAAGAATGGTAGAACAATTAACGTTAAATTTGGTTGGATCGAGAATAATGATGGCGTGGTTAGGCTCGTAACAGCTATTCCAGCTAAGAAATAAATATTTTGGTATTTACTTTATGATTAAAGAATACGATGTTGTTAAAGCAAAAAAAGACTTGTCTGACACTGTACTCGAAGGATGTAGTGGGGCAGTTGTTATGATATATCAAGAACCTACTTTAGCTTATGAAGTAGAGTTCGTTGATAGTGAAGGCGATACATTAGATGTTTTGACTGTTTACCCTGACGACATTGAATCATCAAGGTAATAATATATTTTTAATAATACTCAAAAATCCCGGCCAACTGGCCGGGATTTTTACATCTATGCCCTAAAAACTTCGTCCTCCCGCCACAGCAACCGAATAACACCGGGTGCGGCGGTGAGCTCCAGTTGTTCGGCATCGGTAATGCCCGGCTCGTTAACCGTTCATTAAATCTTCACGTCCCCAATCCTCTCTAGAGCATCCACCACCAAACCCCAGAATTTATCCTGATCCAGCGTTACTGCTACCTGCGTATGGCAGTCGGGCGGTGGTGCTGTGCGGAAATCGGCTACCGTCATGCCCAGTGTCAGGGTGCCGGTGAGTTCGATATCTACCGGGACTTTTCGCACCGTCATCACATCGGGGGCAATAACGTAGGCCACCGCACAGGGATCGTGCACCGGCGGTGCACTGAACCCCTGCGCCTGCTGGTACATTTTGCCAAAGAACTCGAGCAATTCGCCGACAAACCTGGCTGGTCCGGTTTGGATGGCGGCAATGCGTGCACACACCTCTGGGGTGGCGAGCGCCTGATGGGTCAGATCCAGCCCGACCATGGTCAGCGGCCATTTCTCATTAAAAACGATGTGCGCGGCTTCCGGATCAATCTTGATATTGAATTCCGCTACCGCGCTCCAGTTCCCCACGTGGTAGCCACCCCCCATCAGCACCACTTCCTTCACCCGTTCGGCAATCCGTGGTTCTTTACGAACTGCCATGGCGATATTGGTCAGGCCGCCGGTGGGGACCAGCGTCACGCTGCCTGGCGGATGGGCCATGATGGTGTCGATAATCAAATCTACCGCGTGTCGCGTTTCCAGCGTCAGCGTTGGCTCAGGTAAAACCGGGCCGTCCAGGCCGGACTCGCCGTGAATATCGGGCGCAACCTCGATTTGCCGCACCAGCGGCCGTGTGCAGCCGGCGGCGAAGGGCACGCCGGTAATATTGGCGATACGTGCAACAGCCAGCGCGTTGCGGGTCACCTTATCCAGCGTTTGATTGCCCACCACGGTGGTGACGGCCAGCAGCTCGATCTGCGGATTGCCCCAGGCCAGCAGCATGGCGATAGCATCGTCATGCCCCGGATCGCAGTCCAGTATGATTTTTTTCATTTTTATTCCTGATGCAGGGAGAGGTCTCCGCAGCATAGCGCACCGGCAGCAGGCCAGGTAATGACAGATGATGCTTTTTGCTAGCCACATCAAAGCGTTGCTGATCTTAGGATGTAATTAAACGTAAATCCCTCTCGCAGCGCTTTACCCTGGAGTTTACTCCAGGGTTTACATTGAGTCCTGGCGTACAGCAAAGAGGTGAAGAGCGATGAGCATGTTGAAAAAGCTTTTGGGACAAGGTGGCTTTGGTGGTGGCCACTCACGTTCGCGGCACGGGGGCGGACACCATGGTAACCGTTATAACCAGCATGGCGATCAGGGCCCGCAGTGCCTGCAATGTCAGGCGCCTAACCGGCCCGGTGCCCGTTACTGCCACCGCTGCGGCCAACCTTTCGAAACGGAGTCAGCGTCCTGCCGCGGGTGTTCGGCGCCGCTGCCGCCGGGGAGCCGTTTCTGCCAGCAGTGTGGTACGGCGGTCAGCGGAGGGCAACCATGACCAAATCAGGATGGAGTCTGGTCGTCCTGTTGGCGGCCATGACGTTATGGACGCTGCTGGCCTGGGGAGCTTCTGGCGTGTTGGCCTGGCTACCGTCGTTGACGGGGCTGGCACAAAGGGGTTCTGCGGAGCTGGCGCCCCCGTTGGCGGGGTTGCTTAGCCTGGTGCCGCAGGCGCTGTTGGAAAGCTGGTTACCGTTGTTGCAGCAACTGGGGGATTGGCTGGCGAGTTATTTCCCGCAGTTGATCACCTGGGCTGGGTACCTTGTCTGGCTGGTTTGGGGGCTGGGCATGCTGGCCTTGCTGCTGCTTGGCGCGTTGGCACGCCGTATTTTGCTCAGCGATACTCCTGATAAACTTCCGCCACGCGCTTGAAGTAATCGCTCAGGTAGTTGATGCACACCTGCACCTTGAGCGGCAGCTTATCTTTCTCGGTGTACACCGCGTACACCGGGCGAGGATCCGCATGATAGCTTTTAAACAGGATCTCGATCTCACCACGTTTGATCTCTTCGATCACCCACATCAGCGGCGCATAGGCGATGCCGGCCCCGGCTTTCAGCCAGCGGATCATGGTCTGTGAATCATTGGTGATAAAACGTCCCTGCGGCGCAATACGCGTGCTTATGCCTTCGGGGGCGATCAGTTCGAATTCGCTATCCGGCCGCACGCTGTATTCCAGCCAGGAAAAGTTGACCATGTCGCTGGGCTTCTGCGGCGTACCGTGCTGGCTGAGATAGCTTTTGGCGGCGCAGACCACCATCGGCATGGATCCCAGACGTTTGGAGAACAGGCTGGAGTCTTGAAGCGCACCGGTACGGATCACCACGTCCAGCCCGTCAGCAATCAGGTCCGGCGCCGGAATACCGGTCACCAGGTTCACCGTCAGGCCAGGATATTCCTTCAACATATCGGCAGTCATGGTCGCCAGCACGTTTTGTGCCATGGTGGACGAGCTGCCAATGCGCAGCGTGCCGGTCGGCGTATTGTTAAACGCGTACAGCTGTTCGTGCACCTCGCTCACTTCCAACAACATGCGACGACAACCCTGGTAATAGATTTTTCCGGCTTCCGTCAGGCCAATGCTGCGGGTGCTGCGGTTAAGCAGTTTAACCTGTAGCTCATTCTCCAGTTTGGAGACGGTCTGGCTGATAGACGAAACGCTCATATCGAGTTGGCGTGCCGCCGCAGTAAATGACCCGCATTCAACCACTTTGGCGAATACCGACATCCGTTTTAATCGTTCCATTATTCACTCTGGCTTAAAAGTGATTTAGATCACAGATTGTTGATGAGTTGATAGTAAGCACGCTAATATAACGAGGTCGGGTGGAAAGACCTTATCAACGCGCGAGTGCGATCGGCGCCGACGTCGTGGCCGATCCCTCCGGTATCCTCGCATTCCCTATCGCGGATGTACGTTCCAGAGTTTACCTTTTTTTCAGGTTCGTGGCCTGGACAACCTGTCTGGGGCGGAATTTGTGGTGCGTGTCGGCTAAAATGTAAAGAGAATGTGAATGAAATATACCCTATAGCTTTCAAGTTGCAGCTAGGCGACCAGCTCGCTCACCCCAGGCGCTTACTTTAGTAAGTAACTGAGGTGAGCGAGTGCAGATAACAGCGCTGCAACTTGAAAGATGACGGGTATAAAGGGTTACGCCCGGTGCAGTGAGTAATAAGGAAAAATTGATGAGTTTGCTTCCGGTTATGGTCATTTTCGGACTGTCGTTCCCCCCGGTATTTTTTGAATTGCTGGTCTCGCTGGCGCTGTTTTTCTTGCTGCGCCGTCTGCTGCAGCCTACCGGGATCTACGATTTTGTCTGGCATCCAGCGCTGTTCAATACCGCGCTGTACTGCTGTTTGTTCTATCTGATTTCATGTCTTTTCGTTTGAGGTCGCTGTGAAAAATTTTTCAATAAAAATAACCCGAATCGCGATCACTCTGATTCTGGTCCTGCTGGGGATCGTCGCCGTATTCAAAGCCTGGGTGTTTTACACCGAGTCCCCCTGGACGCGTGATGCCAAGTTTACTGCCGACGTGGTGGCGATAGCGCCGGACGTTACCGGGCTGCTGACCGACGTGCCGCTGGTGGATAACCAGTTGGTCAAGAAAGGGCAGGTGCTGTTGGTGATCGACCAGCCGCGCTACCAGCAGGCTCTGGCGGAAGCTAACGCCGACGTGGCCTACTACCAGACCTTGGCAGCGGAAAAAAGAAGGGAGGCGGGTCGTCGTGTTCGCTTGGGCGTGCAGGCGATGTCGCAGGAAGAAATAGACCAGGCGAATAACGTTCTGCAAACCGTAGAACATCAGTTGGCGAAGGCTGTAGCGACGCGTGAACTGGCGAAGCTGGACCTGGAACGTACCACAGTGCGCGCACCGGCCGATGGCTGGATCACAAACCTGAACGTGCATGCCGGTGAGTACATTACCCGCGGTTCAGTTGCTGTGGCGCTGGTGAAGAAAAACAGTTTCTATATTTTGGCCTATCTGGAAGAAACCAAGCTGCATGGTCTGAACAAAGGCGATCGTGCGGAAATTACCCCGTTGGGCAGTAACCGTATCATGCATGGCACCGTCGACAGCGTGGCTGCTGCCGTCAATAACAGCAGCAGCACCGTGAACAGCAAAGGGCTGGCGTCGATCGACAGCAACCTGGAGTGGGTGCGCCTGGCACAGCGCGTGCCGGTGAAAATTCTGCTGGATGACAAAGACCAATTGCATCCGTACCCGGCAGGTACCACGGCTACCGTGGTGATCACCGGCAAGAACGATCGCGCTACCGACAGCGGCTCGCCTTTTGTGCGTTTGATGCATCGGCTGCGTGAGTTCGGTTAATGAATAACCCAACCTTTATCAGGCTGAGATTTGCCTTCAAGCTCAGTTTTGCCATTGTGTTTGCCCTGTTTGTCGGCTTCCACCTCAATCTGGAAACGCCACGCTGGTCGGCGATGACCGCCGCCATCGTGGCCGCCGGCCCGGCCTTTGCCGCCGGTGGCGAACCCTTCTCCGGCGCTATCCGCCACCGCGGCTGGCTGCGTATCATCGGTACCTTTATCGGGTGTTTCGTCGGCCTGGCGATTATCGTCACTACGGCGCGTGCGCCCGTTGTGATGCTGTTGTTGTGCTGTATCTGGGCCGGTTTTTGTACCTGGTTGTCCTCGCTGATTAAAGTCGAGAATTCTTACGCCTGGGGGTTGGCCGGTTATACCGCGCTGATCATTATCGTGACGGTCGCCACCAGCGAATCCCACCTGCTGGAAGCGCCGCAGTTCGCCATTGAGCGCTGCAGCGAGATCGTGCTGGGGATCGTCAGCGCAGTGCTGGCGGATCTGTTGTTCTCGCCGCGATCGATCAAGCAGGATATCGATCGCGCGGTGGATCAACTGTTGGTGGATCAGTACCGCTTGATGCAGATGTGCATCAGCGATGCCGAGAAAGAAGACATTGACCGCGCCTGGAGCAACCTGGTGAAAAGCACCACTGCGCTGAACGGCATGCGCAGCAATCTGATGATGGAGTCTTCACGCTGGCAAAAGGTGAACCGCCGTGTTCAGGCGTTGCATACGCTGTCGCTGACGCTGATTACCCAGGCCTGCGAGACGTATTTAATCCTGCTGAATCATCCGGATGCGGTGAAAGAGAATATTCGCGAACTGCTGATGGTGCCGGCGGATACCCCGCAGGAAATTCACAAGCGCATGAAGCTGTTGCGCCAGGTGCTGACCACCAACCGCACCGACGAAACCTTGCTGACCATCAGCAGTTGGGTCGGGGCGGCCACGCGTTATCTGTTATTGGCTAAAGGCGTGCACACCAACAGCAGCATCAGCGCGGTGGAAGAAAGTGTGCTGAGCAGTGAGGTGGTGATCAAACCGACGTCGGCGGAAGGCCATCACGCGATGATCAACGGTCTGCGTACCTTTGTGGCGACGACCTTCGGCAGCCTGTTGTGGCTGTGGACCGGTTGGACCTCCGGCAGCGGTTTTATGGTGATCATTGCGGTGATCACCTCGCTGGCGATGCGTACCCCCGCGCCGCGTATGGTCGCAATGGATTTTGTGCTGGGCATGCTGGCGGCAATCCCGGTCGGTTCGCTGTTCTTTATGGTGATCCTGCCGGCGACCCAGCAAAGCATTTTGCTGCTGTGCCTCAGCCTCGGGCTGCTGGCGTTTTTCATCGGTATCGAAGTGCAGAAAAGGCGGCTGGGTTCGCTCGGCTTGCTGGCGGGGACCATCAACATTTTGGTGTTGAGTAACCCGATGGAATTCAACGTCACTCAGTTTCTCGACGGTGCGCTTGGCCAGTTCCTCGGTAGCTGCGTGGGGTTGATGGTGCTGTTGCTGATCCGCGATAATTCACGTGAGCGCACCGGCCGCACGCTGCTGAACCAGTTTGTCAGCAGCGCAGTATCGGCACTGACCACCAAGGCGTCGCGCCGTCGGCAAAACCATCTGCCGGCGCTGTATCAGCAGCTTAACCAACTGCTGATGATGTTCCCGAACGACATCGCCAAATACCGGCTGGCGCTGAACCTGATCATTGCTCATCAGCGCATGCAGCGGGCGGAGATCCCGGTTAGCGAAGAACTTTCGGCGTTCCACAAGCAGATTCGCAACACTGCCGATCATGTGGTTTCGGCCAAGAACGACGTGAAGCGCGCTTACTATTACGATCGGCTGCTGGACGAAATGAATGACTATCAGCAAAAGCTGGTGGATTATCACGCACCGCTCAGCGTTACCGATCCGGTAAAACGCCTGGCCGGCATGCTGCATCGCTACCGCCACGCGTTGATCGACTGATACGCCAAACGCCCCTGCCGGGGCTATACTTGCCTGATAGAGGCCTGTTTCAGAGTTGCACTGAGTGCCAGACGCGCTGCACAATGGCATGATTAGCTTGAATGGGTGTTGCAGGTTGTGGGGCGTGGTTTCCCTGAAGTGAAAACGTTACATACCAGTCATCTCTGCTTCATCCTCTTCATCTATAAATCCAACTAGCATGGGTGCCGGTGCACCCTTGTCGGCCATAATTCAGGGACAGCAATGAATAAGCGGATCCTCGTGGCGGTAGTTATCGCCATTGTGATAGCCGGTTTTAGCGCACTGCGTGGTAACGATCGGGCGATTACCAACGTACCGGCGGTGGCCGAAGGCCAGAGTATTGACCAACTGACGCAGCAAAAAAGGGTGGTGAGCTACCTGCAGCAGCATCAGCGGCTGCCGGATTATTACATCACCAAAAAACAGGCGCGCGAGCAGGGATGGGATGCACGTAACGGCAACCTGTGTTCGGTGCTGCCGGGCAAGGCAATTGGTGGCGACCGTTTCTCAAACCGTGAAGGACAACTGCCTGCGGCCCGCAGCCGGGTATGGCGCGAGGCGGATATCAATTACCAATGCGGCCGGCGTGGTGCCGATCGCCTGCTGTATTCCAGTGATGGCCTGATTTTTGTCACGCGTGACCATTATAAAAACTTCATTCGGGTGGAGTGAGCTTGATGGCAAAAGTAGAGTTCGATTTTAATCAGATTAGCGATCTGCCGGCGTTTTACCGCATTTTTGCGCATAAGTTTGCACTGGATGAGGCTTTTGGTGCCAATCTTGACGCGCTGTGGGACGTGGTGACGGCGGATATCGGCCTGCCGGTCGAGATTGAGTTTACCCATCTCAACGCCCGCAGCAAACGTCGCTTTGGTGCGATTATCCTGTTGTTTGAAGAGGCGGAAGAAGAACTGGAAGGCAGCCTGCGTTTCAATATCCGTGAAAGCAGCGGTGAACCTGCACATCACCGGGGATGAATCGGGTTCATCCCGTGGTGACGGCGGCGATTATTCGGCGGTTTCGGCCAGATCGCGCAGGTATTGGAAAATTTGACGGTAAGCTTTCGGCGGCTTGTTAGCGGCTTTCTCTTTCTGTGCGTTACGCACCAGTGAGCGCAGCTGCTGGCGGTCGGCTTCCGGATACAGCGCCAGAATCGACGGGATCGCGTCATCACCTTCTTCCACCAGACGGTCACGCAGCGCTTCCAGCTTGTGGAACAGCGAAACCTGTTGGTTATGGCGGTTCTTCAGCTTGTCGAGTGCGGTTTGGATCGGCTCTACATCGCGGGCGCGCAGCATTTTGCCAATCAGCTGCAGCTGACGGCGGCGGCCTTCTTTCTTGATCTTCTGCGCCAGCTCAACTGCGGCGCGCAAATCTTCGTCCAGCGGGATGCGTTCCAGCGCGTTTTTACCTAGTTCGACCAGTTCGGTCCCCAGGTCTTTCAGGGCTTCGGCATCGCGTTTAATTTCACTTTTACTGACCCAGATAATCTCGTCATCGTCCTCGTCCGTGTTCTCCGGGACATCGTCGAGCCAGTCTTCAGGCTGTTTGTTCATGGTAGGCTCCGTTAAAAAGAGGCTAATCCTAACAGGTTGCCGGCTTTATGCGAAATTCCACGCGGTTCCTGTTAGACTCAAAAGTATAAATCACATGATTTTTGCGCGTGACTCCGCGCGCAACCACGCCGCCACGGCACTTTTCTCAACGATTTTCTGATTAAGTATGGCAGATTGATGAAAGTAGTCACTCAAGTTGCAGAACAGCGCAAGGCGCTGGAACAGGCCGTTTCACAGGCTTTGGAACTGGCGCGCGCCGGTTCTGATGCGGCAGAAGTTGCCGTGACCAAATCTACCGGTATCAGCGTCAGCACTCGCTTTGGCGAAGTGGAGAACGTTGAGTTCAACAGCGATGGCGCGTTGGGCATTACCGTCTATCACCAGCAACGCAAAGGCAGCGCTTCTTCCACCGATCTCAGCCCGGATGCCATTGCCCGCACCGTGCAGGCGGCGCTGGATATTGCCCGTTACACCTCGGTAGATCCGAACGCCGGCCCGGCGGAAAAGGACCTGTTGGCGTTTGATGCACCGGACTTGGATCTGTTCCACCCGGCAGAACTGGACGCCGAACGCGGTATCGAATTGGCTGCTCGCGCAGAGCAGGCTTCGCTGGCGGCTGACAAGCGCATCACTAATACCGAAGGCGGCAGTTTTAACAGCCACTACGGCATCAAGGTGTTCGGCAACAGTCATGGCATGCTGCAAAGCTACTGTTCCAGCCGGCACTCGCTGTCGAGCTGCGTGATTGCCGAGCAGGATGGCGATATGGAGCGCGACTACGCCTATACCATCGGCCGTGCGATGGGCGATCTGGAAAGCCCTGAATGGGTGGGCCAGGAATGTGCCCGCCGCACGCTGTCGCGTCTGGCACCGCGCAAGCTGTCTACCATGACCGCCCCGGTGCTGTTCGCTTCCGAAGTGGCGACCGGCCTGTTCGGGCATTTGGTTGGCGCCATCAGCGGCAGCAGCGTTTACCGTAAATCCACCTTCCTGTTGGATTCTTTGGGCAAGCAGATCCTGCCGGACTGGCTGACCATTGAAGAACACCCGCACCTGCTGAAAGGCCTGGCTTCCACGCCGTTCGACAGCGAAGGTGTACGCACCCAACGGCGCGACATCGTTAAAGATGGCGTACTGCAAACCTGGCTGCTGACCAGCTATGCAGCCCGCAAGCTCGGTATGCACAGCACCGGACACGCAGGCGGTATTCACAACTGGCGCATTGCCGGGCAGGGTAATGACTTTGCCGGCATGCTGAAGCAACTGGGCACGGGCCTGGTGGTGACCGAACTGATGGGCCAGGGCGTTAGCGGTATCACCGGTGACTACTCGCGTGGCGCCGCCGGTTTCTGGGTGGAAAACGGCGAGATCCAGTATCCGGTCAGCGAGATCACCATCGCCGGCAACCTCAAGGATATGCTGCGCAATATTGTCAGCGTGGGCAGCGACATCGAAACCCGCAGCAATATTCAGTGCGGCTCCGTTTTACTGCCGGACATGAAAATCGCCGGTCAATAATGTTCGCCACGGCTGGCCGCTCCCGTTGCCAGCCGTTTCCCCTTCCTCTGTTTTAACCTTGCTTACAAATCTCCGGTTTCGGTTTTCTGCTCCCTTGCCTATGTTTAGGCTGTGCTGCGTCATGGCGTGGTCAATGGCGGCGCACGGCCCTAAAAGGGGACCACTAAAACAATAACTGGAAGGTGAGCAAGCATGTCGAACAAACTGAAAGCGCTGATGGCGCTGGCGCTGCTGGGCGCCAGTTCACTGGCGGTCGCGGCCGATCTGGCCGACGATATGGATACCATCGCAGGCAATTACAAAACGGTGCTGAGCACTGACTCCACGGATACCTTGAAGCAAAGTTTGCAGAACATGCGCGCCGCCGCAGTGGATGCAAAGCAAAGCACGCCGCCCAAGCTGGAGGACAAAGCGCCCGATAGCCCGGAGATAAAAGATTTCCACCACGGGCTGGACACGCTGATCGGTCAGATCGACCAATCGCTGGCGCTGGCCAATCAAGGCAAGCTGGCCGAAGCCAAGCAGGTCGCGCAGGGCTTCAAACAAACCCGCGACGCTAACCACAAGAAGTTCCGCTAACCCCTTTCGCGCCGTTCTGAAGCCAGATAGCACGACGGCGCTTGCCCCAGCACGCGGCGAAACATGGTGGCAAACGCCGCGCTGCTTTCATACCCTAGTTCCAGAGCCACCTGCGTCACGCTGCTGCCTTCGGCCAATTGGGCCAGCGCCAACACCACGCAGGCACGCTGACGCCATTGTGAGAAGGACATTCCTGTCTGAGCGCGAAACAGGCGGCTGAAACTGCGGATGCTCATATACAGCCGCGCAGCCCATGCCTGAGGTGAATCGTGCGCATCAGGGTGTTGCAGGAATTGCTGGCAGAGTTCACTCAGTCGCCGGTCCGTCGGCAGGGGGATATGCAGCGGCAGAGGCGGTAGATTGGCCAGCTCATGCAGCAGCAGGCTAACCAGCGCGCCATCCCGGCCTTGCCCATCATAATCCAGTGGCATATCGACGGCGGCCATCAACAGTTGGCGCATCAGCGGCGTTACGCTGACCACCTGGCAATCCTGTGGTGGATCAACCAACAACGCGGCCGGTTCAATGTACAGGCTGCGGGTCGTGACGCCGACCATTCTTACTTCATGCGCCATCTGTGGGGGCAGCCACACCGCATGCTGAGGCGGCACAATCCAGTTCCCCTGACGGGTGAACACGTGCATTACCCCGGTGGCGCCGTAAAGCAATTGAGCGCGCCGATGCTGGTGCATAGGCAGCAGGTAACCCCTTGGGTAGTCGGTGCCAATAGCAATCACGGGCCTTTGCACCGAGTCGAGATCGTCAATATGTCGATTGCGCATAAAGCCTTTCGCTGAACAGTTGGCCGAAACGCAATGATAGTTGGCCTTTGATATGAAGCAAGCCAAAATCCGGTGTTTTATGCTGCCGCTCGACATCTTTACTCAGGAGTGCCTGCGGCTATGGTGGATATTATTTTCGTGCTGTTGACCGGCGTTGTTACCGGTATGACGACCATCGTGTTCGGTTTTGGCGGTGGTTTTGTGGTGGTGCCACTGGTTTACCATCTGGTGATCGCCTCGGGGGAACAGCCTGGTCAGGCGATGCATATCGCAGTGGCCACCTCGACGGCGGTGATGATTTTCACGGCAGGTTACGCCACTTTTGCCCAGTGGCGCAGTGGCAACCTGCTGCGTGAAACTCTGGTTCCGCTCATTTTTTATATCGGGATGGGGGCGGTGCTGGGGGCTTTTGCATCCAGCCTGTTGGCGGACGGCACGGTGCGCTTGTTGTTTGTGATTTACATCCTGGTGACGATTGCGGATTGTCTGTTCAGGCCGGGGTTTTTGGTTAAGCCGGTACGCGCTGCACTTTCACCATCGACTCTGTTGATCGGCGGCCCGCTGATTGGTGTCATCGCGACCCTGCTCGGCGTAGGGGGGAGCGTGATGACGGTGCCTCTGTTGCGTCGCCATGGGTTCGAGATGCGGCATTGCGTCAGTTCGGCCAATGCGTTGTCGATCCCTGTCGCCGTCGTGGGGGCATTGATGTACGTCGGTTTGGGATGGAGGGAAATGACAGGGCCGCACTATCTGGGTTACGTCAATCTGGCCCTGCTCGGGCAGTTGGTGACGAGCGGTGTCGTGGGGACGGTGGTTGCCAGGAAGTGGCTGCCGAAGGTCAATGATCGGCTGCATGCCAGAATTTACGTGCTGTTGCTGATCCTGGTTTTGATCGCCATCGGTGTGTAAGAGACAGAAAGGGCGGCTGGTCACCGCCCTGAAAACCGCTTAGCGGTGGTATTCACCCGCCGCTTCCGGCTGGTACAACAGTTCCAGCACTTCGATACGCGCTTCTTCACCGTTCGGCAACTGCCAGGTAATCTGGTTGCCGATGTGCATGCCCAGCAGCGCTGCGCCCAGCGGCGCCATCACCGACAGCTGTTCGTGGCTATCCTTCAGCGAAGCCGGGTAAACCAGCGTACGCACGTGTTCTTCTGCCGTATGCAGATCGCGGAAACGTACGCGGCTGTTCATGGTCACTACGTTGGCCGGGATCTGGGACGGCGGCAGAATTTCGGCGCGATCCAACTCGATGTTCAGCGCAGCCGCGACATCGGTGTTGGCAAAGGCCGGTTGTTCCAATAGCGCATCCAGGCGTTCCGCATCCAGCTCATTAATAGTAATGGTTGGCTTGGTCATTCCACTCTCCAGTCAAATCAAAAGGCGTCGGGTAACGCGCCCATAAATTCGGAAAAACAGCACAAAAGCAAAACCCCCGCGCCAGAGGTACGGGGGTGTTGTTGATGTCGAATTGTCTTACCGATAGTAGGCGGTTAAGCCGGGAAAAGAAAGAGATCCCGATCACGAAGCTTTTCACCTCCCTTGGCTCAACTGGAAACCTTTTGTGGCGATATCTTTTTGTAATCTAATTGAATTATCTGGCAGATGCTTATTTTGCGAAATGGATCCCTGACGGTCATTGAATTTCCACTTTCAACTGGAAAAAAACAGAGTACACAGAATATCTCCCCGGGGTTAGGGTAAAGGCATCAGAGAAGGCGGCTTATTCAGGTGATGTGCTGTGCGACTTACGGAATCATGTTTGGATCTAGGGGAACTGAAAAGTGAATGATGGATCTGCTGCGAGAGAAAATAGTGAACAACCTGACGTCAGCACGGCCGGGGCGATAACCGAACGGGTGCTGGCTGATATTACCGCCATGCTAAACGCCGAAGATATTTATACCAATGCGGTGCAGCAACAGATGCTGGAGTCGCATATTCGCGCCATGGTGTTGCGCTCAATAACCGGCGAGCCATTACCGGAAGTCGATAAATCACTGTTTGACGAGATTTCGGCGGAATCCATGCAAATGGCGGAGCGGATAGTCGACCAATTCACCACTCTTCCGATTGAAGAGGCTTATTTGCTTTCCGTACATTTTGAAGTGGCAAAAGATAATAACCAATAGCATTTACCGAATTAAATTAATCAGGAGAAAATACCATGGGTCAGATTACCGTAGTGATTGGCGATCGTTTGGGTAAAGGTCAGAAAGTGGGTCAGGGTATTGAAAACGCAGGCGGAAAAGCCATCGTGATCCCCGGTGTGGCGGCCGACATGAAGCTGGGTGACGTGATGAAAGCGGAAGGCGCGCAACTGGGCATTTCTTTCTGCGGCAGCGGCGGTGCCGGGGCCATTACCGCCCAGACTAAATACGGCTACAAAGCCAAATACGGCATGCGTTCTATTGATGAGGGCGTGACGGCAATAAACGAAGGCTGCACCGTATTGGGTTTTGGTTTTATGGATAAAGAAGAGCTGGGTCAAAGACTGGTTGAAGCCTACGTCAAAAAACACGGCAACCCGTAATGAAAGAACAATATACAACGTCGGTAAAGGTGGAGGGTAAGGGCGACAGCAAAGCGAAAGCTTTTGCTTCCGCCTTGGCCAATGTGCAGGGCGCGGTATTAAAATCCACCGGTAATATTCTGCTGCGTATTGAACCGCAGGATGTCAGCGTATTAAAAGCAGAAGAGAAAATAACAAAAGAAAAGTTTCTGTTTTTCTTTCTGCCGCGCGAAAGAAAAAGCTACTTCGTGGCTCTGGAAATAACCGTGAACGTGACAATGATCAATACAGAAGAAGTTGTCTTCGTCGCGAAATAAAAACGTTAGCATAAATCAAAGGGTATACTGATGTTTTTAATCATCTTATTTAAGTCGCTTATTATCGGCGGACTGGTGGGGGTTGGCGTAGGGGCCGGCGCCGCACGTATGTTCCATGCTCCGACGACACAGGGCATGGGGGCTTTCCGCACCTTGGGCGAGTTGAACTCCTGCGAGGGTGACCCGGCTTCCCACTTCTCATTCGGTCTGGGCTTCTTCTTCAACGCCTGGGCGTCTTCCGTGGCAGCAGGGGCCTTCACGCAGGACGTTGACCACCGCATTATTCCACACTGGGGCGCTGCTGCGTTGATGGTCAAAAACCGCAACCTGGCGCAAACGCTGCACGATCCGAAAAAAATGGCTATCGCCTGCGGCATCATCGGCATGCTGGTTGTGGCCTTCCTGAATACCACCGCTTCCGCCGTGCCTGCCGCATTGCAGGTGACGGCGATCAAGGTGCTGGTGCCGGCAGCAAACCTGCTGGTGAATACCGTGATGCCGGTGATCTTCTGGCTGGCGGCGATCGACGCCGGACGCCGTTCCGGCTTCTGGGGCACCATCTTCGGCGGCCTGGCGCAGCTGATTATGGGCAACGCCGTACCGGGGCTGGTGCTGGGCATCCTGATCGGTAAAGGCGTGGAAGAGAGCGGCTGGAACAAAATCACCAAGATCATGATGGCGGTGATCGTGCTGCTGTTCGTGCTGAGCGGGTTCTTCCGCGGCTTCGACATGAAAGTCCTCGAGTCCTTCAGCCTTGGCGTGCCGGGTTGGTTGGACGCCATTCACAACACCCTGAGCGGTAAATAAGGAGCTGGATAATGGAAGAACAAACCCAAAAAGGCTTCTGGTATGCCGACTGGTCATTCCCGATTTTTGTCGGTCTGCTTTCCTCAGGCGTGTTCGCCGGAACGCATATGTACTACCTGTACGGCATCGGCGCGTTTAACGAAGTGGCCTTTGTTTCCATGCTGCGTGCGGGAATGGACACTGGCGTTTACGGTGCCGTGGCGGCCTTCGGGGCCAGCTTCCTGTTTGCCCGCATCATTGAAGGTTCGCTGGTGGGGATCCTGGACATCGGCGGTGCGATCCAGACCGGCGTGGGGCTGGGGGTTCCGGCGCTGCTGCTGGGGGCGGGGATCATTTTCCCGGTCGCTAACTTTGCCGCCTCGCTGGTGACCGGCCTGGTGATTGGCCTGGCGATTGGCTACCTGATCATTTTGGCGCGTAAATTTACCATCAATCAGAGCAACTCCACCTACGGGGCGGACGTGATGATGGGCGCCGGTAACTCCTCGGGGCGTTTCCTGGGGCCGTTGATCATCTTGTCGGCGATGACCGCTTCCATTCCGATCGGTATCGGCTCGCTGCTTGGCGCCTTGCTGTTCTATATCTGGAATAAGCCGATCACCGGTGGGGCGATCCTCGGTGCGATGCTGTTAGGGGCCATTTTCCCGGTAGCTATCGCCTAATCACGAACGTGATTGCTGGGGGCGGTACGCGGTGCCGTCCCCAGGCTGTAAAAGGAGTAATGCGGTATGTATGACTTAGTAATCACAGGCGCCAGACTGGCGGATGATCGGCTGGTGGATCTGGCGGTCAAAGACGGCAAGATTGCCGAAGTGGGTCAATTGGCCGACGACGTCCACGCCCATCGAAGACTGGATCTGGCGGGTAACTGCCGCCTGAGCGCCGGCTGGATCGACTCCCACGTGCACTGCTACCCCTCTTCGCCGATTTACCATGACCAACCGGACTTGGTCGGGACGGCCTGTGGCGTCACCACGGTGGTGGATGCCGGCAGCACCGGCACCGACGATGTGGATGCGTTTTATACGCTGACGCGCAGCAGCAAAACCAACGTTTTCGCCTTCCTGAACATTTCGCGCATCGGCCTGCTGCGTCAGAACGAACTGGCTGATTTGGCAGACATCGACAAACAGAAAGTCAGCCGGGCGATCGACAAACATGCCGGTTTTGTCATCGGCATCAAGGCGCGCATGAGCAGCAGCGTCGTTGGCCAGAACGGCATCCGGCCGCTGGTGCTGGCCAAAGAGATCCAGCAAGAAAATAACCTGTTGCCGTTGATGGTTCATATCGGCAATAACCCGCCAGACCTGGATGAAATAGCCGATCTGCTAACCCGTGGCGACATTATCACTCACTGCTACAACGGCAAACCGAATCGCATTCTGACGCCGGCGGGCACGTTGCGTGAGTCTATCCAGCGCGCGCTAAAGCGCGGCGTCCTGCTGGATGTTGGCCACGGCACCGCCAGCTTCAGCTTCGAGGTGGCGCGCCAGGCGATAGCGCTTGGCATTTTGCCGCATACCATCAGCTCCGATATCTACTGCCGCAACCGGATGGCCGGGCCGGTACACAGCCTGGCGACGGTGATGTCCAAATTCTTCAGCGTTGGGCTATCGCTGCCGCAGGTGATTGCCTGCGTTACGGAAAATGCCGCCTCGGCGCTGCATCTTTCCCATAAGGGGCGACTAGAACCGGGCTGCGATGCCGATTTCACGCTGTTCGAGCTCCGTCAGGGGCCACAGGTGTTCGCCGATTCAGAAGGGCAGTCGGCCGAGGGTCAACAATTGCTGGTTCCGCTGGCCGCCGTGGTGGCCGGGGAAATCCTATTAACCGATGAAGGGAAAGCCGCTCATGTCTTCGATTTATGAAAAATATAATTTAAAACAGGTCATCAACACTTCAGGTCGCATGACTGCACTCGGCGTGTCTACGCCGCGCCAGGACGTCATTGATGCCGTGGATTACGGCATGAACCACTACTTCGAAATCAAGGATCTGGTCGACAAAACCGGCGCCTACATCGCCAATTTGCTGAATGTCGAAAGCGCGGTGGTGGTTTCCTGCGCCTCGGCGGGCATTGCCCAGTCAGTGGCGGCGCTGATCGTCAAAGACAACGCCAACCTGTTGGTGAACCTGCACTCCGCGCCTATTACCGTTCCGCGCGAAATCGTGTTGCCGCGCGGTCATAACGTCAACTTTGGTGCGCCGGTCGATACCATGGTGGCGCTGGGTGGCGGTAAGGTGGTTGAAGCCGGTTACGCCAACGAGTGTTCCGCCGAGCAGCTCGAGGCCTGCATTACGCCGCAAACGGCGGCGATCCTCTATATCAAGTCACACCACTGCGTGCAGAAAAGCATTCTTTCCGTTGAGCAGGCGGTGGTGGTGGCGCGCAAACATAACCTGCCGCTGATCGTCGATGCCGCGGCGGAAGAAGATCTGCTGTGCTACTACCAGATGGGAGCCGACCTGGTGGTTTACAGCGGCGCCAAGGCCATCGAAGGCCCGACCAGCGGTCTGGTGATTGGCAAGAAACAGTACGTCGAATGGGTGAAGCTGCAAACCGGCGGTATCGGCCGGGCGATGAAGGTCGGCAAAGAGGGCATCCTCGGCCTGACGCAGGCGATAGAAAGCTACCTGCGGCTGGAGAAAACCACCGGGCAGCAGATGGTTGAAAGAATGACGCCGTTTATCGACAGTCTGAATACCCTGACGGGTATCAGTGCCAAAACCGTCTGGGACAGCGCCGGGCGTGATATCGCACGGGCAGAAATCACGTTCGACGAAGCGGTGCTGGGATGGTCGACCTACGACATTGTGCAGGCGCTGAAAACCGGCGAGATCGCTATCTACTTCCGTGGCTATAAAGCTAACGAAGGCAAGATTGAAGTGGACGTGCGCAGCGTTGATCAGCAACAGCTGATGACCGTTTTCACCTGTATTAAAAATCTGTTCACGGAGAAACAAGCATGAAGCTGCAACCTAACTACTATCGCGATCGCGTGTGCCTCAACGTGTTGGCCGGTTCGAAAGACAACGCGCAGGAGATTTATGCGGCGGCAGAAGGGCATGTGCTGGTAGGGGTGCTTTCCAAGAACTACCCGGACGTCGACAGTGCAGTTGCGGACATGCAGCGTTATGCGCGTCTGATAGAAAATGCGCTGTCGGTAGGGTTGGGCGCAGGCGATCCTAAACAATCGGCGATGGTCAGCCTGATTTCCCAGCGGGTACAGCCGCAGCACGTCAATCAGGTGTTTACCGGCGTGGGCGCGAGCCGTGCGCTGCTGGGGCAGAATGACAGCGTGGTGAACGGTCTGGTGTCGCCAACCGGCCGCGTTGGCTGGGTAAAAATTTCGACGGGGCCGCTGAGCGCTGCCGCGCCGGACGGCATTGTGCCGGTGGAAACCGCCATCGCCTTGTTGAAAGACATGGGCGGTAGCTCAATCAAATATTTCCCGATGGGCGGACTGGCATGCAGAGAGGAGTACGAGTATGTCGCCAAAGCCTGTGCCGAGCATGACTTTATGCTGGAACCGACCGGCGGTATCGATCTGGAAAACTTCGAGCCGATCGTTGAGATCGCATTGGCTGCCGGCGTGAAGCGTGTGATCCCGCACATCTATAGCTCAATCATCGACTCCAGCACCGGTAACACCCGCCCACAGGACGTAAAAGCCCTGCTGGCGACCACCAAAAAGCTGGTGGGTTAAAGCGCATTATCGGATGACGTAAGGCAGGGAGGCGCAGGCTCTGTATCCCCAGGCGCGGGCACACCGCGCCGCTATCTTTCCCCTCTGGCTTTCAAGTTGCAGCTAACAACGCTGTGGCTTGAAAGACGACGGGTATACCATCAGGATAACTATGCGAAACTGGCAAACATCTTCCACCCTGCGAACTGCAGTCACTCTGGCGCTGCTGGCGATGGCTAGCCCGGCGCTTCATGCTGAGGATGCAATGAAATCTACGTCATCTCATTTTGCTTATATCGGTACTTACAACCCTAACGGCGAAGGCGTTTACCGGGTGCAGGTCGATCCGGTCAGCGGCGCACTGAGCGCCAGAACCCTGGCCAGCAGCCAGCCGAACCCAGCACAGCTTACCGTGGATGCCAAAGGCCAGACGCTGTATGTCGCCAGCGAAGTGGCGGACTTTAACGGGACTCAACATGGCGGCATTATTGCTTACCGTATCAATCCGACGGACGGCAGCCTGACCCAGCTCAATCAGGTTGATGCGCAGGGGGCGGGGCCGGTTTATCTCTTCCTGACGCCAAACGGTCGTCATCTGTTGGTGGCAAACTACGTCAGCGGCACCGTAGCGGCTTTCCCGGTTGAAAGCGACGGCAAGCTGGGCACGGCCAGTTCGGTGCAGCAACAGCAAGGACCGGCAGGGGCCGGCAAGCCGGAGGCGGCGGTGGAGGGCAGCTTTGCCATCAGCGATCACAACGGCCCGCATGCACATATGATCGCCAGCGATCCGAGCGGCAAGTTTGTATTCTCCACCGATCTGGGGCTGGATCGTATTTATCAATGGCGCTTTGACGATGCCAGCGGCCAGTTAACGCCGAACGATCCGCCGTGGATCGCGGCATCCTCCGCCGGCGCCGGGCCGCGTCATTTCGTGTTCCATCCGGACGGGAAAACCTTGCTGCTGGTGAACGAAGAGGCTTCCACGCTGACCAGCTACCGTTTTGATAACCAAAAAGGTACTCTGAAACAGTTGCACGTGGTCTCTTCGCTGCCAGCCGATTATAAGGGCACCAACTTCGCCGCCGGCCTGGTGCTGAGCGAGGATGGCAAAAATCTGTACGTGGCCAATCGGCTGCATAACAGCATCGCGCAGTTCAGCGTTGGCAGTGGCGGCGAGCTGCATTCGGTGGCGGAAACCTGGACGCGCG
The DNA here is from genome assembly GCF_024519545.1 of Serratia sp. Ser99. Classification (NCBI taxonomy): domain Bacteria; kingdom Pseudomonadati; phylum Pseudomonadota; class Gammaproteobacteria; order Enterobacterales; family Yersiniaceae; genus Serratia; species Serratia sp. Ser99. Next base: position 218,117 of record NZ_JALJRT010000005.1, on the reverse strand, counting down.
GGGATTATCCGCGCTCGTTAACGCTGAGTCCGGACGGGCGCTATCTGTATGCGATGAATCAACGCAGCGATAACGTCACCCGTTTCAGCGTGGATAAGGCCAGTGGCAAACTCAGCTTTGTTGAAGGCTATACGCCGGTCGGTAGTCCCTCGCAAATGGTGTTCTTGCCGCTAGCCAAATAACTTGTTGCCCGCCGGATCCTCCTGGCGGGCACTCTAATTGACGGAAAGAGAATGGTGCGATTTCCCTACCCGCGTTTGGCCTATCTGTTCGATGCTTTGCAGTCTGAAACCTTGCCGCAGGACGAGTTGGCGAAGCGTTTTGCCGTGTCCACCCGAACCGTGCGGGCTGATATCACCGCGCTGAACGATATTTTGGAAAAATATGGTGCGCACTTTGTGCATAGCCGCGGTGCGGGCTATCGCCTGCAGGTGGATGACGCCAGGTTGTTCAGCGCCCTGCAGCATCAGGAGCGTAAAAAACACGCCACGCCACGCAGCGCACAGGAGCGGGTACACTATCTGCTGGTTCGTTTTTTGACCTCAGCCTTTTCTCTGAAGCTGGAAGATTTAGCCGACGAATGGTTTGTCAGCCGCGGCACGCTGCAAAACGACATGGCTGAGGTGAGGGAGCGCCTGGCGCACTATCAGTTGACCATCGAGACCAAGCCGCGCTACGGCATGAAGCTGTTCGGCTCGGAGATGGCGATCCGCGCTTGCCTGACCGACTTGTTATTCCAACTGCATTTGGCCGACGCCGAAAACCCATTGCTTAACAATGAGATCCTGCAGCAACCGCAGGTGGCGACCTTTGCCGGGCTGTTGCATCCGCTGTTGTCTCAATATGCTATTCGTCTGACCGACGAAGGTGAACAGTACCTGATTTTCTACTGTGCGGTGGCATTACGGCGCATTACCGACGGCTATCCGTTACCGGATTTTGACGTTGAGGACGGTGATGACGCGGTGCGTAAGGCTTCTACCTGGCTAGCCGGGGAGTTACGCAAAGCCAGTGGCAAAGAGGTCTCGATGGCGGAGGAGGCTTATTTACGGGTCAACATCGCCGCGCGTCGTGTGCAGGAGGTGCAGCCGACCGAGATCAACGCCGACGATGAAGAAGCGCTGGTGGATTACATCCTGTCGTATATCAATTCGCACTATAACTACAACCTGCAGGGGGACAAACAGCTGCGGGCCGATCTGCTCACCCACATCAAAACCATGATCACCCGGGTGAAATACCAGATTAATATCCCCAACCCGCTGTTGGCGAACATCAAGCAGCACTACCCGATGGCCTACGACGTGACGCTGGCGGCCGTATCGAGCTGGGGAAAATACACGCCTTACACCCTGAGTGAAAACGAGATCGGCTATTTGGTGCTGCACATTGGCGTTGGCCTGGAGCGGCATTACAACATTGGTTATGAGCGCCATCCGCAGGTGATGTTGGTCTGCGATACCGGCAACTCGACGGTCCGGATGATCCAGGCGCAAATCGCACGCAAATACCCGCAGTTGGTGATGACGCGCATCGTTTCGCTACGCGATTACGAGGTGCTCAATCATATCGACGAAGACTTTGTCATTTCCAACGCGCGGGTCAGTGAAAAGAACAAACCGGTGGTGGTGATGTCACCGTTCCCGACCGAATACCAGCTAGAACAGTTGGGTAAGCTGGTGCTGGTGGATCGCACCAAGCCCTATATGCTGGAGAAGTTTTTCGACGCCGACCATTTTATGGTGGTGAACGAGCCGCTGACTCAGGCGCAATTGTTTCAGAAAGTGTGCAGCCAACTTGAGCGCGAAGGCTACGTGGGTGATGACTTTTATCCGTCGGTCGTAGAGCGCGAGGCGATTGTTTCCACGCTGCTGGGCGAGGGGATCGCACTGCCGCACTCGCTGGGCCTGTTGGCGAAAAAAACCGTGGTGGTGACGTTGCTGGCGCCGCAGGGTGTGGTCTGGGGAGAGGGCGAAATCGCCCACGTGATCTTCCTGTTGGCGATCAGCAAAAGCGATTACGAAGAAGCGATGGCTATTTATGAGCTGTTTGTCACCTTTGTACGCGAGCGGTCAATGAGCCGCCTGTTGGGCAGCAACAACTTCGATAGCTTCAAGGCGGTGGCTCTGGACTGTTTGAGTCGGATCTAGGACTGGAGGACCCTCTCTAACGGGCTTCAGGCAAGAACAAGGCCGGCGGCAGGTTGAAACGTTTTGCCAGCGCCATGATATGGGGTATGGTCAGCGAACGCTTTCCGCTTAGAATTTGGCTCACCAGTGACTTTTTGCCGATCTCGTTTTCGAAGTCGCTTTGACTGAGGCCATATTGCTCCATCAGCACGCTCAGCGCGGCTACACCTTGTGGTAGCTGTGCGATACGCTGATTGAACTCTGCAAAATCAGGGCTGTTATCTTCATACTCGACGATCTTGGCTGCCAGAACGTCAATCAGCGGGTGGCGCTCGTCGGTTTCAAGCAGGTGTTCCACTAACGCCAGAGCATCACGGTAATCCTGTGGCGAGGTGCTGCCACCTAACAAGGGTATGGCGCGTAACAGCTCATGGGTGGCCTTAAGCGCATCGGTGATCATTTTGGGTTCCTCCGGTACTGCTGCAGTAATCTGTCGTACTCTGCATGAGTCACTATCTGTTTAACAAATATTTTCTGGGTATCAAAACTGGCAAAGAATAAGATCCTTAGATGATTTCCTCCGACATCAATGACCCACCATTTTGCTTTGTACTTCATTCTGTCCAGGCTGGGGAAAAGGGATTTTAAATCTTCCGGCGTATGAAATGTCCCTCGGCGCAGCGTTTTGTAGATTGTGTTGAGAGAGGCTGCTTCGTTGGGGTAGCGGATAGCGGCCTCGTTGAACGGTTCCCTTGAAATTATATGCATCTCTCCCTCATCCATGCCCTGTCATCATTGTAGCGGCTGAATCGCCAGTTCACAAATTGTAAACTTCCTTTTTGTCTCTGCGGCGGGCGGCGGCGTAACTTGTCGGTAGGGTTTAGTATTTTGCTGTTGAGAAACCACTATAGATTTATTATTAAATAATAAAATCATGTGATTATGCTTATTACAATCGTTGGGATCGGGTTTGCAGAGAGGCAGGATGTTTCTATTTGGCATGCATCGGGAATTGGGGATGTCTCACAAATGCTGAACGCGCCTTGATGGGCGCGTTCTTGATATTGGCTTCTTCGCTGCGGGGAAGCTAGTCTTCGTCAAAACCGGAATTAATCAGTTCAATCACCGCGGCCAGCGCTTTAACCTCATCCGGCCCGGTGGCTTCCACCTCGATATGGCGTCCTTGCGCAGAGTCCAGCATCAGCAGCGCAATCACGCTGCTGGCCTCAGCCTCGGTGCCGCTGTCGTTACGCAGCATCACTTCGGCGTCAAAACTCTGCACCAGCTCGAACAGCTTCATCGCCGGGCGGGCGTGCATGCCCAGTTTATTTTTGATTTCAACCGTTTGCTTAACCGTCATTGTTTGCGTTTTTCCAGCGTGCGGTGGCGTGACTGCACGTTCTTGCCGCGAGAGCGGAAGTAATCGGCCAACTGTTCCGCTACGTAGACTGAACGGTGTTTACCGCCGGTACAGCCAATGGCCACCGTCAGATAGCTGCGGTTGTTGGTTTCCAGCATTGGCAACCACTGTTCCAGATAGCTGCGGGTCTGGTAGATAAAGTTGTGCACCTCAGTGTGGCGATCGAGGAATGAGGCGACGGGTTTATCCAGGCCGGTCATCGGGCGAAGTTTAGGATCCCAGTGTGGGTTCGGCAGGAAACGTACGTCGAACACGTAATCGGCGTCGATCGGGATACCGTGCTTAAAGCCGAAGGATTCAAACACCATGGTCAGCTCGCGCTCGCGTTTGCCCAGTAAACGGGTACGCAGCATTTCGGCCAGTTCATGCACCGACATTTCCGAGGTGTCGATGATCAGATCGGCTCGTGAACGCAGCGGTTCCAGCAGATCGCTTTCTTCATCGATGGCGCTTTCCAGCGACAGATTCTTGCTGGACAGCGGGTGTAAGCGACGAGTGTCACTGTAACGACGAATCAGTGTGTTACGGTCGGCATCAAGGAACAGCAACTGCGGCGAAAAGCTGTCCGGCAGTTGGGTCATCGCATATTCAAACACTTCCGGCGATTCCGGCATGTTACGCACGTCGATGCTTACCGCCGCGGAGCTGTTGCGTTCCGCCAGCGTATTGGCAAGCTGCGGCAGCAGTACCACGGGCAGGTTATCAACGCAGTAAAAACCCATGTCTTCCAGCGCCCGTAAGGCGACGGATTTCCCTGAACCGGAACGGCCGCTGACAATCATCAGCACCATGTGGCAACTCCCCCTGGCATCTCAGTGGCGTTTATCGCCACCGTTAGAAACTTTATTATTCCGGCCTGAACCGGAATCCATCATGGCTAAACAGTATCGTTATCCGGGCTGGAAGTCACGCCAGCCGGGCGTTACTCGGTGATGATTTGGTAAAGCTCTTCGTCACTTTGCGCCGCGCGCAGGCGGCGGCATACTGTTTTGTCGGCCAGACGCTTGGCGACCAGAGACAGGGTATGCAGATGGGTTTTACATTGGTCGGCCGGCACCAGCAGGGCGAACAGCAGATCGACCGGCTGGTTATCAATGGCGTCGAAGGCGATAGGTTGGTCGAGACGAATAAACACGCCAACGGCCCGCAGTGTGTCCTCTTCCAGTTTGCCATGGGGGATGGCGATACCGTTGCCGATACCGGTGCTGCCCATGCGCTCGCGGGTGAGAACCGCGTCAAATACCACCTGGGGTGGCAGATTGAGCTGTTTGGCGGCCAGTTCGCTGATAATTTCCAAAGCCCGTTTCTTGCTGGTGCAATGTACGGAGCTTCTGGTGCACTCGATATTTAATACCGAGCTTAACTGCATTGTTTCGTTGTTCATCTCATCTTCACTTAAAACCACACCAGCAAGCAGGCTTGTGAGGTGATTTTTCGCCTTGTTTAACCCTGATGGCTTATCGGCGCGTACCCAAACAGGTAACGCGCCGATGGCCGAGGCTACGTTTGAGCCGTACCCGCTGACGGAAACGGCCCAGAATGTCAGTGTTGTTTCAGTTTGTCTTTATGTTTGTTCAATTGACGCGCCAGTTTGTCGATCAGGGTATCAATTGCCGCATACATGTTCTCGTCTTCCGAGGTGGCGTGCAACTCGCCTCCATTCACGTGCACCGTCGCTTCTGCAATCTGCTGCACTTTTTCCACACTAAGCACGACATACACCTGATTTATGCGGTCAAAATACTGTTCGAGTTTGGCGAACTTGGTGTTCACGAACTCACGCAAAGGTTCGGTGATTTCGATGTGGTGTCCGGTAATGTTGAGCTGCATAGTGTCTTCCTTCTCAATAGAGGTCAAACCAACTGTTTACGTTGGTTGGACGGCGGGATGGACAAAGACTCTCGGTACTTGGCGACGGTACGCCGCGCCACGATGATCCCCTGATCGGAGAGCAGGGTAGCCAGCTTGCTGTCGCTGAGCGGTTTGGCGGGGTTTTCCGCCGCAATCAATTTCTTCACCACCGCCCGGATCGCCGTAGAGGAAGCTTCGCCCCCGCTGTCGGTATTCACGTGGCTTGAGAAGAAATATTTCAATTCGAAAATGCCGCGCGGACTGTGCAAAAACTTCTGCGTGGTCACGCGTGAGATTGTCGATTCATGCATCTCCACGGCCTGAGCGATATCCGCCAGCACCATGGGCTTCATAAATTCCGCGCCTTGCTCAAAGAACGCCTGCTGCTGCTCGACGATGCAGCGCGAAACTTTCAGCAGGGTGTCATTGCGGCTTTCCAGGCTCTTGATCAGCCATTTCGCCTCCTGCAAATTGCTGCGGATGTACTGACCGTCGCTGTCGTTACGCGCGCTATTGCCCAGAGCGGCATATTGCTGATTGATCTTCAGCCTTGGGATGCTGTCGCTGTTGAGCTCGACCGTCCACGCATCCTGCACTTTGCGGACCAGCACGTCCGGGATCACGTACTCAGATTCGCCGGTGTTGATCGACTGGCCTGGGCGCGGATCGAGTGACTGGATCAGCAACATCGCTTCTTTCAGTGTATCTTCTTTTGAGCGCGTTGTTCGCATCAGGCTGCGAAAGTCGTGGTTAGCCAGCAAGTCCAGATGTTCGCTGATGATCAGGCGCGCTTCCGCCAGGTAAGGCGTGTCTTGGGCGTATTGGGATAGCTGAACCAGCAGGCAATCGCGCAGGTCGCGCGCCGCGACGCCAACCGGATCAAACCGCTGTACGCGTTTCAATACCGCCTCGACTTCGTCCATTGTCACATTCTCGTCACCCATGCTCTCCAGAATGTCTTCCAGCGGCACGGTGAGATAGCCGGTGTCATCAACGGCGTCGACGATCGAGGTGGCAATGGCAGCATCGGTATCGGAAAACGGCGTCAGATCCACCTGCCACATCAGGTAATCCTGCAGGGTTTGGGTGGTTTCACCCTGATACACCGGCAGTTCGTCGTCACTGTAATCGGTGCGAGTCCCTGACGGAGTTCCGGCGGTATAGATCTCGTCCCAGGTGGCGTCCAGCGGCAGCTCTTCGGGCATGTCCTTTTGTTCCAGCGCTTCCCGGGTATCCAAACCTTCGGTTTCGGTCGTCTCTTTAGCGTCGATTTCTTCGTGCAAATCGGTTTGTTCAAGCAGTGGATTGCTCTCTAACGCCAGCTGTATCTCCTGCTGGAGCTCAAGCGTGGACAACTGCAGCAGGCGTATGGCCTGCTGGAGCTGGGGGGTCATGGCCAGTTGTTGGCTAAACCTGAGTTGCAAACCTTGCTTCATATTCTTCAGTCTACTTCCGTTAACAGTCGCCCATCAGGACGCGCCGGTACTCAGAGGCGGAATTCTTCGCCCAGATAAACGCGTTTTACCTGCTCATCGGCCAGAATAGCATCCGGCGTGCCGTGAGCAATCAGTTTGCCCTGGCTGACGATATAGGCGCGTTCACACACGTCCAGCGTTTCGCGCACGTTGTGGTCGGTGATCAGCACGCCCAGGCCGCTATCACGCAAGTGCTCGATAATTTTTTTAATGTCGATAACGGAAATCGGGTCAACCCCGGCGAAGGGTTCATCCAGCAGGATGAATTTCGGGTTAGCCGCCAGCGCACGGGCGATCTCCACGCGGCGACGTTCGCCACCGGACAGCGCCTGGCCCAGATTGTCGCGCAGATGGGAGATATGGAACTCTTCCATCAGCTCCACCGCACGGTCCGCCCGCTGTTCGCTGCTGAGATCGTCACGGATCTCCAGCACCGCCATCAGGTTGTCGTAAACGCTCAGGCGGCGGAAGATCGAGGCTTCCTGCGGCAGATAGCCGATGCCACGACGCGCACGGGCGTGCAGCGGCAGCAGGCTGATGTCTTCTTCGTCAATCACGATACGTCCGGCGTCACGCTGAACGATACCGACCACCATGTAGAACGTGGTGGTCTTGCCGGCGCCGTTTGGCCCCAGCAGGCCGACGATCTCGCCGGATTTCACTTTCAGGCTGACGTCTTCAACGACTTTGCGGCCCTTGTAGGCTTTCGCCAGGTTTTCTGCGATGAGTGTAGCCATAAGTGATTAGTTACTCTTGTTTTGCCCGTTTTTGTCTTGCAACTGCGACGGTACCAGAACCGTAGTCACGCGCTTGCCTTTATCGCTAAACGCCTGCATTTGCTGCTGTTGCACCAGGTAGGTGATGCGATCGCCCTTGACGTTGCTGTCGAGCTGTTCCAGGTAGGCGTTCCCGGTCAGGGTCACCAACTGAGACGCCACATCGTAACGCACCTTCTGAGCGTGGCCTTTCACCGGCTTGCCGCTGTCTTGCATCTGATAGAAGGTTACCGGGTTGCCGAAAGCTTCAATATAGGTTTTGTTCTGATCGCCGCCCGGGCGGGTGACCACGACTTTGTCCGCTTTGATATCGATGGTGCCTTGCTTGATCACCACGTTATCGGTAAAGGTGCTGACGTTGCTCTGCATGTCCAGAGACTGTTTCAGCGAGTCGATGCTCACCGGCTGATTGGAGTCGGACTTCAGCGCCCATGCGGGGGCGCTGGCGGCCAAAATCAAGCTGCCGATTAACAGATTACGGCTTGGTTTGTTGGTTTTGAATTTCATAGTTGGTCTTAACCTTATCAATCAGCTCAGCGGTCTTGGCCCGCAGGTTCCCACGCATTTTCATGCCGTTAGAGGTGAAGTTCGTCCCGTAAAGTGTCACTTCGTCATCCGAAGACACATCCTGGGTCACCAGGTTCACCTGAGCATTGTCTGTTTTAATTTTTTCCAGCTGCGACGTGGTGGTCAGGCTGTTCACCTCGACGTGGCCGTAAAGATACAGCATCCGGTCTTTAGTCAGTTTGGCGCGGTCGGCGCGAACTGACCAGGTGGCCACCGCGTTTTCATCAAACAGCGTCATCACCGGCTGGGTGAACCAGCTTAATTCATCGGCGGTGTAGTATTTTACGTCTTCGGCCACCAGCTTGTAACTCAGCTTGCCGGTCGGATTGTACACTATGGTGACCGTATGCTGGCTCTGATAAGTCGGGTCCTGGCTGTTCACCGGCCCCGGCGTAGTATCATCACTGAAATCCGTCATGTTCCAGCCAATCAGCGCCAAGGCGATCACCGCCAGCAACAGGGTGATCCAAAGTTTGGTTTTACTCATATCGATAGCCCTTTGGCGTCTTCCAGCTTGTTTTGAGCCAAAAGAATAATGTCGCACAGCTCGCGTACCGCACCGCGGCCGCCGGCAATGCGGGTAACATAGTGGGCTCGTGGCAACAGAAGCGGGTGCGCATCTGCGACCGCGACCGCCAGGCCAACCTGCGCCATGACCGGCCAGTCGATCAGATCATCGCCGATATAGGCGACCTGATCTGCCGTCAGCGACAGTGTATCCAACAGTTCGCGGAAGGCCAAAAGCTTATCGGATTGCCCCTGATAAAGGTGGGTGATACCGAGCGTTTTAGCCCGGTCTTCCAACAGTTTGGCGGAGCGACCAGTGATGATAGCTACTTCGATATCCGAAGTTTTCAGGCAACGGATGCCGTAGCCGTCACGCACGTTGAACGCTTTTAATTCTTCGCCATTGTTGCCCATGAAAATCAGGCCGTCTGACAGTACGCCATCAACATCACAAATCAGCAGGCGGATTTTGCCGGCACGCGCCATGACGTCTTGCTCTACAGGCCCGTAGCAGGTTTCAACCAGACTCATTGAGTTCTCTTCCATAGTTAAACGACGCCGGCGCGCAGCATGTCATGCATATGTACCACACCCAGCAATTGGTCGCCATCGGCAACCAGCAGCGCGGTGATATGGCGTTGCTGCATCAGATTCAGCGCGTCCACCGCCAGCAGGTTCGGGCGAACCCGTACACCGCCGAGCGTCATGACATCGACGATCCGCGCCTCGTTGAGATTAATGCCCATATCGAATATCCGGCGCAGGTCACCGTCGGTAAAGATACCGGCGATTTTCATCAAATCGTCGCAGATGACCGTCATACCCAGGTTCTTTCGGGTGATCTCCAGCAGCGCATCGCGCAGAGATGCATCGGCGCTGACGTGAGGAATTTCGTCACCGCTGTGCATGATGTCGCAGACACGCAGCAGCAGGCGGCGACCCAGAGCGCCCCCCGGGTGTGATAACGCAAAATCTTCCGGCGTGAAACCGCGCGCCTTTAACAGTGCGACGGCCAACGCATCCCCCATCACCAGCGTAGCGGTGGTACTGGTGGTCGGTGCCAGACCGAGTGGGCAGGCCTCCTGTGGCACCTTGATGCACAGATGAATATCCGCCGCTTTGCCCATCGAACTTTCCGGGTTGTTGGTCATGCAGATCAACGGGATTTGCTGACGCTTCAGCACCGGGATCAGCGCCTGTATTTCGTTGGACTCACCTGAGTTGGAAATGGCGAGCACGATATCCTGAGTTGTCACCATGCCGAGGTCGCCATGGCTGGCCTCTGCAGGATGAACAAAGAACGAAGGCGTTCCGGTACTGGCGAAGGTGGCGGCAATTTTGCAGCCGATGTGCCCGGATTTACCCATACCCATCACCACCACTTTGCCACTGCACTCGGCAATCAACTCGCAGGCACGGGTAAAGTCTGCATTAATGTATTGATCGAGTTGGGCCAGCCCGTCACGCTCAATCTGCAGCACTTCTTTGCCTGCCTGCTGAAAATCAAAGCCTGGTTGCAACTGAATGTTCGACATACTCATTCCCGTCGGTTATACCCTTCATCCTTCAGGATACTGGGCGTTGGCTGCTTTCGTTTGGTCTGGTCACTTAGCGGACTAAGCTCGCAGGGATGCATTCTTTTGCCGCTGTCCTGCCTCCCGAAGGCTATTGGGTATAGCTAAATGAATCGAAAGGGTTAAAAAACAGCACCGCAAGATACGCAATAAAACCACATAATAACAGAGCGCCGGCAAGATGGCCGATGCGATGTTTCCGCCCGATGCACAGGGCGCTGAGCACAATGCTGACCGCCAGCATCACCCAGTAATCGCGATGGAAGGCAGCGCCATCGACGGTACCCGGGGACAGCAGGGCGGGCACGCCCAGTACTATCACCGTGTTGAAAATGTTGGAGCCGATGATATTGCCAATCGCCATATCATCTTCGCCCTTGAGTGCCCCGGCGATGGATGTAGCCAACTCTGGCAAGCTGGTGCCGATGGCGATGACGGTAAGGCCGACCACCAACTCACTCATACCGAAATAGTGCGCGATGACCGTGGCGTTATCGACCACCATTTTGGAAGACAGCGGCAGAATGATAAACGCCAGCACCAGCCACAGTATCGCCACGGTGTTGCTGCTGTCCTGCGGCAGTTCGGCGATTTGCTCCACGGTCAGGCTGTCGCTGCCTTCGCGCTGCGCCAACCGGGCAATTTTCAACATCAACAGAATAAATACCGCGGCGGCGGCCAACAGCAGCACGCCATCCAGACGGCTCAGCGTGCCGTCCATCAGCACGAAACCGCACAATACTGTGACCGCCAACATCAGCGGCAGTTCGCGCCGCAACACTTCGGATCGCGCCGCCAGCGGGTGTATCAGCGCGGCAACGCCGAGGATCAGTAAAATATTCGTGATGTTGGAACCTAATACGTTCCCCACGGCCATATCGATTTGCCCGTTCAGTGCCGCAGTGGTCGACACGAACAGCTCCGGCAGTGAAGTGCCTATGCCGACGATGGTCATACCGATAATCAGCGGTGGCACGCCGAGTGAACGCGAAATTACCGCAGCACCGTAAACTAAGCGGTCTGCCCCATATACCAGTAAAAATAAACCAACGATTAATAAAGCTATCGCGAGAAACATGCAGGGTCCTTTGTTGGGTATCATCCCGGTTCGTTGGTTAAAAGCCGTAATTCGGCTATCTTGCTTTGCCCTCCGTTGCGCAGGTTAAAGCCGCAGCAACGGGTTTTCCCGGCTAATATATGAACACTTTCGTTTTTTTTCGTTATGGCGCCAATTTTGACCGGGTGACGCGTAAAAGTAAAACCTATGGCACCATTGGTAGCGAAATGGCGGTAAGTTTTTGTAAAGATGAGACGCATTGCGCCCGTTGCTTTAACATCGTGGGTAGATTTGGCAAAAATGACCCGTGAAGGATCAATTAACATGCACCAGAAGGCAGAGAATCTGGTCGAAGTTCGCGACATGACGTTCACGCGCGGCGATCGACTGATATTCGAAGATATCAACCTGACGGTTCCCCGTGGCAAGGTCACGGCGATCATGGGGCCGTCCGGCATTGGCAAAACGACGCTGCTGCGTTTGATTGGCGGTCAGCTGGCACCGGACAGCGGTGAAATCTGGTTTGATGGCGATAACATTCCCGCGTTGTCTCGCCATCAACTGTATGAAGCGCGCAAGAAAATGAGCATGCTGTTTCAGTCTGGTGCGCTGTTCACCGATCTGACGGTGTTCGAAAACGTGGCGTACCCGCTGCGCGAACATAGCCGTTTGCCGGAGCCCATTCTGCGCAGCACGGTGATGATGAAGCTGGAAGCGGTTGGACTGCGTGGCGCAGCCGATCTGATGCCCAATGAATTGTCCGGCGGTATGGCGCGCCGTGCCGCTCTGGCGCGAGCGATTGCGCTCGATCCGGAGATGATCATGTTCGACGAACCTTTCGTCGGCCAGGATCCCATCACCATGGGCGTGCTGGTGAAGCTGATCGATGAGCTGAATCACGCACTGGGCATTACCTGTATCGTGGTTTCGCACGACGTGCCGGAAGTGCTGAGCATCGCCGACTACGCTTACATTGTGGCCGATCATCGGGTGATAGCCGAAGGCACGGCGCAACAATTACAGAACAATCCTGATGCACGCGTGCGCCAGTTCCTGGATGGTATTGCCGATGGGCCGGTACCCTTCCGTTATCCGGCCGGTGATTATCAGGCCGAGCTGTTAGGTTTAGGGAGTAAATAAGCTGATGTTATTACAGGCGTTAGCGTCGTTAGGACGCCGTGGCATCAACACCAGCGCCAGCTTTGGGCGTGCCGGGTTGATGCTGTTCAACGCGCTGGTCGGGCGGCCTGAGCCGCGCAGGCAGTGGCCACTGTTGCTCAAGCAGTTGCACAGCGTGGGCGTGCAGTCGCTGCTGATCATCGTGGTTTCCGGGTTGTTTATCGGTATGGTGCTGGGGCTGCAGGGTTATCTGGTACTCACCACTTACAGCGCAGAAGCCAGCCTGGGCATGATGGTGGCGTTATCGCTGCTGCGTGAACTGGGCCCGGTGGTCACCGCGTTGCTGTTTGCCGGGCGTGCCGGCTCTGCATTGACGGCCGAAATTGGCCTGATGAAGGCAACGGAACAAATTTCCAGCCTGGAAATGATGGCCGTCGATCCGCTGCGGCGTATCGTTGCGCCGCGCTTCTGGGCCGGTTTGATCAGCATGCCATTGCTGACGATGATTTTTGTCGCTATCGGCATCTGGGGCGGCTCGGTAGTGGGCGTAGACTGGAAGGGTATTGACAGTGGCTTCTTCTGGTCGGCCATGCAGGGCGCCGTTGAGTGGAAAAAAGACTTGCTCAACTGCCTGATCAAGAGCGTGGTATTTGCCATCACCGTGACCTGGATTGCCATCTTCAACGGGTATGATGCCGTACCCACCTCTGAAGGGATAAGCCGGGCAACGACCCGTACCGTGGTACATTCGTCACTGGCGGTGTTGGGATTGGATTTCGTGCTGACAGCACTGATGTTTGGGAATTGATTCGATGCAAACGAAGAAGAGTGAAATCTGGGTTGGGGCATTTATGCTGATTGCGCTGTGCGCCATCGTGTTTTTGTGCCTGCAAGTGGCGAACATTAAGTCGATCGGTAACGAGCCAACATACCGCATCTACGCGACCTTCGATAACATCGGTGGTTTGAAAGCGCGTTCTCCGGTGAAAATCGGCGGTGTGATGATTGGCCGAGTGGCTGATATTACGCTCGATCCTAAAACCTATACGCCGCGCGTAGCCCTGGATATCCAGGATAAATACGACCAGATCCCGGACACCAGCTCACTGGCGATCCGTACCTCCGGCCTGTTGGGGGAGCAATATCTGGCGCTGAACGTCGGTTTTGAAGATCCGGATATGGGCACGGCCATCTTGAAAGATGGCGGCACGATTCAGGACACCAAATCAGCCATGGTTCTGGAAGATCTGATCGGCCAGTTCCTGTATAAGAGCGGCGGTCAGGATGATGCTGCCAAAACGGGAGACGCGGCTGCTCAGCCGGCTGCCGGTGCAGCTCCACAAGCCGCTGCCCCTATTCATTAAGAGAGGAAACCTGCATGTTTAAACGTTTACTTATGGTTGCCCTGCTGGTGGTCGCACCGCTGGCGAATGCGGTCGATCAGACCAATCCTTACAGCCTGATGCAAGACGCGGCTGAGAAGACCTTCACCCGTCTGAAAACCGAACAGCCGAAGATCAAGCAGGACCCTAACTACCTGCGTTCCGTGGTGCATCAGGAGCTGATGCCGTTTGTGCAGGTCAAATACGCCGGTGCGCTGGTGCTGGGCCGTTTTTACAAAGAAGCGACGCCGGCGCAGCGTGAAGCCTACTTCACCGCATTCCAGGCCTATCTGGAACAGGCTTACGGCCAGGCGCTGGCGATGTACCACGGCCAGACTTATCAGATTGAGCCAGAGAAGCCGCTGGGCGACGCCAGCATTGTGGCGATCCGCGTGACCATCATCGACAACGGCGGTCGTCCGCCGGTGCGTCTGGACTTCCAGTGGCGCAAAAACACCAAAACCGGCCACTGGCAGGCTTATGACATGATCGCCGAAGGCGTCAGCATGATCACCACCAAGCAGAACGAGTGGGCTTCTACGCTGCGTACCCAGGGGATCGACGGCCTGACCAAGCAGCTGCAGGCGGCGGCGGCTCAGCCGATTACTCTGGATCAGAAAAACTGATGTCAGCTGCACTCAGCTTTGAATCGCAGCAACAGACCCTGATCCTGCGCGGTGCGTTGGATCGGGAAACCCTGTTGCCGCTGTGGGAACAGCGGGAAACGTTGCTGGCGGATAAAACCGCTATCGACGTTACGCAACTGCAGCGGGTGGACTCGTCCGGGTTGGCACTGCTGGTGCATCTGCGCGAACAGCAACGCCAACATGGCGTGGAATTAAAAATTTCTGGCGCAGGCGATCGCTTGAAAACGCTGATCGCACTGTACAATCTGCAAGCAATAATGCCTGTTGATACCGCTGGTTAGCCCGATTTTCGACTGGATGAAGACGTTTTCTCCCCAGAAAGCCCCTGTTGTACAGGGGCTTTTTCTTTAGTTTAAGAAAACGTCGTATTCCACTAAGATATCAGGCTGATTATGATCCTTTTGATACAGAACTGGATACTATGGAAAATAGCGAGATTAAAGATGTGCTGATGCGCGCATTGGCACTGGAAGAAGCACATGTTACCGGCGACGGCAGCCATTTTCAGGTGATCGTGGTCGGTGAGCTGTTTGCCGCCATGAGCCGCGTTAAGAAACAACAGGCGGTCTATGCGCCGTTGATGGAATACATTGCGGACAACCGTATTCACGCCTTGTCGATTAAGGCGTACACCCCTGAAGAGTGGCAGCGAGATCGCAAACTCAACGGATTTTAAGGCTGTTTGCCCAGCGGGGCGGGCAGCGTCAGTTTAGATAACAGAGAGTAGTCAAATGGATAAATTTCGTGTGCAGGGCCGGACCCGCCTCAGCGGTGAAGTGGCTATTTCCGGGGCTAAAAACGCCGCCCTGCCGATCCTGTTCGCCGCATTGTTAGCGGAAGAGCCGGTCGAGTTGCAGAATGTCCCGAAGCTGAAGGACATCGACACCACCATTAAGCTACTCAGCCAATTAGGCACCAAGATTGAACGCAACGGTTCGGTATTCGTTGACGCCAGCGGCGTGAACGAATTCTGTGCGCCCTACGATCTGGTGAAAACCATGCGCGCCTCTATCTGGGCGTTGGGGCCGTTGGTTGCCCGTTTCGGCCGTGGTCAGGTTTCTCTGCCGGGCGGCTGCGCCATCGGTGCGCGTCCGGTCGATCTGCATATTACCGGTCTGGAACAGCTCGGTGCAGAGATCAAACTGGAAGAAGGCTATGTTAAAGCTTCCGTCGATGGCCGCCTGAAGGGCGCACACATCGTTATGGACAAGGTCAGCGTTGGCGCTACCGTGACCATCATGAGTGCTGCCACCCTGGCGACCGGTACCACCGTGATTGAGAATGCTGCGCGTGAACCGGAAATTGTCGATACGGCCAACTTCCTCAACACGCTCGGCGCAAAAATCACCTGTGCCGGCAGTGACCGCATTACTATCGAAGGGGTTGAGCGTCTGGGCGGCGGTGTTTATCGCGTTCTGCCGGATCGCATCGAGACCGGTACCTTCCTGATCGCTGCAGCCGTTTCCGGTGGCAAGGTGATGTGCCGTGATACCCGTCCTGATACGCTGGATGCTGTGTTGGCCAAGCTGCGCGAAGCCGGTGCGGATATCGAAGTGGGCGAAGACTGGATCAGTCTGGATATGCATGGCAAACGCCCTAAAGCGGTGACCGTGCGTACTGCGCCACACCCGGGGTTCCCGACCGATATGCAGGCTCAGTTCAGCCTGCTGAACCTGGTTGCGGAAGGCACCGGTGTGATCACCGAAACCATCTTTGAAAACCGCTTCATGCATGTGCCTGAGCTGATCCGTATGGGTGCACACGCTGAGATCGAGAGCAACACCGTGATTTGCCACGGCGTTGAGCAACTGTCAGGGGCTCAGGTGATGGCGACCGATCTGCGTGCTTCAGCCAGCCTGGTATTGGCCGGTTGCATCGCCGATGGCGTGACCGTCGTCGATCGTATCTATCACATCGACCGTGGTTATGAGCGTATCGAAGACAAGCTGCGCGCGCTGGGTGCTAACATCGAGCGTGTGAAAGGCGAGTAATTTGTCTGACGCCGGGGCCTGGCGCCGGCGTAGTCAATGCAGTATTGAGGGCTCGGCATTGCCGGGCCTTTTTAATTGTTATCTTCCGGGAATTCGCCCACCGTCATCTTCAGCGTGATGCGTTTGCCTTCGCGCAGGACCACCACCGGAATTTCTGTACCCGGTCGGATTTCTGCTACCTGGTCCATGGTTTCCAGCACCGATACCGCAGGCTTGTTGTCCACGTTGATGATCACGTCGTTAATATGGAAACCGGCGTTGCCTGCCGGCCCGCCCTGAGTAATTTCAGTCACGATAATACCCTGCAGGCGATCGATGCCGGAATTGGACGAGCGCAACGGAATAATCTCTTTGCCCTGAATGCCGAAATAACCCCGAATGACGCGGCCGTCGCGGATCAGTTTGTCCATAATCTTGGTGGCCAGCTCGATGGGAATGGCGAAACCCAGGCCTTCCGGCGTTTCACCGTCGGTGATTTTATCGTAGGTCAGGGTATTGATACCGATTAATTCGCCCAGGGAGTTGACCAACGCGCCGCCGGAGTTGCCGCGGTTAATCGAGGCATCGGTCTGCAGGAAGGTCTGACGCCCGGTGGTGCTCATACTGATACGGCCGGTGGCGCTGAGGATCCCCTGAGTCACGGTCTGGCCGAGGTTGTAAGGGTTGCCAATCGCCAGCACGACGTCACCTACGTGCGCGGTGCGCGCGTTATTAATTGGGATCACCGGCAGGTTGCCCTGATCTATTTTCAGCACTGCCAGATCGGTCAGACTGTCGGAGCCGACCAACAGCGCCTCATAGCGGCGGCCGTCCTGGACGACCACGGTAATTTGTTGCGCATCCTTGATCACGTGTCGATTGGTCAGGATATAGCCGCGTTCATTCATGATCACGCCAGAACCCAGCGACAGCACGTTGGCGGTGCCGTTCATGTTGCGGTTGTAGATATTGACTACGGCAGGCGCGGCACGACGCACCGCCTTATTGTAACTGACGGGCGTTTCATCACGGGTATTGTCATGTTTGTCTGCGAACAAGGCATTGGAAGAACGTAGCACAGGCAACGCAACCAGCAGTAGGCCAGCAACGATTAGACCAATAACGACAGAGCGCAAAAGCTTAGCAAACATGGAGTTTTAGTACGTGAGGTGAAAGATACCGGGAGGATAACATGAGAATACCGAGCGCAGTATGTCACCGCGCCCGGTTTTTAAACAAATATACGATCAGCGCAACAGCAGATAAATGGTTTCGCCGCCGCGCACGATATTCAGCGCCATGACCGGTGGTTTGGCTTCCAGCACTTTGCGCAGTGCCGTGATGTTCTCAATACGCTGGCGGTTGACGCCGATGATCACATCGTCTTTCTGCAGCCCGATTTGTGCCGCCGCAGAGCCTTTGTCCACTTTATCGATCTTCACGCCTTTTTCACCGCTTGGGATTGCCCCGTTGCTGAGTGAAACCCCCTGCAGAGCTGGGGAAAGCGTTTCGGCATTGGTTGAGGCGCTTTCGCTGTTATCCAGCGTAACGGAAACTTCCTGCGGTTTGCCGTCGCGCAGCAGGCCAACCTTGATGGTTTTGCCCGGTGCGGTCGTACCGACCTTGGCGCGCAGCTCGGCGAAACTGCTGACAGGCTTGCCGTCCACCGAAACCAGGATATCGCCGGCCTTGATGCCCGCCTTGGCAGCGGCGGATTTCGGCAGCACTTCGCTGACGAACGCGCCGCGTTGTGCGTCGGTATTAAAGGCCTTGGCCATATCGGCGGTCATTTCACTGCCTTTAATGCCCAGTAGCCCGCGTTTCACTTCGCCAAACTCGATCAACTGCTGGCTGAGGTTCTGCGCCATGTTGCTCGGAATGGCAAAACCGATACCGACGTTGCCGCCGCTTGGCGCCAAAATGGCGGTGTTGATACCGATCAGCTCACCGTTAAGGTTAACCAGCGCGCCACCGGAGTTGCCGCGGTTGATGGACGCATCGGTCTGAATAAAGTTTTCCAACCCTTCCAGGTTCAGGCCGCTGCGGCCCAACGCGGAAATAATGCCGGAAGTGGCGGTTTGGCCCAGGCCAAACGGGTTGCCGACGGCCACGGCGAAATCACCGACCCGCAGTTTATCGGAGTCCGCCATTTTTATAGCGGTCAGGTTTTTCACGTCGTTGAGCTGAAGCAGGGCGATATCGGACTGTTCGTCACGGCCTACCAGCTTGGCGTCCACTTCACGGCCATCGTTCAACTGTACGCTGATTTTATCGGCGTTGTTGATCACGTGGTTGTTGGTCAGCACATAGCCCTTGGCGGCGTCGATGATGACGCCGGAACCCAAGCCTTCAAACGGGCGTGAGCTTTGCTGTTGCCCAGGGCCACCAGGGCCAAAGAAGCGTCTGAACTCCTCCGGAACTTGCTGGCGCTGTACCTGAGTTCCTTCAACATGCACGCTGACCACTGCGGGCAAGACCTTCTCCAGCATCGGCGCCAGGCTTGGCAGCGGTTGCCCTTGAACGGCGACGGGCATCGCGGCGGTGGCAGCCGGTACGGAGGTCAGTGTGAGGCCAATACTCATTGCCAATGCACTAAGAATTAACGACTTTTTCTTCATTGATAATAGCTCTCTCAATACCTGCCGGTGGAATAGTGATGATAAAGCAGCAGCAATACCATAGTGAAGGGTAAGACCGTGAATTTGCGTGAAAAGTTCACTCAAACGTCTGCGTTAAGGATAGCTCAGCGTGGGGGAAGAAGTATGAGGAGGATCAAAAACCCGTGGGACTGGCCCACGGGCGAAGAACGGCGTTTAGTCGCGACGTGGACGTTCGCCACGCAGCAGGCCTGATGCGCCTTCGGAGTAGTCGCGCGGCATTTCTACCGGCGCCTGATCGTTATCCGCTTCGGCTTCGGTCAGGCGATAGCGGAACGGATTTTCCTGCATCGGCAGATCCGGCAGCAGGTTGTTGGAGCTTTTCGCCATATGCTGATACAGCTGGCGATAATCGCGTGCCATGTTGTCCAGCAGCTCGGCGCTGCGGGCAAAATGACCGACCAACTCCTGACGATACTCTTCCAGCTCGGTTTTGCTCTTATCCAACTCGTTCTGCAAAACTTGTTGTTGACGTAATTTACGGTTACCAAAACGCATCGCTACCGCACCAATGACGATACCGACCACCAAACCAATCAGCGCATACTCCCAGGTCATGATGACTCCTATTTTGACTTCGTTGTTCCGCAGGGATTTTTCACTTAATAATATCCACTATAACCGTTAACCTTGTCCGAGTGGAATCCTGATGAGCTTTGACCTGATTTTTACAGGGTTTTCAGCGCCGCTCAGAGTGGGCATTTGTGGCGATATGAGGGCTAACCAGCCGTAATATGTCGCGAAAATGGGCTAAATAATTTCTAAGCGTTCTTAGGGAACATCGAACAGATGCAGGCACAATCACCGTTATCACGCTACCAGCGGCTGCTTGCTGCGGGGGAATACCAGGCCGATGAGGTTCAACGCCAGGCCGTCACTCAACTGGATCATATCTATCAGGCCTTGCAGCAAATACCGGCCGTCAGTGCACCTGCCGGCGGTCTGCGCGGCAAGCTGAGCCGTTTGCTGGGCAAAAGCAGCGAAACGGCAAAACAGCGGCCGGTGCAGGGCTTATATATGTGGGGCGGGGTCGGGCGTGGCAAAACCTGGCTGATGGATATGTTTTTCCACAGCCTGCCGGGTGACCGCAAGCTACGGCTGCATTTCCACCGCTTCATGCTGCGGGTGCACGAAGAGCTGACCGAATTGCAGGGGCAGGAAAATCCGCTGGAAATCATCGCTGATGGTTTCAAGGCGCAAACCGACGTGCTGTGTTTCGACGAGTTCTTTGTTTCCGATATCACCGACGCCATGCTGCTGGCGACGCTGTTGCAGGCGCTGTTTGCCCGTGGCATCACGCTGGTCGCCACCTCCAATATTCCGCCTGACGATCTGTATCGCAACGGTCTGCAGCGCGCGCGCTTCCTGCCGGCGATCGACCTGATTAACGAATATTGCGATGTGATGAACGTTGATGCCGGCATTGATTATCGTCTGCGCACCCTGACTCAGGCGCACCTGTATCTGACGCCGCTGGATGAACAAACCCGGCAGACCATGGATCAGATGTTCGTGAAACTGGCCGGCAAGAAAGGCGAGGCGGCACCGGTATTGCAGATCAATCACCGGCCGCTGCAGGTTATCCACGCGGTAGACGGCGTGCTGGCCGTTGATTTTCATACCTTGTGCGAGGAAGCACGCAGCCAGCTCGATTACATCGCCTTATCGCGCCTCTACCACAGCGTTATCCTGTATAATGTGCGCGTGATGGGGCCGTTGAAGGAAAATACCGCACGCCGCTTCCTGGCGTTGGTGGATGAATTTTACGAGCGCCACGTCAAGTTGGTGATCGCTGCCGAAGCCTCGATGTTCGAAATTTACCAGGGCGAGCGGCTGAAGTTTGAGTACCAGCGCTGCCTGTCGCGGCTGCAGGAGATGCAAAGCGAGGAGTATCTCAAGTTGCCGCATCTGCCTTGATTGGCCGGGGGCGCCACCGCCGGCGTCCCCGATTTTCCGCTGCTGGCGATTAATTGCGTTTCCATTCAAAAAGCGTTCGATCTTTGTGAGCGACTTCTCTATAATCTTGCGACCCCACGTTACAACAAAGTTTTTTTTCCCAAAAACTTTATAGTGCCGGCAATGGCTATTCGAAGGGGTAGGTTTGCTGGACTTGTATGGTCGTGTGAGCCTCAACTGTTTTCGAGCGTTTGGGTGTTCACCAACGTGTAACTAATTATTGGGTAAGCTTTCTAATGAAAACTTTTACAGCTAAACCAGAGAGCGTTCAACGCGACTGGTACGTTGTTGATGCAGATGGTAAAACTTTAGGCCGTCTCGCTACTGAACTGGCTCGTCGTCTGCGCGGCAAGCATAAAGCGGAATACACCCCGCACGTTGATACCGGTGACTACATCATCGTTCTGAACGCAGAAAAAGTTGCTGTAACCGGCAACAAGCGTACAGACAAGGTGTATTACCACCACACCGGCCACATCGGTGGTATCAAGCAAGCGACCTTTGAAGAGATGATTGCCCGCCGTCCTGAGCGCGTGATTGAAATCGCGGTTAAAGGCATGCTGCCAAAGGGTCCGTTGGGTCGTGCAATGTTCCGTAAACTGAAAGTTTACGCGGGCAACGAGCACACTCATGCGGCACAGCAACCGCAAGTTCTTGACATCTAATCGGGATTATAGGCAATGGCTGAAAATCAATACTACGGCACTGGTCGCCGCAAAAGCTCCGCCGCTCGCGTTTTCATCAAGCCGGGCAGTGGTAACATCGTAATTAACCAGCGCAGCCTGGAACAGTACTTCGGTCGCGAAACTGCCCGCATGGTAGTTCGTCAACCGCTGGAACTGACTGACATGGTTGGTAAATTTGACCTGTACATCACCGTTAAAGGTGGTGGTATCTCTGGTCAAGCTGGTGCTATCCGTCACGGTATCACCCGTGCACTGATGGAGTACGACGAGACTCTGCGTGCAGAATTGCGTAAAGCTGGCTTCGTCACTCGTGACGCCCGTCAGGTTGAACGTAAGAAAGTCGGTCTGCGTAAAGCACGTCGCCGTCCGCAGTTCTCCAAGCGTTAATTTTTTACTGCTTCGGCAGTGGAATTTACGCAAAAAACCCGGTGCTTCACCGGGTTTTTTTATGCCTGAAAATCACGTTGCTGCTACTAAAATCTTTGGTATATCAGACAATTCAATACGAATTCGCCGCACAGCCCCCACAAAACAAGCAAAATCTGGTAAACTATCATCCACTTTTGCGCCTGTTCGCCATGCAGCAGTTATCAGTTTACCTCCGAGGCCGGTTTTTAAGACCTAAGGTTTAGCTGCGAGTTGCTGGCCTGCGGTCAAGATCATTCAGGATAGCAGCCTGTCAGTGGGCTATTCGCAGTATTTTCTAGATAACTTGGAGGTTTTCATGGCTGTCGCTGCCAACAAACGTTCGGTAATGACGCTGTTCTCTGGCCCGACCGACATTTTTAGCCATCAAGTACGTATCGTACTGGCGGAGAAAGGTGTCAGCGTCGAGATTGAGCAGGTTGAGTTGGATAACCTGCCGCAGGATCTGATTGACCTCAACCCGTACCAGACGGTGCCTACGCTGGTCGATCGCGAACTGACCCTGTATGAATCCCGTATCATCATGGAATACCTTGATGAACGCTTCCCGCACCCGCCGTTGATGCCGGTTTATCCGGTCGCGCGCGGCGAGAGCCGCCTGATGATGCTGCGTATCGAGAAAAACTGGTATTCGCTGATGTACAAAATCGAGCAGAGCAACGGTCAGGAAGCTGAATCAGCTCGCCGTCAACTGCGCGAAGAGCTGCTGGCGATTGCCCCTATCTTTGGTCAGACGCCGTATTTCATGAGCGAAGAGTTCAGCCTGGTGGATTGCTACCTGGCGCCGCTGCTGTGGCGTTTGCCGCAGTTAGGCATTGAGCTGAGCGGTGCTGGCTCCAAAGAGCTGAAAGGCTACATGACCCGCGTGTTCGAACGCGATGCCTTCCTGGCCTCCTTGACCGAAGCCGAGCGCGAAATGCGCCTGCAGACTCGGGGCTAAGCGTCATGGATATGTCTCAGATGACACCACGCCGTCCGTACTTGCTGCGGGCGTTCTATGACTGGTTGCTGGACAATCAGCTAACACCGCATCTGGTGGTAGATGTGACGCGTCCTGATGTGCAAGTGCCGATGGAATTCGCCCGCGATGGACAGATTGTTCTGAACATTGCGCCGCGTGCGGTGGGCAATCTGGAACTGGGCAACGACGAAGTGCATTTCAACGCACGTTTCGGCGGTGTGCCGCGTCAGGTTTCTGTGCCAATGGCAGCCGTGCTGGCGATCTATGCGCGTGAGAACGGTGCAGGCACCATGTTCGAACCGGAAGCCGCTTATGAAGCGGAAGGCGCGTTTGAAGGCCTGGACAATGAGACGATCCCATCGGAAAGCCTGATGTCGGTGATTGATGGCGATCGGCCGGATCTGAGTGAAGATAACGATTCGGACGATGAACCGCCTCCGCCGCCACGTGGTGGCCGCCCGGCACTGCGCGTGGTGAAATAACCTCGCGGTAGTGAACACCAAAGGTCGCTTCGGCGACCTTTTTTATTGCCTGCGGTCCAGCTTGGCTTAGCTTTTCAATGAGGCGATACAGGCGTCACGCGGTGCACTGAGATCGCCGATACGGACGGTGGTGAGTGCATGGGTGGCGCGCTGCTTGAACGTGGTGATAGCGGTATCACCTTGCACTTCCGGCGGCGCGGTACAGATATCGTTGATCGGTAAGTTATTGCCTTTGTCGAGGGCATGCAGCACCGCCGCGGGGTTATAGACCAACGCGGAAGACAGGGCTGACTTCACGCCGGCAGTAAATGAGGCGTTACCGCCATTGGCCAGTTTAGGGGCCAGCGCGATCCAGTTATCGTCGCCCAGTTTGATGTTTTTTTCTACCGCGGCAAGCTGGCCTGCTTTAGCCAGTTGTGCGACCACCGACGCCGCACCGCGTGCCTCAATGTTATAACCCACTTCCTGAGAGTCGAGCGACATGGCCAGTGAATTGAAGCTGACAACCAGCAGTGCGCCAGTCAGCAAGGCAAAGGAGAATTTCATGGTTAGCTATCCTTATCAAGATATCAGACGCAGCAGCGCCCCTGAGTGATGCTAACTCAATACTATAGCGCGTTGGGCAAAAGGGGGGGTTACAAAGCGTGTGGGCTGCGGTGAAAAAACAAAGGCCCGGCAGTTTTGGCTGCGGGCCCTTGGGGGGAAGTCAGCGAAAAATTACACTTCCAGATAGCTCATTATGCCATCGGCGGCTTTACGCCCTTCGGCAATCGCCGTCACCACCAGGTCAGAACCGCGTACCGCATCGCCACCGGCGAAGATTTTCGGGTTGCTGGTCTGGAAGGCGTTATCGGTGCTTTCCGGTGCCACGATACGACCTTGCTTGTCGAGCTCGACGTCGTGGGCAGCCAGCCAGTCCATCTGGTGCGGGCGGAAACCAAACGCCATGACCACGGCATCGGCATCGATAACGTGCTCGGAGCCTGGCACCTGTTCTGCAACCTGACGACCATTGGCGTCTGGCGCGCCCAGCTGGGTACGAACCATTTTCACACCGGCGACGCGGCCGGCGCTGTTCAGTTCGATGCTCAGCGGCTGCAGGTTGAATTTGAAATCAACCCCTTCCTCACGCGCGTTTTTCACTTCGCGCTTGGAGCCTGGCATGTTGGCTTCATCACGACGGTAGGCGCAGATAACCTCGGTGGCGCCCTGACGGATAGAGGTGCGTACACAGTCCATCGCGGTATCACCACCGCCCAGTACCACCACGCGCTTGCCTTCCATGCTGACATAGGGCTCATGCTGCTCGGCTTGATAACCCATCAGTTGTTTGGTGTTAGCGATCAGGAACGGCAGTGCGTCGTAGACGCCCGGCGCGTCTTCATTCTCCAGGCCACCGCGCATCGACTGGTAGGTACCGACGCCGAGGAACACCGCGTCAAACTCACTCAGCAGCGTTTCCATGGTGATGTCTTTACCCACTTCGGTATTGAGCTGGAACTCAATGCCCATCTCGCTGAAGATGCCGCGACGCTTCACCATCACTTCTTTTTCCAGCTTGAAGGCCGGAATACCGAAGGTCAGCAGGCCACCGATCTCGGGATGACGATCGTAAACCACCGCTTTCACGCCGTTGCGGGTCAGCACATCGGCACAGGCCAGGCCGGCAGGACCGGCACCGATCACCGCCACCCGTTTGCCGGTAGGCAGCACATGGGACATGTCCGGCTTCCAGCCCATTTCGATCGCTTTGTCGCTGATATAGCGCTCGATGTTACCGATGGTCACCGCACCGAACTCATCGTTGAGAGTACAAGAGCCTTCACACAGGCGATCCTGTGGGCAAACGCGGCCGCAGACTTCCGGCAGGCTGTTGGTCTGGTGCGCCAGATCCGCCGCCTCCATGATGCGGCCTTCATTCGCCAGCTTCAGCCAGTTCGGGATGTAGTTGTGAACCGGGCATTTCCATTCGCAATAAGGGTTACCGCACGACAGGCAGCGGTCCGCCTGCGCTTTCGCCTGAGTTTCCGAAAACGGCTCGTAAATCTCTACAAACTCAATTTTACGGATCTTCAGCGGTTTCTTTGGCGGATCAACGCGCTGCAGGTCGATAAATTGATAAACATTCTGACTCATTTAATGACCTCTTACTGCGCCTGAACCCGCAGCTCGGCTGCGGAACGACTACGGTGACCCAACAATGCTTTGACATCACTGGACTTCGGCTTGACCAGAGCAAACTTCGGTGCCCATTCCGGCCAGTTGGCCAGGATCTCTTCCGCACGCGAAGAACCGGTCGCCTGCACGTGCTCGGTAATCAATCCGCGCAGGTGCTCTTCATGAATTGCCAGTTGGTCGACATCCAACACTTCCACCAGTTCTGGGTTCACACGTTTACGGAACTCGCCGTCTTCATCCAGCACGTAGGCGAAACCGCCGGTCATGCCCGCACCAAAGTTGATGCCGGTTTTGCCCAGCACGCAGACGATGCCGCCGGTCATGTATTCACAACCGTTGTCGCCGATGCCTTCTACCACGGTGATGGCACCGGAGTTACGTACGGCGAAGCGTTCCCCCGCACGGCCCGCAGCGAACAGCTTGCCGCC
This sequence comes from Serratia sp. Ser99, assembly GCF_024519545.1. Taxonomy (NCBI): domain Bacteria; kingdom Pseudomonadati; phylum Pseudomonadota; class Gammaproteobacteria; order Enterobacterales; family Yersiniaceae; genus Serratia; species Serratia sp. Ser99. Next base: position 191,869 of record NZ_JALJRT010000005.1, on the reverse strand, counting down.
GGTAGCGCCGTACAGGCAGGTGTTGCCGATAATGCTGGCTTCATGACTGCGGAACGCGGAGCCAATCGGTGGACGCACGGCGATACGGCCGCCTGCCATGCCTTTGCCAACGTAGTCGTTGGCGTCGCCGGTCAGGGTCAGTTCTACGCCGCCCGCATTCCATACGCCGAAGCTCTGGCCGGCGGTACCGGAGAAGTAGGCCTTGATCGGATCGGCCGCCATGCCCTGGTCACCGTGCACGGTAGCGATGGCTCCGGACAGGGTAGCGCCCACTGAACGGTCGGTGTTGCGGATATCGAAGTAGAAGGCTTTGCTGCTTTTCGCTTCAATATGCGGTTCCGCCTGCGCCAGCAGATCCTTGTTCATCAACCCTTGGTCGAACGGCGGGTTGCTGCTTTCGGTGCAATACAGCGCCTTGCCCGGATGCGGCGTGGCGGTTTTCAGCAACGGCGACAGATCCAGCTTGTTCTGCTTGGCGGAGATACCGTCCAGTTCGGTCAGGAAATCGGTACGACCAATCAGATCCACCAGTTGGCTAACCCCTAACTGCGCCATGATCTCGCGGGTTTCGCGCGCGATAAACTGGAAGTAGTTGGTCACGCGTTCCGGCAGGCCGTGGTAATGATCGCGGCGCAGTTTTTCATCCTGAGTTGCCACGCCGGTAGCGCAGTTGTTCAGGTGACAGATACGCAAGTACTTACAACCCAGCGCCACCATTGGACCGGTGCCGAAGCCGAAGCTTTCCGCACCCAGAATTGCCGCTTTCACGATATCCACGCCGGTTTTCAGGCCGCCATCCACCTGCAGGCGAATTTTATGGCGCAGGCCGTTGGCCACCAACGCTTGCTGGGTTTCCACCAGGCCCAATTCCCACGGACAGCCGGCGTATTTCACTGAAGACAGCGGGCTGGCGCCGGTACCGCCGTCGTAGCCGGCGATGGTGATCAGATCGGCATAGGCTTTCGCCACGCCGGTGGCGATGGTGCCCACGCCCGGTTCGGAAACCAGCTTCACCGAGATCATGGCCTTCGGGTTGACCTGTTTCAGGTCGAAAATCAGCTGTGCCAGATCTTCAATCGAGTAGATGTCGTGGTGCGGTGGTGGCGAAATCAGCGTCACGCCCGGTACCGAATAACGCAGCTTGGCGATATAAGGGGTAACCTTATCCCCCGGCAACTGGCCGCCTTCACCCGGCTTGGCTCCTTGCGCCACTTTAATTTGGATCACATCGGCATTCACCAGGTAAGCCGGCGTCACGCCGAAACGGCCGGATGCCACCTGCTTGATGCGCGACACTTTGTTGGTGCCGTAACGGGCCGGATCTTCACCGCCTTCGCCGGAGTTGGAGAAACCGCCAAGGCTGTTCATGGCGATTGCCAACGACTCGTGCGCTTCCGGGCTCAGGGCACCGATGGACATCGCTGCGGTATCGAAACGTTTGAACAGCGATTCAGCAGGTTCAACCTGATCAACCGGAATTGGCGTGCCCTTCGGCGTGATGGCCAACAGGTCGCGCAGCATGGCCACCGGGCGCTCGTTCACCAGCTTGGCGTAAGCCTGATAGTCGCTGTATTTGCCGCTGTGCACTGCCGTTTGCAACGTGCTTACCACGTCAGGGTTGTACGCATGGTACTCGCCGTCGTGGACGAACTTCAGCAGGCCACCCTGTTCCAGCGGTTTACGTTTCAACCACGCACGCTTGGACAGGTTCTGCAGATCCTGTTGGATGTCGCTGAAGCTGGCGCCGCCGATGCGGCTGACCACGCCCTGGAAACACAAATCGGACAGATCGCGGTGCAGGCCGACGGCTTCGAACAGCTTGGCGCAGCGGTAAGAGGCGATAGTAGAGATGCCCATTTTGGACATGATCTTGTACAAGCCTTTATTGATGCCGTTACGGTAGTTCAGCATCACTTCACGGTATTTCTTGTCGATTGCCTGGGTATCTACCAATTTGGCCAGCGTTTCGTAAGCCAGGTAGGGGTAGACCGCCGTCGCGCCAAAGCCTAACAGCACGGCGAAATGGTGCGGGTCACGGGCACTGGCGGTTTCAACAATGATGTTGGCATCGCAGCGCAGGCTTTTCTCGACCAGACGGGTCTGGATCGCACCAACGGCCATTGGCGCAGGCACCGGCAGACGTTGGGGGGTGATGGCACGGTCTGACAGCACCAGCAGCACGGCACCGTCGCGGACTTTACGTTCCGCTTCGTCGCACAGCGAACGGATGGTCTGCTCCAGATCCTGCTCCGCTGGATCAAAGGTCAGATCGAGCGTGTCGGCCCGATAGTATTCGCCTTCCAGCGTAGTGAGCTGTTTGAAATCGGAGTACAGCAGGATCGGCGATTTAAAGCTTAAACGGTGCGCCTGGCCTTCGGCCTCGCAAAACACGTTCATTTCGCGGCCGATGCTGGTGGCCAGCGACATGACGTGCGCTTCGCGCAGCGGATCGATAGGCGGGTTGGTCACCTGAGCGAACTGCTGACGGAAATAGTCATAGATGATGCGTGGGCGGCTGGACAGCACGGCAAACGGGGTATCGTCACCCATTGAGCCGGTAGCTTCCTGGCCAATCTCGCCCAGTACGCGGATCACCTGATCCAGTTCTTCGCTGCTGTAGCCGAACTGTTTCTGGTAAGTCTCGAGCTGCGAGTCGTCAAGCTCACGACTGCCGACCTGATCGGCCGGCAGGTCTTCGAACGGCACCAGCCGCTTGACGTTCTTTTCCATCCACTCTTTATACGGGTGGCGGCTTTTCAGATCGTCGTCGGTTTCGGCAGAGTGCAGGATCTTGCCGCTGCGGGTATCGATCACCATCAGCTCGCCAGGGCCCACGCGGCCTTTCTCTACCACTTCATCCGGCTGGTAATCCCAGATGCCGACTTCAGAGGCACAGGTAATCAGCTTATCTTTGGTGATGACGTAGCGTGCCGGACGCAGACCGTTACGGTCCAGGTTACAGGCGGCGTAGCGGCCGTCGGACATCACGATACCGGCAGGGCCGTCCCACGGCTCCATGTGCATCGAGTTGAAGTCGAAGAAGGCGCGCAGATCGGTATCCATATCCGGGTTGTTCTGCCAGGCTGGCGGAACCAGCAGGCGCATGGCGCGGATCAAGTCCATACCGCCTGCCAGCAACAGCTCCAGCATGTTATCCAGCGAGCTGGAGTCGGAACCGGTTTCGTTAACGAAAGGCGCTGCCGTTTGCAGATCCGGGATCAGCGGCGTCTGGAATTTATAAGTACGTGCGCGCGCCCATTGGCGGTTGCCGGTGATGGTGTTGATTTCGCCGTTGTGCGCCAGGTAGCGGAACGGCTGCGCCAGCGGCCAGCGTGGCACGGTGTTGGTGGAAAAACGCTGGTGGAACAGGCAGATGGCCGATTCCAGACGCAGATCCGCCAAATCAAGATAGAAACGGGGCAGATCCGCAGGCATGCACAGGCCTTTATAGATCGTCACCAGATTCGAGAAGCTGCATACATAGAAGCTGTCGTCCTGGACGCGCTTCTCGATACGGCGGCGCGCGATAAACAGGCGGCGTTCCATATCGCGTGGGCGCCAACCGGCCGGGGCGTTAACGAAAATCTGTTCAATACGCGGCAGGGAGGAGAGGGCAATTTCACCCAAAACGTCCGGGTTGGTCGGCACTTCACGCCAGCCAACAACCGACAGCGTTTCGTTCTGCAGCTCTTCTTCTACAATGCGGCGGCTGGCACGGGCTTCCTCTTCGTTCTGGCTGAGGAACATCATGCCAACGGCGTAGTTCTTGGCTAAGCGCCAGCTGCGCTCTTCCGCGACCATGCGGAAAAAGCGGTCGGGCTTTTGTAATAACAGGCCGCAACCGTCGCCAGTCTTGCCGTCAGCAAGGATTGCGCCACGGTGCTGCATGCGGGCCAGTGCGTGAATCGCGGTACGCACGACCTTATGGCTAGGTTCGCCTTCTATGTGGGCGATCAGGCCGAAACCACAGTTGTCCCGCTCTTGGGATTTATCGTACAACATATCAGTGAACCTCCCCAGGCTCTGCGTGACTCTCACAACCGACTCACAAGCGGGCTTCTCAACGTCAGGCAGAAGTCCAATCAGCAAGCTGAATATCGCCGATCTGCTTTTCCGCCCTCCGTCAATGGCCTCTCGTGATGGTGCTCACAAGTGGTAAATGACTTGTTTTAAGAGGGAGTCTTAAATTACTGCATAAATATGACGAGACGTTTGCCCGTCCAGAAAGCTTCCAGCGGACTTCCAACTTAGCGAGAAAGAATACGCAGGTCAAATATAGGCCTAAGGGGGTTTTTTAATGAAATAACTGTATTTAATTATTTGATATTAATTGTTTTTTGGCGTTTTTTAAGCTTGCATGGAGGAGTGTCATCCCCCGAAGAAATGTGAGCTGTCTCACTATAGTGCAACGCCTGAATCTCTGCACCATGCTAGTGCGGGTGGGAATGTCAGAGTTTTATTCTAATAACTTATTCTTTTTTGTTTTTTACAACTATTTTTCATCGCTTTGTCATACTGGCGTTAACGGTTGCGTGGAAATAAGAAAAATTCATCTCGGCCAAGATGATTTTATTTGCATTTATAATGAATAGTTATGCTTGGTGAAGCCTTGCGGAGAAAGCGTTGATCTCTGTCATCGCGGGAAAAGCCGTTTTTTATTAGCATCACGGGCTTTGAGCACAGAGACCTCCAAGATTATGCAGTTGCCGCAATTAGTCAATATGTTTGGTGCCGACCTTCAGCGGCGATACGGCGAAAAGATCCATAAACTCACCCTGCACGGCGGGTTCAGTTGCCCGAATCGCGACGGCACGTTGGGGCGTGGTGGCTGTACCTTCTGCAATGTCGCTTCTTTTGCCGATGAACAGATGCAGCATCAAAGCATCGCCGAACAGTTGGCGCTGCAGGCCGGCAGGGTGAATCGCGCAAAACGCTACCTGGCCTATTTCCAGGCCTATACCAGTACTTATGCAGAAGTGAATCTGCTGGCGGAGATGTACCGCCAGGCGCTGGGACAGGCGGATATGGTCGGCATTTGTGTTGGAACCCGGCCGGACTGCGTGCCACCTGCCGCCCTGGATCTGCTGGCGAGTTACCGCGAAAAAGGCTACGAAGTGTGGCTGGAACTCGGGTTGCAGACGGCGCACGATAAAACGCTAAAGCGCATTAACCGCGGCCACAATTTCTCCTGTTATCAGCACACCGCCCGGCTGGCGCGCGAACGCGGGCTGAAGGTGTGCAGCCATCTGATTGTTGGGCTGCCGGGGGAAAGCGCCGCCGAACATCTGACCACGTTACAACGGGTGGTGGACAGCGGCGTGGATGGCATCAAGCTGCATCCGCTGCACATCGTGACCGGCAGCACGCTGGCGCGGGCCTGGCAGGCGGGTCGGTTGCCTGAACTGTCGCTTGAGGCATACGCCGCCAGCGCCGGAGAGGTGATCCGCCACACGCCGAAGGAGGTGGTATATCACCGTATTTCCGCCAGCGCGCGTCGGCCGACGCTGTTGGCACCGTTATGGTGCGAAAACCGCTGGAACGGCATGCAGGCGGTCGGCGGCTATTTGCAACGCCATGGCGGGCAGGGCAGCCGATTGGATGAAAAGCAGCAATATCGCCCTTGATCGCTGTTTTGATTTGCAATCTTTCCCACACTTCGACGTTTGCTTCCTTATCTCCTCGGTGTTTTACGGTATGATTTAGACGATTCTGTCTGATGGGAGCGGCTATGAAGCAAATCCGGGTGTTAGCCCAGTACTACGTTGATTTAATGGTAAAACTGGGGCTGGTACGCTTTTCGCTGCTGCTGGCGTCGGCGCTGGTGGTGCTGGCGATGGTGGTGCAGATGGCGGTGACCATGCTGCTGCGCGGCGAAGTGGAAAGCATCGACGTGGTGCGCTCAATCTTCTTCGGCCTGTTGATTACGCCCTGGGCAGTCTACTTTCTGTCGGTGGTGGTCGAACAGCTTGAAGAATCACGCCAGCGCCTGGCGCGGCTGGTAGATAAGCTGGAAGAGATGCGCCACCGCGATCTGGAGCTGAACCAGCAGCTTAAGGACAACATCAGCCAGCTGAATCAGGAAATTGCCGATCGTATCAAGGCGGAAGAAGAACGCCAGCAGGTGATGGACAAGCTGACGGAAGAAATGGAACAGCGCGAACTGGCGCAAATCGAACTGGGCCAGCAGTCGGCGCTGTTGCGTTCTTTCCTCGATGCCTCGCCGGATCTGGTGTATTACCGTAACGAAGACAAAGAATTCTCCGGCTGTAACCGGGCGATGGAGCTGCTGACCGGCAAAAGCGAAAAACAGCTGATTGGCCTTACGCCGTATGACGTTTACGGGCAGGAAATCGCCGAAAAGGTGATAGAAACCGATGAGAAAGTGTTCCGCCACAACGTTTCGCTGACCTACGAACAGTGGCTGGTTTATCCGGATGGGCGCAAGGCCTGTTTTGAGCTGCGCAAAGTGCCGTTTTACGATCGCGTTGGCAAACGGCATGGGCTGATGGGCTTCGGCCGCGATATAACCGAGCGTAAGCGCTATCAGGACGCGCTGGAGAACGCCAGCAGGGACAAGACCACCTTCATCTCCACGATCAGCCACGAGCTTCGTACGCCGCTTAACGGCATTGTCGGGCTGAGCCGCATTCTGCTCGATACCGAGTTAAACGACGAACAGCTGAAATACCTCAAAACCATCCATGTCAGCGCCATTACCCTGGGCAATATCTTCAACGACATTATCGAGATGGACAAGCTTGAGCGGCGCAAAGTGCAGCTCGACAATCAACCGGTAGATTTCACCGGCTTCCTGGCGGACCTGGAAAACCTCTCCGGCCTGTTGGCTCAGCCGAAAGGCCTGCAGTTTGTGATGGAGCCGCAGCAACCGCTGCCGCAGCAAATCATCACCGATGGTACCCGCCTGCGTCAGATCTTGTGGAATCTGATCGGCAATGCGGTGAAGTTCACGCCGCAGGGGCAAATCGTGGTCCGCGTACGCCGCGAAGAGCAGGATCGGTTGGTGTTTGAGGTGGAAGACTCCGGCATGGGGATTCCGAAGGATGAGCAGGACAAAATCTTCGCCATGTATTATCAGGTCAAGGACCAGCACGGCGGCCGTCCGGCGACCGGCACCGGCATTGGGCTGGCGGTTTCCAAGCGCTTGGCGCAGAGCATGGGCGGCGATATCACAGTCAACAGCGTGCAAGGGCACGGTTCTTGCTTCACTTTGACCATCCAGGCGCCGGCGGTGAAGGAAGCGGAAAGTGAAACGCAGGCGGAGGAGGCCCTGCCATTACCGGCGCTGCATATTCTGCTGGTCGAAGATATCGAGCTGAACGTGATTGTGGCGCGTTCGGTGCTGGAGAAGCTGGGCAACAGCGTCGAAGTAGCGATGAACGGCAAGGATGCGCTTGCGATGTTTGATCCTGACGAGTTCGATCTGGTGTTGCTGGATATCCAATTGCCGGACATGACCGGGCTGGATATCGCCCGGTTGCTGCGAGAGCGCTATGCCGGACAGGCGCTGCCGCCGCTGGTTGCATTGACTGCCAACGTGCTGAAAGACAAAAAAGAGTATCTCGACGCGGGGATGGACGACGTGCTGAGCAAGCCGCTGTCGGTGCCGGCGCTGACCAAGGTGATTAAACATTACTGGGATCATCAACCCTCTCACACCACAAAGAAAATGGAGCAAAAGACGATGCAGATTAATGAGTCTTTACTGGATACCACCATGCTGGAACAGTACATGGACCTGGTGGGGCCGCAGTTGATCCATCAGAGCCTGGAGATGTTTGAGCAAATGATGCCGGGCTATCTGGCGGTGTTGGATTCCAATATGACCGCGCGTGATCAGAAAGGCATCACGGAAGAAGGGCACAAAATTAAAGGTGCAGCGGGTTCGGTGGGTCTGCGCCATCTGCAACAGCTGGCACAGCAAATTCAAACCCCGACGTTGCCAGCGTGGTGGGATAACGTGCAGGACTGGGTGGATGAGCTGAAGCAGGAATGGCGTAACGACGTGCAGGTACTGCGGGCGTGGGTAGCGGAAGCTGAAAAAAAATGACCCCGACCTAGGCCGGGGTGCGCGAATATTGCGCCAACACCAGGGAAATTGTGAACCTGCGTATTGGATTTAGTGTTCTGGTCGAGCAGGTTGTAGAGAATTCCTAAACATCATACAGCCAACAACATAGCAAATGTAAGCGCTCTTGTTAGAAGATTCATTAAAATGTGTGATGTAGATTAGTGTTTGACTACTCCGAGCACTAACCAGTTGACAGTATCAACAGGAGGAAGGGTGATGAAAAACGTGGGTGTAGTGCTGAGTGGCTGCGGGGTTTATGACGGTACGGAGATCCATGAGGCCGTCCTGACGCTGCTGGCGTTGGACCGGGCAGGCGCACAGGCGGTGTGCTTTGCGCCTGATAAACCTCAACTTCATGTTATTAATCACTTATCTGGCGATGAAATGCCAGAGGCGCGCAATGTTTTGCTGGAGTCCGCACGCATTGCCAGAGGCAAGATCCAGCCGCTTTCACAGGCCGATGCCGACCAACTGGACGCCCTGATTGTCCCCGGTGGGTTTGGCGCTGCGAAGAACCTCAGCAGTTTTGCCAGCGAAGGGGCGGAATGCTGGATTGATAAAGATTTAGCGAAGCTAACGCAACAAATGCATAAGGCAAATAAACCAATTGGTTTTATGTGCATCGCGCCGGCGCTGCTGCCAAAGTTGCTGGATCAACAAGTGCGGCTGACCATTGGCAACGATCCTGACCTCGGTGAAGTGATTGATGCCATGGGCGGTGAGCCGGTCATTTGCCCGGTTGACGATATCGTGGTGGATATTGAGAACAAAGTGGTGACCACGCCGGCCTATATGTTGGCGAAATCGATCGGTGAGGCCGCCCGCGGGATTGATAAGCTGGTTTCACGGGTGCTGGATTTGGCTGAATGAGAAAATCTGTGGGCAAATCGATGCTATCCCGGCCATGGTTTTGGCTGAAACGCGGATTGATCGCAGTGGTTGGCGCCTGGCTGCTGGGTATCCTGGTATTTGCTTTTTTACCGGTGCCTTTTTCTGCGGTGATGGTCGAGCGGCAGATCGGTGCCTGGCTGAGAGGCGATTTTGGCTATGTGGCGCACTCCGACTGGGTGTCGATGGACGATATTTCCCCGCAGATGGCGCTGGCGGTGATGGCGGCGGAGGATCAGAAGTTCCCGGATCACTGGGGTTTTGACGTGGCGGCGATAGAAAAGGCGTTCAGCCACAATGAACGTCGGCCCACGCGCATTCGTGGCGCTTCTACGCTGTCGCAGCAAACCGCGAAGAACCTGTTCCTGTGGGACGGCCGCAGTTGGTTGCGCAAAGGGTTAGAGGCCGGTTTGACCTCCGGCATCGAACTGGTGTGGACCAAGCGCCGGATCCTGACGGTATACCTGAATATCGTGGAGTTCGGCGACGGCGTATTCGGCGTAGAGGAAGCGTCACGGCGCTACTTCAATAAACCGGCCAAGCGTCTGACTGCATCGGAGGCCGCACTGCTGGCGGCGGTGTTGCCCAATCCACATCGCTTCAAGGCCAATGCGCCTTCCGGCTATGTCATACAGCGACAGCAGTGGATCATGCGCCAGATGCGCCAGTTGGGTGGGGAAGGCTTCCTGAAAGAGAATAAGCTCGATTAACCTGTTGCTCCCCTACCGTCAGGCAGGGGAGCCGTCTCTTTGGCAGTGAATTTTGTATCAGGGTTTTTGACTGATAAACGCACTCAGGTCTGCATGCATCTTTTTGAGCGACGGTTCATCCACGTACGGCATATGCCCGGTGTCATACCAATAGAAACGGATATTGTCGCGTAGTTTGGGCGACACGGGCAGATGGCTCATCTCATATTTGGCGACGAAATAAGGCGTGGCCAGATCGTAAACCCCGCCTATCACCATCACTCTCATTGCCGGGTTCATTTTCATCACCCGCGACAGGCTCGGCAACACGTTAAACGATCTGTCCCGGCTGTTGCTGGACATGTTCCAGTCATAGATCTCATCGGAAAATGCGCGATAGTTTTGGTCGGCGCTAAAATGCAGCGTCTTGCCAAGATAATCGTGGAATTGCGCGACGTAGGCGGAAGTAATTGCACTGATGTTGGGATCGTAATTGGACGTTTCGGCGATACTATCCAGCGATGGCCCACGATAGCGGGTATCGATTCTGCCAATGGTCTCGTCCTGGCCGCTCAACAGTTGTTTGGCGAAAACCGGCCCACTCAGGCGCAGATTGGCCTTGAGCCAATAATCGGCCGAAATGCCGGTAAATTGGTAAAGTTGCTCGGCGAGCGTTTGGCGATCTTTTTCAGGCAGATTGGCACCTTGCAGCAATGCCTGGGCATAAGTTCCCAGTGCAAACTTCTCGGCCTGGTCTAACAAGGTTTGCAGGCTCTGGTGTTTGCCCGGCAGCCGCTGGTGGTACCACGCGCTGGCCGCGTAGGTGGGTAGTGCCAGGTAGTAAGGCTGATCGACGCCGGGGTTTTGATTGGGATCGTCGACATTGTTGTCATAGTTCAGAAACTGCGAAATCAGAATAATGCCGTTAAGATCGATATTCTGATTTTTTAGCGTCTCGGCCAATACCACCGAGCGGGTAGTGCCGTAGCTTTCACCCAATAAATATTTAGGTGAGTTCCAGCGTTGGTAATGCGTTAGAAACTGAACGATAAACTGAGAAAAAGCCTGAGCATCGCCGTTGACGCCATAAACGTTGCTGGCACTCTGTGATTTTTGCTGCGCTCTCTCCGGTTGGCTGGCGGCACTGCTGGAAAAGTGGCTGTAACCCGTTCCGGGGGCATCGATAAACACCAGATCGCTGACGTTGAGCAGGCTGTATTGGTTATCGGTTAGTTGGTAAGGCGCCAGCTGTGTTTTCTCTGGCTGAGTAGCGATAACCCGTTTAGGCCCGAGTGCCCCCATATGCAGCCAAAGCGAGGCGGAGCCCGGCCCGCCGTTGTAGATAAAGGTAATTGGCCTGTTCTCGTTCTTATTCTCATTCTTTTTGAAATACGCGACATAGAACATGCCGGTCACGGGATCTTCTGGGTCGTCTTTACTCAATTCCAGCACCCCGGTTTGCGCCTGATAATTGATTTTTACCTGGTTGACCGTGATCGCGCCTTCGGTAGCAACGGTTTGATCGGCCATCGGGGCTGGGGCGTGCTCGGCGCGGGGCGCTTCCTGTGGCGGATTGGCGGCGGAAACTCCGGCGGTGAATAAAGAAGCGGCAGTGAGAAAACCGATTAAAATTCTGTCCATTTGAATTTTATCCGTAATGAAGTGAGAGATGACTTTAAACGCGACTCATTAAACCAGGGTACAACAGCGGGGAGCGTGCAGAAAAGCGGCAAGGGGAAGGCCCCTTGCCGAAGGATCATTTAACGAAGGTGAAGGCGGTGGTGACGTGTTTCACGCCGCTCACCTGGCTGGCGATCTGCGCCGCAGACTGGCCTTCCTGTTGGGTGACCAGGCCCAGCAAGAACACTTCGCCATTTTCAGTGGTCACTTTCACGTTGGATGACTTCACCGTATCGCTGGTGAGCAGCTGTGAACGGACCTTGGTGGTGATCCAGGTATCGGAGGAGGCGGTGCTCAGGCTAACCGGCGTTCCCTGACGGATCTCGTTATACACTTCGGTGGTGCCTTCAACACCCATGGCGATTTGCTTGGCACGAGCCGCCAGATCGGTGCTTGGCGATTGGCCAGTCAGCAGGACTTTACCCTGATAGGCGGTTGCGACCACTCGGGCTTCTTTCTTCAACTGCTGATCTTTGCTCAGGGCATTTTCAACCCGGGCTTCCAGCGTCCCATCGTCTACCTGAGTCCCCACGCTGCGTGGGTCGGTGGCCGTTTTAGTGGCGACGGCGGCGCTGCCAACGACAACGCCTGCAATACAACCTTGTAACAGCAGGGCGCTGGACAGCACTGCAAATGTGGCTTTTAGCTTCATCTCAGTTCCTTAATCGTCCTGGTGGGGAAACAACGTATTATCTATCAGGTCGCATAGGCAATTTACAGTCAGCATATGCATTTCCTGAATGCGTGCACTGCGGTGGGAAGGGATGCGGATCTCGACATCCTGCTGACCGAGCAAGCCGGCCAGTTCCCCACCGTCGTAACCGGTAAGTGCGACAATCGTCATGTCACGCGTCACGGCGGCTTCGACCGCTTTCACAATATCACGGCTATTGCCGCGGGTGGAAATTGCCAGCAGTACGTCGCCGGCGTGTCCGAGCGCACGAACCTGTTTGGCATAGACTTCATCGTGCAGGCGATCGTTGGTGATCGCGGTCAGCACCACGTTATCGGCATTCAGGGCAATGGCCGGTAGGCTTGGGCGCTCGGTTTCAAAGCGGTTGATCATGCTGGCGGCGAAATGCTGAGCATTGGCTGCCGAGGTGCCGTTACCGCAGCACAGAATTTTATTACCGTTAAGTAAGGATTGAACCAGCGTCATTGCTGCACGCGAGATGGCGTCGGGCAAAGCTTCCGCCGCCGCAATCTGGGTTTGGATGCTTTCGGTAAAACAGGCTTTAATTCTATCCAGCACGTTGTATTAATCCACTAAGTCAAAGGGCCGGTCTGCACCGGTAAACCGCGTTTAATCCGCATTGAAGGCATTGGGTATCCATTCTAACTGGCTACCGGTAATGGCCAAAACATCAAAACGGCAAGACGATGTGTCAAAACTGGCTCCGCGCCCCGCCAGCCAAACGGCGGCGGCATGCAGCAACCGCTGTTGCTTGCGATAGGTAACGCTGGCGGCTGCACCGCCAAACGCATCGCTGCGTCGGTAGCGTACTTCAACGAACACCCAGGTTTGGCCATCGCGCATGATCAGGTCGAGCTCACCGCCGCGCAGCGTAACATTGGCGGCGAAGAAGGTGAGCCCGGCGCGTTCCAGATAGTGGCGGGCCTGTAATTCATAGCCCGCCCCTGTGGCGCGTTGACTCAAGAGACCGGAACGACCATGCCCTGGCGGTATTGCAACCAAGGCAGTTTTCTGTTGATGACGCAACCCGGTGAGGCGGTCAGCATGCCAGTGGTGCCGGAGACCTGGAAGCCGGGCAACTGGCGCATTTCAGCAAAGTGGTTGGACAATGTCCAGGCATCCATCCCCATGGCGTACAGACGCACCAGCGAGTAGTCGTTGCGGAACTGGCTGCTTGCCTGCTGCAACAGCTGCGGGTTGGCACCGGCCAGCAACGGGATATCGCTGAACTGCAGGCCTTCCATTTCCAGACGGAAGTCCGGACCGGCACCGGCCTGGTAGCTGCGTGAACTGGCGTACATCGCCGGCTTGCTGCGCGAGTTGGTGGCCATGTCGATCATCGGTTTGATCAAGGTCAGCTGGGACTGGGTCGCGACGATATAGACCGAGTCTACGCTGCCGCCGCTGGCTGCTGGCGTATCGCTCGGTGGCGCAGGGATGGTCAGCCCAGCAATGGTAACGGCCTGCGGTGCCGGCGCGGTGGAGATTGGCGTACCCGACATGCGAATGCCGCCGCTGTTCACCATTTGGCGCAGTTCACCGGCGGAGCCGATATTTTGCTGCAGCACCGTTTGGCCGCCCAGTTTTTGCCACTCCTGATTAAAGGCTTTGGCAACGCGATCGCCGAAGGCACCGCGCGGGATCAGCAACAGCGGCTGCCGTTTCTGCTGTTCCCAAATGTGGCGGGCAGCATCGCGGGCTTCATCTTCCGGTGAAAGCGCGAAGTAACAAATGTTCGGATTGTCTTTCGGCGTTTCCGGCTGGTTAAGCGCCAAGACATTCAGGGTGGTGGTGCTGCCGGCCAGTTGATCGACATTTTCTTTCAGCAGCGGGCCGACCACCAGGGTGGCACCATCCTGCTGGGCCTGCGTCAGCAGCGCGGCCAGTGGCTGACTGGAGGTATCATACACCTTAATTTGCGCGTTAGCGGCCTGCGGCGGCGTAATTGGCGCGGTAGACGGAGCAGAAGGCTGAGCGGCAGTGACCGGGGCAGCATCTGCTGACGGCGCCGAGGTGCTTACTGCGCCGTTGGCATTGGGATCCGTCGAGGCAGGAGCCTGTACCGGCTCGCTGGTAGGCTGTTGCTGCTGTTGTTGTTGCACCGGAGCGGAAGGCGTCACGCCGTTTTTCGCCGCTTCAAACCCTTTTTGGATCGCGTCGGCGAACACTTTTGCCTGGCCGTTCAACGGCAGCAGTAGTGCGATTTTTGAAGTAGAAGCCTGGGTAAAGTTCAGCACCTGGTTTAACTGAGTGGGCAGTGTTTTCGCCGCCGGATTCTGCGGGTAGCGATTCTGCCAATCTTTAATACCGGCCTTCAGCAGATCGGGATCCTGTTTGTTGTCCTGATAAACGCGCAGCAGATCCAACCAGCCCTGCAGTACATTCTCATTGGCGTTGATCACCAGACTGTTCATGTCCTGCGGTGTCAGCTGCAGCAGGGCCAGCCAGGTCTGGTCCAGATTGGTTTGGTGCGCTTTGCCGGTCACCAGCGGTTCTTGTGCGATGTAAGCGCGGATCAGCGGTAGGGAAGGTTTACCCTGATTGGCAGCGATCTGCGCCTGGTAGAAGCGCACCAGTTGGTTGGCCGACAACGAGCCGGTATCCAGATGGCTCAGGGTGGTGCGGGCAGCGACGTAGCTTTTGTTCGCCACCTGCAGCTCGGCGCTCAGTAACTGGCGCTCCACCAGTTGAACGCTGCTGAGGTTTTTCGGCAGCTGGTTCAGTTGTTCACTGGCCTGCGGCAGTTTCCCTTCGCGCAGTAACGCGCGAATAGCAAGTAATTGCCAGTCAGCCTTGTTATCATTGCTGCTTTGCTGTAGCTGCTGCAGATAGTAATCGGAACTGGCGCTCGCTTCGTCCTGTATATTAGCGGGCGGCGTCTGCGGGGCCTGACTCGGGCAACCTGCAAGGAAAAGGGCTGCCGCGATAACTGCGGTAAGTCGGACAGGCTTTGAACGCCCTGCTTTGGTACGAACGAATGTTGAGGAAAGCATACTGTATCCAGTGATGTTTTTTTCAAGATGCTTAATATTAAATCGGCAATCCGGATGAAACAATGAATCAACACCAACAATCAGTCATTTCTGCATCAACGCTGTATGTGGTGCCCACCCCAATCGGCAATTTAGGGGACATTACCCACCGTGCGTTAGAGGTACTGAAAAGCGTTGATCTGATTGCGGCGGAGGACACGCGCCACACCGGGTTGCTGTTGCAACACTTTGCGATTAGCGCGCGGTTGTTTGCGCTGCACGACCATAACGAACAGCAAAAGGCCGATCAACTGCTGGCGAAATTGCAGGAAGGCCAGAGCATTGCGCTGGTTTCCGACGCAGGTACGCCTTTGATTAACGATCCTGGCTATCACCTGGTACGCCGCTGCCGTGAAGCCGGTATCCGCGTCGTACCCTTACCCGGCGCCTGTGCGGCAACCACCGCGCTGTGTGCTGCCGGTCTGGCTTCAGACCGCTTCTGTTACGAAGGGTTCCTTCCGGCGAAAACCAAGGGGCGTAAGGATACGCTGATGGCGCTGGCAGAGGAACCGCGCACGCTGATTTTCTACGAATCAACCCACCGTCTGCTGGAAAGTTTGCAGGACATGGTGACCGTGTGGGGGCCGCACCGTTACGTGGTGCTGGCGCGCGAACTGACCAAGACCTGGGAATCCATTACCGGTGCGCCGGTCGGCGAATTGCTGGCCTGGGTGCAGGAAGATGAAGTGCGTCGTCGCGGTGAGATGGTGTTGATCGTTGAAGGCCACAAAGTACAGGAAGATGCACTGCCGCTGGAGGCGTTGCGGACGCTGGCGCTGTTGCAAAAAGAATTGCCGTTGAAAAAGGCGGCGGCGCTGGCGGCGGAGATCCACGGCGTGAAGAAAAATGCGTTGTATAAACACGCATTGGAGCAACAAGAACAGTAAAGCGGTTGACCTGCCGTGAGCGCAACGCTACTATCCGCGCCGGAGTTGACCAGACAGTCGCCGCTTCACTGCCGTCCCTTTCGGGGGAGACAGGTGGAGGGGAGGAAAGTCCGGGCTCCATAGGGCAGGGTGCCAGGTAACGCCTGGGAGGCGCAAGCCTACGACTAGTGCAACAGAGAGCAAACCGCCGATGGCCCGCGCAAGCGGGATCAGGTAAGGGTGAAAGGGTGCGGTAAGAGCGCACCGCGCGACTGGCAACAGTTCGTGGCACGGTAAACTCCACCCGGAGCAAGGCCAAATAGGGGTTCACATGGTACGGCCCGTACTGAACCCGGGTAGGCTGCTTGAGCCAGTGAGCGATTGCTGGCCTAGAGGAATGACTGTCCACGACAGAACCCGGCTTACCGGTCAGCTCCCTCTATAAAGAAAACCCCGCGTGACGCAAGTTACGCGGGGTTTTTTCCTTTCAGGATGTGACTCACACCGGCAAGTCGATCAGCAGCGCACGCAGCGGCGTGGCGGCGCGTATCGTCAGGCGGTTTTCATCATGGATAAATGCGCCGTCACCGCACGTCAGGTTCTGGCTGTCCTGATGGTTGCCCTGGGCTTCAATGGTACCGTGGATCGACTGCAAGTAAGCACGGGGCCCATTCAATGCCAGCGTCTGCTGCTCGCCTTCCTGTAAATCCAGGTGATGGATCCACACCTGTTGGCGCAGTTGCAGGCTACCCTGAGCGCCGTCCGGCGATGCCAGTAGCGTCACACCCTTCGCCGGTAGCGTCAGGCGCTGCACACGTTCGTTATTGGTGTCTGGACAGGCATCCAACCACAGCTGCAGACGGGTTAGCGGCGTATCGCTGCTGGCGTTTTGTTCGCTGTAACTCATCCCTGGCTGGGTGGCCAGCAGCAAAGCCTCACCGGCCTTGGCGCTCATCGTGTTACCGTCGCTGTCGCGGTATTCGGCCTGGCCTTGCAGGATCACATTCAGAATGTCCACGCTCGGATAAGTACGCGGCTGCAAGGCTGCGCCCGGCGCCAGGACTTCCTGATTGAGCACCCGCAGCGAGGCGTAACCCATCAGCTTGGGATCGAAGTAATGTCCAAAAGAAAAGGTGTAGCGAGCCTGCAGCCAACCAAAGTCAGCTTGCCCGCATTGTTTTGCTGTTCTGCATGTAATCATGGCAATTGGCTCTCTAAATTCATTATCTAGATGGTAAGCATCTGGACGCCGGATTGTTAGCCAGTTAATCTGGTCGGCATATTCAAATTTCCTGACAGAGAGATTCGATGGCCAGAGATCGGGCGTTAACGCTTGAAGCGTTAAGGGTTATGGATGCGATCGACCGACGTGGCAGCTTTGCTGCGGCAGCCGATGAGTTGGGGCGTGTGCCTTCGGCGCTCAGCTACACCATGCAAAAATTGGAAGAAGAATTGGACGTGGTGCTGTTCGACCGCTCCGGCCACCGCACCAAATTCACCAACGTCGGCCGCATGTTGCTGGATCGTGGACGGGTGCTGCTGGAGGCGGCGGATAAGTTGACCACCGACGCCGAGGCACTGGCGCGCGGCTGGGAAACCCATCTGACTATCGTCAGCGAGGCGTTGTCGCCGCCAAGCAAGCTGTTTCCGCTGGTTGATAAGCTGGCGCTGAAAGCCAATACCCAGGTGTCTATTTTCACTGAGGTGCTGGCCGGAGCCTGGGAGCGGCTGGAGCAGGGGCGCGCCGATATCGTTATCGCCCCGGACATGCATTTTCGCGCCTCGTCTGAAATCAACACGCGCAAACTGTACAAAGTGACGAGCATGTATGTGGCCGCGCCGGACCATCCGATCCATCTGGAGCCAGAGCCGCTGGCTGAGGCCACGCGGGTGAAATACCGTGGTATTGCGGTAGCGGATACCGCCAGGGAGCGTCCGGTATTGACCGTACAATTGCTGGATAAGCAGCAGCGCCTGACGGTGAGCACCATTGAAGATAAACGTCTGGCTCTGTTGGCCGGTCTGGGCGTGGCGACCATGCCTTACCCGATGGTCGAGAAAGATATCGAAGAAGGGCGCTTGCGGGTGGTGGGGCCGGAATACAGCCGTGAAGTTGACATTATCATGGCCTGGCGGCGCGACAGCATGGGCGAGGCGAAAGCCTGGTTCCTGCGCGAGATCCCAAGGCTGTTCACCCAGTTGGAGCGTCAGTAAGCGCTCCCCCTTGCCGCAGGCAAAGGGGAGCTTGCCGTTAACCGAAACGCGTGTCGCGACCGTGTGGTTCGTCGAGATCCTGCGCCGGCCCAATCGAAATGATGCCGTGCGGATTGATGGTGGCGTGGCTGCGATAATAGTGATTGCGGATGTGCGGCAAACTGACCGTTTCGGCAATGCCTGGCATCTGGTAGATATCACGCAGGAAGCCGTACAGGTTGAGGTAATCGCTGATGCGGTGTTTGTCGCACTTAAAGTGGGTAACATACACCGGATCGAAGCGTATCAACGTGGTCCACAGGCGCAGGTCAGCCTCAGTCAGGCGATCGCCCGTCAGATAACGCTGTTGTCCCAGAATTTGCTCCAGCCGTGCCAGGGCGTCGAATACCCCGTGTACCGCTTCGTCATAGGCCTCCTGGCTGGTGGCAAAACCGGCCTTATACACTCCGTTGTTCACCAGGTCGTAAATCCAGCCGTTCAGCTCATCAATTTTCCCGCGTAGCTCTGCAGGATAATAATCGCCGGCGCGTGCGCCAACGCCATCGAATGCGCTGTTGAACATGCGAATGATATCGGCGGATTCATTGCTGACGATGGTTTGCTGCTGCTTGTCCCACAGCACCGGAACAGTCACACGACCGGTGTAGTGCGGGTCGGCGCGCAGGTAAAGCTGGTAGAGGAAGTCTGAGTGATAGAGATCATCGCCGGTCGCTTCAGGGAAATCGGTGCCGAAGGTCCAGCCGTTTTCCAGCATCAGCGGATGTACCACCGAAACAGGAATGATCTGCTCCAGCCCTTTCAATTTACGCATCAGCAGAGTGCGGTGCGCCCAAGGGCAGGCAAGTGAAACGTACAGGTGATAACGATCTTTCTCCGCTTTAAAACCTCCGACGCCGTGTTCGCCCGGCTGGCCGTCGGCGGTCACCCAGTTGCGGAACTGAGAGGTTGAACGTTTGAAACGGCCTCCGGTAGATGAGGTGTCATACCAGATGTCTTGCCAAACGCCATCGACGAGTTGTCCCATGGGAATCTCCTTCGTGTCCGAGTGAAAAAGCAGAAGGGCCCGCTTACCGGGCCCCGTTTCGCTATTAAAAACTTACCACTTCTTGTTCAGCAAACGGTCGATACTGAAACCGCCCGGGCCGGCAACAGCCAGTACCAGGAAGCCGCCGGCGATGGCCAGGTTCTTCATGAACATCAGCTGGTTTACGCCTTCCGCAAAGTTAGTATGGAACAATAACGCGGTCAGCACAGTAAAACCGGCGGTGAACAGCGCTACGGTACGAGTCAGGAAACCGAACATGATTGCCAGACCGCCGCCAAATTCCAGCAGGATGGTCAGCGGCAACAAGAAGCCAGGCACGCCCATTGATTGCATGTACTGTTGGGTTCCGGCATAGGCATCGCCCATTTTGCCGTAGCCTGCCACGATAAACAGGATTGTCATCAAAATACGCGCAACCAGCAAACCTGTATCTTCTAATTTTTTCATCATTTACTCCAAAGTGATTTTTGTTTGCCAGTCTTGGCGTTTTCATGTCGGTGGGCGGTATGCCGGGTATTTAGCCCCGTGCGGCCCGTCTCGTGTCGATGGAGTGAATGTTAATCGGGAAGCGTACGCTTTGTTAGCAAGTAAAACTGTCGTATTTTTTCAAAAAAACTGAATCTTTAGCCTGCTAACAAAGAGAGGGGAATCAGAATGTTGCCCAGCCTTCACCGACAGAAAAGGGAATTTTCTGCGAAAAGGCGGGCTTAACAACGGAAGAATTGAAGGAACTGCGAAAGGTTATTTGTTGGAAAAGGTTTTCTGGATCAAACGGATAGTGCCAAAGACACCAAAAGCGCGACGAGACCAGCGAATCAGCTTGCTCGGATGGCGTATACCGTAGATGGCCATCACGCTGGAGCCGACCACCAGGTATTTACGCAAGCCGAAAACCGTTTGCCAGCCGCGGTCGATACGCTCGGTCTTTTCCAACCACAGGGTTTTGTTTTCCGCAAGATCCAGCCTTTGCTGCTGGATCTTGCGGACGAGCTTCTCTTTTCTCCATTCCAGATAGCGGCGACGATTCATTTTTCGTCCTCCAGCTCGGAACGGTCGATCTCCAACTGTTTGCGCGTGGCACCCAGCAACGTGGAGCGGCGAGCCTTGACCAGTGTCCAAATGGCACCGAACACGGCCAGGAACAGCAGCACCCCGGTAGTGGCCCCTAACGCCATCAGGCGGTAGATAGGATCGATGGCCCAGAAAATCAGGATCAACAGGCTCATCAGGCCAAATGCGGTGAACAACAGCGTCATGCCGGCCATGATCAGCAACTGAATGAGGTTGGCTTTCTCCTCTTCCAACTCGACCACTGCCAGACGGACACGGGTCTCCACCATACCGACCAGAATAGTAATGATGCGCTGGGCGACATCCAGGACCCCCTTGGCGGGGCCCTGTGCACGAACTTGCGGTTGTTGTTCAGCCATAATTAGCGGCGAGCTAACAGAACGCCCAGAACCACACCGACTGCGGCGCCGATACCGATACCAGTCCACGGATTATCACGAACATATTCGTCCGCCTGGCCGGCGATCTGTTTGGTTTGAGAAGCCAGTTTGTCCCCGGCATCGCTCAGGCGAGCACGGGTATCCTTCAGTGCGCCTTCAGCTTTGGAGCGCAGCTTTTCCAGTTCGGCTTTTGGCTTATCGGTGGAAGAGTTCAACACTTCTTCCAGCGTATCGGCTAAGGATTTAAGTTCAGCGCGTAAGTTTTCTGCATTTGAATCATGTGCCATGTGATAATTCCTTAACGTTAACTGAGACAGACTTTTAACATAGCGGATTTTTTCGCCGGAGCAAAGGGGGGATGAGTAGTTGATATCACTAAGCATCCATTTCAAATACGGTAAAAATCCCGCATGGTGCGGCTCTCAGCGATAAATCCGCTAGTGTAAAAAAATTATTCCGCTTGGGCTTGCTTAAGCTCGGCTTGAGCTTCAGTCAGCTTTTTCTGTTTCTTGGCAATTTTATCCAGATTGCCGGCCTGCTGAGCTTCTTTCAGCTCCTGCTGACGTTCGGCTACCTTGCTTTGTTTCTCATCGATTTTTTTCTGGCGATCGGCTTTCAGGCCGGCTTCGGTGCAATGCGTTTGCACTTCGCTCAGTGCCGTTTTCAGCCCAGCAACACGGTGAGTGTTGCCATGCTGGGTGGCGTAATCGATCTGTTTTTGAATCTCTTGTGCTTTGGCTGCACAACCGCCCTCAGCCGCAAACGACAGGGCCGGGAAGACGAAGAATGGGAGAGCCAGTAACATCGATTGGCGTAATTTCATGCTATCAATTCCTTGTTAATGGGAGGCGCTAGAACGCATCCACTGTTCCTGACTGCCAACAGGGGCAGTGCGACAGGAGTCTTACGTGGCTGACTGACGCTAACTTTGAGCATAGCCATAAATCGTGAAGACCCCAAAGAATCCGCCACAGTTCGGTGGTGATTGATGCTTAATTGAACAGGGCGGTGTTATGAAAGGAAACCCTTTCATATGAAAGGGTATTATCCCAGATTAAGGGGAGAGCGTGCAAATTCACGTACCCAATGGGTAGGTACTGGGGATTCGCTCAGGGCAATGATGTACCCCGGCGGCAGAATGGTTTGCAAGGCCTCGCGCGCCAGCAACTGCTGTTCCGGCGAGTCCAGGCGGATCACCAGACCGTCGCCTTCCGGAGTAATGCTTTTGATGCGAATACCGCGTTGATCCAGCCGCTGATAGACATAAAAACCGTCAGGCAGCGAAAGGCCTTGCTGCCCTGCGCGAATGCGTAGCTCGCTCTCGGTGCGCACCATGCAGGGCACCAACAGCGTGGCGAGTGCCAGCAAAGCGAGCGCAATCAGCAAAACATATTGCCAGCGCGGGCGCTTGATCATCACGCCCCTTTCCCCTGGTCCTGGCTGTCGGCGCGTTTCTTGCGCCACAAGACGATCAGCGAGCCGACTAACCCGACAACCAGCAGCACCAGCGGCAACAGCATCAGGCAGAACATCAGCTGGTCTTCATACTTACGAAATACCGGGGTTTTGCCCAGCGCAAAGCCCAGTGAGGTGAGGATCACGACCCACAGCAGGCCGCTCATCCAGTTAAAGAACTGGAAGCGGGCATTGCTCAGGCCAGACAGGCCGGCAATGGTCGGCAGCAGGGTGCGGACAAACGCCAGGAAACGACCGACCAGCAGGGCGGAAAGCCCGTGGCGGTGGAACAACTGGTGTGCCCGTTGATGATAGTGAGCCGGCAGATGCGACAGCCAGCCCTGTACCGTTCGGGTATTGCCGAGCCACTTGCCCTGTATGTAGCTGACCCAGCACCCCAGGCTGGCGGCGACGGTCAGGATCAGGATGGTGAGCGGGAAATTCATGGTGCCTTTGGCGATCAGGACGCCGACCAGGATCAACAGGCTATCCCCTGGCAGAAAGGCTGCCGGCAGCAGACCGTTTTCCAAAAACAGGATCATAAACAGCAGCACGTAGAGGGTCCAGACCAGCGAAGGGTTCGCCAGCGTCTCAAAATCCTGCTGCCATAAGGCATGTAACAGTTCTTTAATGATGTCCATCCGGTGTTCCTAAAACGTCATTGTTTATTTTATTTCAGCGGCTGATCGAGTGTGGGCCGAAAGCGCGCGGGCGATGCTGGCTGCTGATAATGATGAAACGGCGTTGCTTTTTAGTAGATTCTAGTCGGTGCGACACCGGTCATGAGTGGTAAGTCAGCGTGCCACGGTAAAGCATATTACTTTCTTTCCAGCCGCCTAGCCTGTTTTGCTGCTGCGGGGTGTGCAGCGTCCAGTTGACCTGGGCAAGCCGGTTGAGCGCAGGTGAGTTCTGGCGCGGGAGTTTGGTGCGGTGGCCCAGCTCTGCGGCCAGGGTATAGACCGGCGGTAATTGGGCGCAGGTCGACAGCGAGCCGGAGAAGGAATGCAACCGCGGCAATAACAACGGCAATTTACCCGGCTTTTTTCGCTGCAGCTCTGCCGGTGACCGATAAACCTGGTCGTAAGGGGAAAGCAGCGGATCGGAGAGCGAGGGTAAACTGCTCAGCGATGTAGGGGTTGCTTTGGAAGGTGCCGCGCATAGCTTTTGGCCGGAGACCGAACCGGTCCAGCAAAAAAGAGCAATAAGCATGGCAAACAACCAGCGCATGTATTCGCGTCCCGCCCCGTAGCAGAGGGTAAAAAAGTGGCTCAACTTTACCAAAATAGCACGATTGGCAACAGGGAAATCTACGTTGCCAGCGGTGAAATACTACACGGCAAATCGCCGTTCAGGCATCGATTCAGCGGATTTTACAATACCTGACATAACCCGACGATTTTTGACCGCCTGGGCTATTTATTTTCGGCGGCTACGCCATCGAGATGCACTACCGGATTATCGGCGAACAGGTAGCGGTCGGCATTATATTCAAAATCGTCGCTGGTGGCGTTGAACAGCATCTGCTTGGTGTTTTCCAGGTGCTGCCACATGGCCAACTTGGCGGCGTAAGGATCTTTACGTATCAATGCCTTGAGGATCTGATCGTGGTCGTCGCACCAGCTGGCGATGGAGCGATCGTCGATATGCTCATGCAGCTTGATCCAGTACGGGTTATTCACCCGCTGAACCCACATTTTTTCCACGATGGTAGCCATGGCCGTGTTCTGAGTGGCCAGCGCCACCTGCACGTGGAATTTCAGATCCCACTGCGAGTCGCGGAAGCGATCTTCCTTGCGCGCCTGTTCCTGGATCTCCATCAGTTGGACGATGTCCTGCTTGGTAACCTGGGTCGCGGCGAATTCGGCGATGTTGCTCTCAATCAGTTGGCGTGCCTGCAGCAGCTCGAACGGCCCGGCGGTGGCAAATTCAATGCTGTCGCCCGGCACCACCAGATGCTTTTGCTGGTTGGACATCACGTGGATCCCGGAGCCTTTGCGTACGTCGACGTAGCCTTCCACTTCCAGCATGATGATCGCTTCGCGCACCACGGTACGGCTGACGTTCATCTCTTCGGCAATGTAGCGCTCGGCCGGCAGCTTATCGCCCACCGGGTATCGGCCGCTTTCGATACGCTGTTTAAGCTCGGCGGCCAGTTGCTGATACAGGCGTCTGGTTTCAGTGAATTCCATAGTGAATGCTCTTTGGATAGGGAGGGGCGCATGGCCATGGATTTGTTATACCACTTATCCGGCAGAGCTGCCAGTGGACTCCGGGGAGCGCCCGGCGCGATGGCCGGGCTGCGGGATTAATGGCGCGCGGGGGAGGGTTCCAATACTGCCTCTTCGGATTGCGTAGCGGGGCGATTTTGCAGGACGGTCCAGATAACGATGGCGCCGAGAATATCGAATACCGACAGTGCGGCAAACAGCGGGCTGAAGCCCAGGGTGTCCGCCAGGGCGCCGACCACCAGGGCAAACAGGGTACTGGCGGTCCAGGCCGCCATGCCGGTCAGGCCGTTGGCGGTGGCCACCTCGTTGCGACCGAAGACGTCAGAAGACAGGGTAATCAGTGCACCAGACAGCGCCTGATGGGCAAAGCCACCGACGCACAGTAGTGCAATAGCCGCATAGGGGCTGGTAAACAGGCCTATCATGCCAGGGCCAATCATCAGCACAGCACCCAAGGTAACCACCAGCTTACGTGAAACAATCAGGTTCACTTTAAAGTGTTTCTGGAAAAACGGTGGCAGGTAACCGCCGACGATACAGCCCAGATCGGCGAACAGCATCGGCATCCAGGCGAACATGGCGATCTCTTTCAGGTTGAAGCCGTAGGCTTTGAACATGAATAACGGGATCCAGGCATTGAAGGTGCCCCAGGCCGGTTCTGCCAGAAAGCGCGGCAGCGCGATGCCCCAGAACTGGCGGTTGCGAACAATCTGCCAGGCGGACATTTTCTTGGCGTTGCCGGTTTGGTGCTGTGCTTCCTGCCCACCCAGAATGTACTCGCGCTCTTCGTCGCTGAGTTTCTTCTGGTCTTTCGGGTGTTTATAGAAAATCAGCCAGCAGACAGCCCAGATCAGGCTCAGCACGCCGGTGATGATGAACGCCATTTCCCAACTGTGCGCGACAATCGCCCAGACCACCAGCGGTGGCGCCAGCATGCCGCCTATTGACGAGCCGACGTTGAAGTAACCCACGGCGATGGAACGTTCTTTGGCTGGGAACCACTCGCTGCTGGCCTTCAGCCCGGCGGGGATCATTGCCGCCTCCGCCATGCCCACAGCCCCGCGCGCCAATGCCAGCCCGCCCCAACTGTTGGCCAGAGCCGTGCCCATGCAAAACAGCGCCCACAGGATGGCGAACATGGCGTATCCGACCTTGGTACCCAAGACGTCCAGCACATATCCCGCCACCGGTTGCATCAGGGTATAGCAGGCAGAATAAGCCGCGACGATGTAAGAATACTGCTGCGTGGTGATGTGTAAGGTGTCTTCCAGCGTGGGCGCGGCGACGGCGATGGCGTTACGCGTCAGGTAACCCAGCACGGTGCCGATGGTCACCAGCCCGATCATGTACCAGCGTAACCCTTTAATTTTACGCATCCGAAATATCTCCCAGTCTTGAATTGGCGGCGCCCTGTCGGCGACAGCGTTTTAAGGGGTTATCCCTTTATCGTTGATTTGCGCCGGCCTGTTCATGACCGGCGTATTCCCGCCGCAAGCACGACTGGGTGGCGAGACAATAACTTGTCATACAGATTTAAAAGTTGAGTGATATCACAAAAGCCATTTTTCAATTCGGCAATACTGTTTGCCGCATTATTGGGCTGTTTAGGCGCTATCTGGCCGCAAAAATGCCGGTAAACGGCCTTTTCTGGGTCATGGCAGCCTGGCTGAAGGCGATATTTTGCTGGACGCCCAATAAAATTGGTGTGATAACTTTGTCGCATTGAACACTGTGTCGAACGGCAAGCAAGGTGAGGAGCCAGCTATGGCGACGTTTTTAAACGAAGATTTCTTGCTGGGCAGCGAATTCGCCCGGCGTTTGTATCATGACTATGCGGCGGAGCAACCGATCTTTGACTATCACTGTCATCTGCCGCCGGAACAGATCGCCGAGAACACCCGTTTTAAAAATTTATACGAAATCTGGCTTAAGGGTGACCACTACAAATGGCGGGCGATGCGCACCAACGGGGTGGCAGAACGGCTGTGTACCGGCGATGCCGGCGATCGTGAAAAATTCGATGCCTGGGCTGCCACCGTACCGCATACCCTAGGTAACCCGCTTTATCACTGGACCCACCTGGAGCTGCGTCGTCCGTTCGGTATCACCGACACGCTGCTTTCCCCGATGACGGCGGACGATATCTGGCAGCGCGGCAATGCCCTGTTGGCGCAGGACGATTTCAGGGCGCGCGGCATCATGCAGCAGATGAATGTGAAGATGGTTGGCACCACTGACGATCCTGTCGACGATCTGCGCCACCATAAAGCCATTGCCGCCGACAGCAGTTTCGATATCAAGGTGTTGCCAAGTTGGCGACCGGACAAGGCGTTTAATATCGATGCGCCGGGCTTCAATGACTATCTGCAAAAGCTGCAAGCGGCAGCCGATATTCATATCGGTCGATTCAGCGCGCTGTGTGACGCGTTGAAAAAGCGCATGGATCATTTTGCCGCCCATGGCTGCAAGGTGGCTGACCATGCGTTGGACGTGGTGGTTTATGGAGAGGCGGATGAAGCTGCACTGGATGCGATTTTAACGGCGCGCCTGAGCGGCAAGCTACCTGCGGCAGAGCAGAGTGCCCAATTCAAAAGTGCGGTGCTGCTGTTCCTGGCGGCAGAATATCAACGCCGTGAATGGGTGCAGCAATATCACATCGGCGCGCTGCGCAATAATAACAGCCGCATGCTGGCCAGTGTCGGCCCGGATATCGGCTTTGATTCGATAAATGACCGACCGTTGGCGGAGCCACTTTCACGCCTGCTGGATGCCCAGGCGCGTCAGGGGGGCCTGCCGAAGACCATCCTGTACTGCCTCAACCCGCGTGACAATGAAGTGATCGCCACCATGGTCGGTAACTTCCAGGGAGAGGGCACGCCGGGCAAGATGCAGTTCGGTTCCGGCTGGTGGTTCAACGATCAGAAAGACGGCATGCAACGTCAGATGACGCAATTGGCGCAGCTCGGCTTGTTGAGCCGCTTTGTCGGTATGCTGACCGACAGTCGTAGCTTCCTGTCTTATACCCGCCATGAATATTTCCGCCGCATCCTTTGCCAGATGATGGGGCGTTGGGTGGCAGACGGCGAGGCACCGGCAGATATTGCGCTGCTGGGCGAGATGGTGAAAAACATCTGCTTCGACAATGCCAAGAACTATTTCGCCATTGAATTGGCGTAGCCGTTGCCCGAGGTGGGTTTATGCAAAGCATGGTAAAAATTCATTCGCTGGATAATGTCGCGGTGGCACTGCGCGATCTGGCGGCCGATGAAACATTGATGCTGGACGGCACGGCAATTCGGCTTGCGCAGCCGGTAGCGCGCGGGCATAAGTTTGCGCTACGGCCGATTGCCGCCGGTGAGGCAATCATCAAATATGGTCTGCCGATCGGCCATGCGCTGGAGACGATTGCTTCCGGTGTACATATTCACTCGCAAAATGCCAAAACCAACCTGAGTGACCTGGACAGCTATCAGTATCAGCCGCAATTTCCCGTATTACCGCCGCAGGCTGCGGATCGGGAAGTGCAGCTTTATCGCCGCAGCAGCGGGGAAGTGGGGATCCGCAACGAGCTGTGGATCATACCGACCGTTGGCTGTGTCAACGGCATTGCCCGACAGATCCAGCAGCGCTTTTTGAAGGAAACCCAGGATGCGCAGGAGATCGACGGCGTGCACCTGTTCAGTCATCCGTTTGGCTGCTCCCAACTGGGGCAAGATCATGAGAACACCCGCACTATGCTGCAAAACATGGTGCGCCATCCCAATGCCGGCGCGGTGTTGGTGATTGGCCTGGGGTGCGAGAATAATCAGGTGGATGTTTTCCGCAGTACCTTGGGAGCGGTTGATGATCAGCGGGTGCGCTTTATGGTCTGTCAGCAACAGGACGATGAGGTAGAGGCTGGGTTGGAGCAGCTACATGCGCTGTACCAGGTGATGCGCGATGATCGCCGTCAACCGGGCAAGCTGAGTGAATTGAAATTCGGGCTGGAGTGCGGCGGGTCTGACGGGCTGTCCGGCATCACTGCCAATCCGCTGTTGGGGCGTTTTTCCGACTATCTGATTGCCAACGGCGGCACGACGGTACTGACTGAAGTGCCGGAGATGTTTGGCGCCGAACGGATCCTGATGAGCCGCTGTCGCGATCGTGCGACGTTCGACAAGACCGTCAGCATGGTTAACGACTTTAAACAGTATTTTATTGCCCATAACCAGCCGATTTATGAAAACCCTTCGCCGGGCAACAAAGCCGGTGGGATCACTACGCTGGAGGAGAAATCGCTCGGCTGCACGCAGAAAGCCGGGCACAGCCAGGTGGTGGACGTGCTCAAATATGGCGAACGGCTGCGGCAACCCGGTTTAAACCTGCTGAGTGCGCCAGGCAATGACGCGGTAGCGACCAGCGCGCTGGCCGGTGCCGGCTGCCATATAGTGTTGTTTAGCACCGGGCGCGGTACGCCCTATGGCGGTTTCGTACCGACGGTGAAGCTGGCGACCAACAGCGAACTGGCGGCGAAGAAGCCGCACTGGATCGACTTCGATGCCGGTCGACTGATCCACGGCACCCCGATGGAAAGTCTGCTGGAGCAGTTTGTCGATCTGATTGTGGCGATTGCCAATGGTCAGCCAGCACGCAACGAAACCAATGATTTCCGTGAGTTGGCGATTTTTAAGAGTGGAGTGACATTGTAAGGCTACAGTCGTAAAAAAGGCGCCCGATCACGAGCGCCTTCTGGAACATTTTGGGGATTAACGTACTTTCAGCGGGTCTTCATCCGCTAAACGCTGATCTTCCGCCTGACAGGCAGCTGCGGTGAACAGCACGTCGGTCGAGGAGTTCAGCGCGGTTTCGGCGGAGTCTTGCAGTACGCCGATGATAAAGCCGACTGCCACCACCTGCATTGCCACGTCGTTCGGAATGCCGAACATGTTGCAGGCTAATGGGATCAGCAGCAGTGAACCGCCTGCCACGCCGGAAGCGCCGCAGGCACAGATAGCCGCGACGACGCTGAGCAGCAACGCCGTGGGCACATCAACCGGGATCCCCAGAGTATGCACCGCCGCCAGCGTCAGCACGGTAATGGTGATGGCGGCGCCGGCCATGTTGATGGTGGCACCCAGCGGGATGGAAACCGAATAGGTGTCTTCGTTCAGATTCAGCTTTTTGCACAGCTCCATATTCACCGGGATGTTGGCAGCTGAGCTGCGGGTGAAGAAGGCGGTCACGCCGCTTTCGCGCAGGCAGGCAAACACCAGCGGATAAGGGTTGCGACGGATTTTCCAGTAAACGATCAGCGGGTTCAGCACCAGCGCCACCAGCAACATACAGCCGATCAGCACCACCAGCAGTTGCGCATAGCCCCAAAGCGCCCCAAAACCGGTATCCGCCAGCGTCGAGGCCACCAGACCGAAAATACCGAGTGGAGCGCAGCGGATCACCGCGCGTACCACCAGGGTGACCGCATGTGACATATCGTTAATCAGCGATTTGGTGGTTTCAGAGGCGTGGCGCAGCGCCAGCCCCAGACCCACGGCCCAGGCCAGAATGCCGATATAGTTGGCGTTAATCAGCGCATGGAACGGGTTGGCGACCACGCTCATCAGCAGGCCTTTCAGCACCTCAATAATGCCGCCCGGCGGGTTGATATCCGCATTGCCGGTCACCAGCGCCAGGTTGGACGGGAACATAAAGCTGACCACTACCGCCACCAGCGCCGCGGCGAAGGTCCCCAGCAGGTAGAGGAACAGGATCGGGCGGATATTGGTTTTTTGCCCGTGCTTGTGGTTGGCGATTGAGGCCATGACCAACACCAACACCAATACCGGCGCTACCGCTTTTAGTGCCCCGACGAACAGGGCGCCAAGCAGGCCCACCGCAGAAGCTGCTGCCGGTGAGATTAACGCCACGATAATCCCGGCCACCAGGCCGATCATGATTTGTTTAACCAGGCTGCCCTGTACGATCCTGTGTAGTAAGTTTTGCATAATGCTTTTTCCCGATGATGTTGCGTACAGACTTTGTCACCTCGGTGGGAACGCCACCGGACAACTTTATAGGGATCTGTAACCAAGTGTGTTTGCCGAATCAGTATTCAGTAAAGCCTGGGTATTGGAAAGGGGAGAGGGTGAAATTCTGAGCGCGGATCAACTCTTTATAACATACTGATTACATTTGTGTGATCGCAATAACATTTGGCGTTTGGGGGGAATTGCCAAACAATCGCGGGGCGGCAAGCCGCCCCGACTAACAGATTATGGTGCTTTATGATTGGCCAGACGGTCGTTACGACGGTTAACCCAGGCGTTGATCACCAACGTTAACGTCAGGATACCGGCCACCACGCCGAGCGAAACGCCGATCGGGATATGGAAGAAGTCGATAATCAACATCTTGACGCCGATAAACATCAGGATAATCGACAGGCCGTATTTCAGCATCGAGAAGCGCTCTGCCACGTTAGCCAGCAAGAAGTACATGGCGCGCAGGCCCATGATGGCGAACAGGTTAGAGGTCAGAACGATAAACGGATCCGTGGTCACAGCGAAAATTGCCGGGATGCTATCGACCGCAAAGATCACGTCACTCAGTTCGACCAGGATCAGCACCAGCACCAGCGGCGTAGCGAACAGCAGGCCGTTGCGGCGCACGAAGAAACGTTCACCTTCCAGGTTGTCGGTCATACGCAGGTGGCTGCGCAGCCATTTCACCAGCGGCTTGTCACCAATCGCCGAGTCATCTTCTTTTGCCAGCGCCATCTTGATACCGGTAAACAGCAGAAACGCACCGAACAGGTACAGCAACCACTGGAACTGGGTCACCAGCCAGCTGCCGGCGAAAATCATGATAGTACGCAGCACGATCGCGCCCAGTACGCCAAAGATCAGCACCCGACGCTGCAGGTTGGCCGGAACGGCAAAGTAGCTGAACAGCATCAGCCAGACGAAGACGTTATCGACCGCCAGCGCTTTTTCGATCAGATAACCGGTGAGGAAGGCCAACGCCTGGGTGTCGGCGACGGCGCGCCCGGCGGTTTGGTTCAGGTAGTACCAGAAGCCCAGGTTGAACAGCAAAGAGAGGCTGACCCACACCAGCGACCAACTGGCGGCCTGCTTGAGCGTCATGGTGTGTGCGCCTTTGCGGCCTTGCAGCAGTAAGTCGATTGCGAGCATCACAACTATGATGGCGGCAAAGCTGCCCCATAACCAAGGTGTGCCAACGGTATTCATCATCAGAGGTATCCTTCAAAAACAAAAACGGCCAACGTCGGAAGACGCTAGCCGCTCTTATGAACGCTGCAAGCAAACCTCGCCTTCCGGCAAGGTCTCACTTACAACGTTGATGAAGGTGCACTGATCGTGCCCGTTACATCATGTTGCCCGGTAACCGGATGCTTGCGCATCGTAATGACGATTGACCGGCAATGAAGTTACTCCCCTTTGCACGGCAGAAAGTAATGCAAAATATGTCAGCGGTCAACGTTTATTAAGTTACCCGGCCAGGGCTTTTTGCGCGCCGAGGCTGACGACAAATCCCTGCAGCAGCAGCCGACTGAACGGCGTATCGCTAACCTGCTGTTGCTTAAGCTGATACGCTGCCTGCTGCTCTGGATACAGCTCACCGAGCCAGCTCAGATACTGGTGCATCACCGCGCCGTTAAATTCCGGATGGAACTGGGTCGTCAGCACGCGATCGCCATAACTGAGGATCTGATAGGCATCCTGTTGCGACCGGGCCAGCACGACTGCGCCGGCGGGGGGCGTCAACACGCTCTGTGAGTGGATCAGATTGGCTTTGAAGCGCGGCGGTAACATCGCCATTCGCCGGTCGTTGGCGGCGGCGGGCAGCAATTCGACGTCCAATGTGCCGACTTCCATACCCTGCGGGTGATAACCGACTTCACCGCCAAGCGCATAGGCCAACAGCTGGTGCCCGTAGCAGGCACCGAAGATCGGCAGTTGGATCTGCATCGCCTGGCGCAGCCACTCGGCGGCTTGCTCGCTCCACGGCAGCCGTTCGGTCACCATCGCCGGTGAACCGGTGATCACCACGCCGGCGTAATTTTGCGGCGGCAGCGGCTGCTCGCCTGCGGGAAGGTGCACGATCTGCACGCGATCGGCATCAATGTTCCCCTGTTGCAAGAACATGCCGTCGAAGTTGGCCTTTTCCCGACGGATAACCTCTGGGGCATCGCCGGTTTGCATCAGTAATAAGGGTTTCATGTCACTCTCCGTCGGCAGGGAAGACCACGCCGGTCTGGCGGCGAATTTCGGTCAGCAGGCGGGCGATAACCAGTGAATTCTCCAGCCCCGGGTGTTCCACCTGCCGTTTTTCCACCAGATCGGCGAACACCTGTGCCTCATACAACATGGTATTGATGTGCTGAGGACGGGTCAGATCCTGACGATGGCCGCCGCGTGGGGTCAGCACCACGCCCTGACACTCAGAAATTTTCTCAATCACCAGCGTTCCTTCTTCGCCCTGGATCTCACTGGGAATGTCCGAGTTGCTGACTTTGGAGTGGGAGAGGGTGACGTCGAAATCGCCGTAGTTGAGGCAAGCGGTACCGTGGGCATCCACACCGGTATCCAGCAGCGCCGCGCTGGCAATCACCGATTTCGGTTCGCCGAACAGGGCTACGGCGCTGGCCAGGCAGTAATAGCCAATGTCCATGATTGAGCCGTTGGAAAACTGCGGATTGAAGGTGTTCGGATTCTCGCCGGCCAGATAGCGCGGGTAGCGTGACGAGTATTGGCAGTAGTTGAGGAAGGCTTTGCGCAACCTGCCGATTTGCGGCAACGCCTGTTGCAGGGCCAGGAAATTCGGCAGATGAGCGCTTTTGAAAGCTTCGAACAGCACCACCTGATTTTCACGCGCGCAGGCCACCAGCTTTTCGGCTTCACGCAGGTTGGACACCAGCGGCTTTTCGCAAATCACATGCTTTTTATGGCTGAGGAACAGCAGCGATTGTTGGCAGTGAAGGGCGTTGGGGCTGGCGATGTAAACCGCATCGATGGCATCAGATTGGGCCAATGCTTCAAGGGAATCGAAAAACAGGCTGACGTGGTAGTTGGCGCCAAATTCCTGCGCTTTTTCCAGCCTGCGCGAATAGACGGCGGTCAATTTCAGCTTGCCGCTTTCGTGCGCGGCGTCGATAAAGCGTTCCGTAATCCAGTTGGTGCCCACAACGGCAAAGCGAATCATAGATATCTCCGGTTCCCAGGCGCTGTACCCTATGCGCTTCACGCGTCGCACAGGGTAGAAAGAATCAGATTATCACGGCATTTACAGAAGGCGAATCTCGCTATGCATACAGATCGCCAAACACGGAGAGGTGGGTCAGATACAGCCGGGTGTCGAACTCCAACTGATGGTAATTGGGTTCCATATGGCAGCACAGGCTGTAGAAGGCCTTGTTGTGGTCTTTCTCTTTCAGATGCGCCAACTCATGTACCACGATCATGCGCAAAAACGGCTCAGGCGCCAGCTTGAAGACCGTCGCCACGCGGATTTCCGCCTTGGCCTTCAGTTTGCCACCCTGCACGCGGGAAATGGCGGTGTGCATGCCCAGCGCGTGTTTCATCACCTGAATTTTACCGTCGTAAGCCACCTTGCTCAGCGGTTGAGCGTTGCGCAAATACTGGTTTTTCAGATCGACGGTAAACTGATAAAGCGACTTGTCGGTAGTGCAGTCATGCACTTGCGGATAGCGCTGCAACAGCACATCCCCCAGGCGTCGTTGGTCGATCAACTGTTGCACCTGGCTTTGCAGATGTTCAGGGTAGCCCTGCAGGTAGGTCAGTTCGATTTCACGCATGAGTAATATTACGCCCCAATATTTCCATAATCGGACGCAGACGCTCGCGCTGTACATTGGCCTGTCGGGCTTCCCAACGGTCGTGGGCCGCTTGCAGGTTTAGCCAGAAATCGGCGGTGGTTTCGAACAGATCGGCGAACAAGTTCGCTTCCGCAACGCTTAGGCGACGATGTCCATTGCACAAGCGATTTACCGTGGCACGGGTGACACCCAAGACCTTTGCAAGATCCTCCTGCCCAATGCCCAGCGGTGTTAAATACTCCTCTTGCAGCACTTCCCCCACCGTAGTGGGTTTCCGGCTTGTAGTCTCTAACATAGGTTCTCCGTTGCTAGGTATCTTGGTGCGGATCCAAATAAATCTGCTCAGCCGCATCGTGGCGCCATTGAAACATTAATCGCCATTGAAGATTCACCCGCATGCTGGACCAGCCTTGAAAGGGGCCGGACAGACGTTTGTAATCATTACCGGTCGGGTTATGTAAATCACATTCTTTTTGCGCAGCAGCCAGCATATCGAGTTTTCTGGCCAGTTGGCGCTCAATGGTCGAGGGGATCAAACGATCGCGCCGACCCTCCCTATAGAATTGCGCCAGGTATCCGTCTCGGAACGAGGAAATCATTTTCATTCCCATTCCATTGGGTGAATGAGTGTAACATTTAAAGTTACATCAAGTCAGATTAAAAATTGTCCAGTTCAGAATAAGCGGAATGAATGCTATAGCTTTGAGGAGTGAAAAGCGGGATTGGCTTTCCACGATGCGAGTTAATGCGCAATTTATCCGAAAAAACATTTTACTGCCGGACGTTTTTAGGGGATAAACAGCCCAAATTTTATCAGTCAGGAGGGGCAATGAGCCAACTCGATCTGGGAACACAGCAACTTGAGCTGGAACGTTATCCCCAACAGGAAGAATCCACCCAACTGCAGGCGTGGGAAGCGGCGGACGAATATCTGCTGCAACAGCTTGAAAATATAAACATTGGCGATCGTCCGGTGCTGATTTTCAACGACAACTTCGGCACGTTGGCCTGCGCATTGCACGCTTATCAGCCTTACAGCATCAGCGATTCCTACATGAGTCAGTTGGCAACGCGCCATAACCTGAAACTCAATGAACTGGATCCGGAGCAGGTGACGCTGCTGGACAGCCTGGCCGAACTGCCTGCATCACCGGCAGTGGTGCTGATCCGCATTCCTAAAGCGCTGGCACTGCTGGAACAGCAACTGCGCTCGTTGCGCAACGTGGTGGCACCGGATACGGTCATTATCGCCGGAGCCAAGGCGCGTGACGTTCACACCTCGACCATGCAGCTGTTTGAAAAGGTGCTTGGCCCAACGCGCACCAGCCTGGCATGGAAGAAAGCGCGTCTGATCCACTGCGAAGTGACGGACATTGTGCCGCCGGCGGCACCGGAAACCACCAACTGGACGCTGGACGGCACGGATTGGCTTATCCACAACCATGCCAACGTGTTCTCGCGCAGCAATCTGGACATCGGCGCGCGCCTGTTCCTGGAACATCTGCCGAAGGATCTGGAAGGGCATATTGTCGATCTCGGCTGTGGTAATGGCGTGATTGGCCTGACGGCACTGGCGCAGAATCCGCAGGCTCAGGTGACGTTTGTCGATGAGTCTTATATGGCGGTGGCCTCCAGCGAGTTGAACGTAGAGCACAACCTGCCGCAGGATCTGGATCGTTGTCAGTTTGAGGTGAACAACTCACTGGCGGGGATTGAGCGTGAAAGCGTGCAGGCGGTACTGTGCAACCCACCGTTCCACCAACAGCATGCGATCACCGATCACACCGCCTGGCAGATGTTCTGCGACGCCAAGCGTTGCCTGCAGGTGGGTGGCGAGTTGCGCATCGTCGGCAACCGTCATCTGGATTACCACCATAAGCTGAAGCGTCTGTTTGGCAACTGCACCGTTGTGGCATCCAACAAGAAATTTGTGATCCTCAGAGCGGTGAAATCCGGCGCACGTTACTGATTGACCGAGGGGCGCGGTGAATGCGCCCCTCCATGATTAGCGAATTAAAGTGCCATTGCCAGCCGCGTGCCCTGATCGATAGCGCGGCGGGCATCCAGCTCGGCGGCGACGTCCGCACCCCCAATCAAATGCACGGTTTTTCCCATCTCCAGCAGCGGTTGCTGCAGTTCGCGTCTGGGTTCCTGTCCGGCGCAGATAATCACCGTATCCACCGGTAGGCAGCTTTCCTGTTCGGCGCGTGAAATATGCAGGCCTTCATCATCAATGCGTTGGTAGTTCACGCTGTTGAGCATTTTTACACCGCGCATCGCCAGGCTGGTGCGGTGGATCCAACCGGTGGTTTTTCCCAGGCCTTCGCCCACTTTGCTGGTTTTGCGTTGCAGCAGGTAGATCTGCCGAGCAGGGCGGGCAACCACTGGCCCCTGCACCGCCAGCCCGCCGCGTTGGCTAAGCTGGTCATCGATACCCCATTCACGGTTAAATTCCGCCGGATCCAGACTGCTCGACACCCCGTGTTGGCTGAGGTATTCGGCGGTATCGAAGCCGATGCCGCCGGCACCGATAATCGCCACGCGCTGGCCGACCGGCTTTTTATCGCGTAGCACATCCAGATAGGTCAACACTTTGGCGTTGTCGATGCCGGGGATTGCCGAGGTGCGCGGCACAATACCGCAGGCAAGGATCACTTCGTCGAACTCCGCCAGATCGGCCGCCGTCACCCAGGTGCCGAGCTTCACATCGACCTCTTGCAGCGTCAATTGGCGACGGAAATAACGCAGCGTTTCATGGAACTCCTCTTTACCGGGGATCTGCTTGGCGATATTGAACTGGCCACCAATCTGATCGGCGGCATCGAACAGCGTCACCCGGTGGCCGCGGCTGGCTGCGGTGGTGGCAAAGGCCAATCCGGCC
Source organism: Serratia sp. Ser99 (assembly GCF_024519545.1). Lineage (NCBI taxonomy): Bacteria > Pseudomonadati > Pseudomonadota > Gammaproteobacteria > Enterobacterales > Yersiniaceae > Serratia > Serratia sp. Ser99. The sequence continues at coordinate 154,825 of NZ_JALJRT010000005.1, read as the reverse complement.
GGCCCGGCTCCGACCACCGCCAGCTTTTTCGGCTTCTCCGTTGCCACCAGCGGCATCTCGGTTTCGCGACAGGCTCGAGGGTTCACCAGGCAGGAGGTGAGTTTGCCTTCAAAAATCTGGTCGAGGCAAGCCTGGTTACAACCAATGCAGGTATTGATCTCATCGGCACGCCCTTCGGCGGCTTTCTGCACAAAAGCGGCGTCGGCCAGGAACGGACGCGCCATTGATACCATGTCGGCGCAGCCGTCGGCCAAGACCTGCTCGGCTACCGCCGGGTCGTTGATGCGGTTGGTCGTGATCAGCGGAATGCGTACCTTACCCATTAGCTTGCGGGTCACCCAACTGAATCCTGCTCGTGGCACCATGGTGGCGATGGTGGGGATACGCGCCTCATGCCAGCCAATGCCGGTGTTGATAATAGTGGCCCCGGCTTGCTCAACGGCCAGCGCCAACTGTTCGATTTCCTGCCAACTGGAGCCATCCTCAACCAGATCGAGCATCGAAAGGCGATAAATCAGGATAAATTCGTGGCCGACCGCCTGGCGTACCGCCCGGACGATCTCCACGGCAAAACGCATGCGGTTGCTGAAGCTGCCGCCCCATTGATCATCACGCTGGTTGGTGCGTGCGACCAGGAACTGGTTGATCAGATAGCCTTCGGAACCCATCACTTCGACGCCGTCGTAGCCAGCCTGCTGTGCCAAAGCCGCGCACTGCGCGAAGTCTGCGATAGTTTGCAGAATGTCCGCTTCGCTCAGTGCGGTAGGGATAAAGGGATTGATCGGCGCCTGTAGCGCGGAGGGGGCTACCGGCTGCGGCTGGTAGCTGTAGCGACCGGCATGCAGGATCTGCAGCGCAATTTTACCGCCGGCCTTGTGGACGGCGTCGGTGACGATGCGGTGATGGTCGACCTGCTCCGGGCGGCTCAGGGTTGAACCGCCGCGATAGACCACACCTTTTTCATTGGGGGCGATGCCGCCGGTGACGATCAACGCCACGCCGGCTGCAGCGCGCTCGGCATAGAAAGCGGCCATGCGCTCGGGGCCATTCGGCAGTTCTTCCAGGCCGGTGTGCATCGATCCCATCAGCACCCGATTTTTCAGGGTGGTGAAGCCGAGATCCAGCGGCGCCAGCAGGTGTGGGTAATTGCTCATTGCAGTCTCCATCATTCATCCCCTTCATCTTTCAAGCTGCAGCGTTGTTGGCTGCATTCGCTCACCCCAGTCACCTACCTGAGTAAGCTCCTGGAGACTCGCGAACTTGCTGCCTCGTGAAAGCTATTGGGTATGATCTGTCGTTATTATTATGTGCGACCTCAAGTGGTCGGATGAGATAAATCTAGCCGTTGTCTCTGTCGTTGGGAATCTGCGTTGCGCTGAATGTGATAGATGTCATGAATCTGTGCCTCTGTTTGCATGGTGAACAACAAATGGGTTAGCATTTGTTCGTCATAAATTTCCTCTCTCTACGGAGCCATCACCGAAAATGAACACACACGCCTGCTGATATCTTGTCCCACGTTGCGCACACCGGTGCCTTGTGGGGATATTTTGATTTCATTCAGGAGTGCTTATGGCTCATTTTGCGCAATCCCCTCATTTTGTTTTACATCACCTGATCTGCCAGTTCGCTGACGGCGAAACGCTGTTCGGTCCCTTGGATTTGACTTTCGATCAGCAACGCTGCGGCCTGGTTGGGCGCAATGGCGTCGGCAAAACGCGCTTGCTGCGTTTGATCGCCGGACTGGATCATCCCGGTGGCGGGCATGTTGAATCCCATGCATCGCTGGCTTACGTCGCGCAACAGCCGGAGCTCTCCCCACAGACTACGCTGGCCCAACTGCTGGGCTACGGTGAGATATTTGCCGCATTGGCCCGCCTTGAGCAGGGGCAACCGCTGGCGGACGATCTCGATCTTTTGGAAGGTCAGTGGGATCTGCGCGATCGTCTGCAGGCTGCCTTTGTCGCCGCCGGGTTACCGGCGTTCGATGCGCAACGCCCTGTGAGCGATTTGAGCGGCGGTGAACGAATGCGTGCCGCGCTGTGTGGGGCGATACTGAGCAACGCGGATTTTTTGTTGCTCGACGAACCGACCAACCATCTCGACGGCCGGGGCCGCGACTGGCTGTATCAACAGGTGGAACAGTGGCGTGGGGGCTTGCTGGTGGCCAGCCACGATCGGCAGCTGTTGGCGCGTATGCAGCGCATTGTCGAACTGACGCCGGGCGCATTGCACAGCTACGGCGGCAACTACGACGACTATCGCCGCCAGCGTGATTTGGAGCAGCAGGCCGCACGAGCCGGGCTGGAGCACGCGCGCCAGGAACGGCGGCGCACCCGGGCTCGGCAGCAGAAAGAACACGACATCAGCCAACGGCGCTCTGCGCAAACGCTGAAAACCGTCGATACGCTCAATATCGCGTCTTTTGAGCGTGTGGCCTACAAAGCGGCGGCCAAAGAAAGCCTCGGCACGCTGCGCAAGCAGCATCAGGACCAGAAGGATGCCCTCGATGCCGCCGTACGCGATGCCTATCAGCGGGTGGAAGACGACTGCCCGGTGATGCTCACCCTGCCGGGCAGCGCCGTGGTAGCGGGCAAACAGGTGCTGGTACTCGAACAGTTGGAACTGCCTTTTATCACCATGCCGCCGCTGAATTTTCGCATTGATGGCCCGATGCGCGTGGCGCTGACCGGCCCGAACGGCTGCGGAAAATCCACGTTGCTGAAGGTGATCCTGGGGCAGTTGGCGGCCAAAGCGGGGAGTTGTCACTGCCCACTGTCGACGGCTTACCTCGATCAAACCCTTTCACAGCTCGATCTTTCGCTGTCTGTGGTTGAGCATCTGGGGCTGCAGGATTCACCGCTCAATGAGGGTACGGTACGCAGTCAATTGGCGCAGTTGCAGCTAAACGCCGAACGCGTGCTGTTGCCGATGGCGGTGCTGAGCGGCGGCGAACGACTGAAGGCGGCGCTGGCCTGCATGCTGTGGCGTCGAGAGCCGGCGCAGTTGTTGTTGCTGGATGAGCCGACTAACCATTTGGATCTGGCGTCGTCACTGGCAATCGAGGCTTCGCTGGCCAGCTTCCCCGGCGCGATGCTGGTGGTTTCTCATGATGAAAACTTCCTGCAGGCGCTGAAATTGACCCATCGTTTGCAGTGGCAGGCGGGGGAATGGCACCTTCAGAGCTTATGAAGCTCATTCATGCCTTAGGGCTGCCTTCTGTTTTCAGGGTGGATGCACTCCAACAGCAGGGTAAAAGCGGCGGCCATCTGCTCTTCCGGTACGCAGGCAAAGCCCATCAGCAGGCCGCGGCGATGGTTGGGCAACATGTAGTAACGCGACAGCGGCCGTACCAGTACGCCACGCGTATTGGCTGCGGCGGCAATTGCCACATCGTCCGCCTGGTCCGGCAGGTTGAGGATCAGGTGCAGCCCGGCATTGTTATTGAATTCACTCAGGGCCTGCTTACCCAGATGCTGCTCGATAAGACCGGTGAGGAAGGCGCGCCGCCGGGCATACAGCAGGCGCATGCGGCGGATATGTGCGCTGTAGTGGCCTTCCTGAATAAACTGCGCCAGCGCGGTCTGGATCAGCAAATGGCCGCCTCGATACAGTTCCGCGTGGGCAGTTTTCAGCGCCGCCATCAGCGGTTTCGGCAACACCACATAACCCAGTCGCAGCGCCGGATACAGCGTTTTGCTGAAGGTGCCGATATAGATCACCGGCGCGTCGGCTTCCAACCCCTGCAACGCCGGGATCGGCTGACCGGAAAAGCGAAACTCGCTGTCGTAGTCATCTTCAACAATCCAGCTGCCGGCGTTGCGCGCCAAGGCCAATAACCGTTGCCGACGCGCCAGGCTCATCACCGATCCCAGTGGGTACTGGTGCGACGGCGTGACGAAAATCAGCCGCGGCGCCTCGGTAGGCTGTTCCGGTGGCACCATACCGGCTTCATCCACCGCCAACGGGCAGATATTCACGTCGTTCATCCGCAGGATATTGCGGATCCCCCAATAGCCCGGTTCTTCAATCCATGCGTCGTCGCCCGGATTACACAGCAGGCGCGTCACCAGATCTATCGCCTGATGGATGCCTTCGGTAATCAGAATTTGCTCTGGCGAACAGCGTACCGAGCGCGCTACGCGCAGATAGTCCACTAGCGCATGCTGCAGCTCCGGACTGCCGCCCTGGTTGCTGTAGGTCAACTTCTGCGGGGCCGGACGACGGCTGATACGCGCCTGGATCTTGCTGAATAACTGGTGTGGGAAAGCATTGACGTCAGGCACGCCGGGGATAAAGGCGCCCCACTGTTTGGGGCTGGCGCTGGCGTGGTGCAGCAGGGTGGCACCGCGCGCTGACAGTTCAATCCGTCGCTGTTCCCCGTCACTGCCTGCTGGCGTGCTGACGGTGGATAAACAGCTGTCCGGGACGGTTTCAGCGACAAATGTGCCGCTTCCGGCGCGCGCCAGGATATAGCCTTCCGCCAAGAGTTGTTCATAAACGGTTAACACGGTGTTACGAGAGAGGCTGAGCTCCTGGGCTAAATCCCGTGAGGCGGGCAGGCGGCTGGAGGGCGGCAGGCTACCGTCCAAAATGCTGGTGCGGATCGCATTATACAGCCGCTTATGCAGCTTATCATCCGGCTGTTCGCCAAGACGTTGCAACAGCAGGTCACCACTCAGTGAGCGCAATTGGATCCCTCAATTAATCGTAACTGGCTCTCGATTATAGGGCCACATCCTGTGTAAATAAACGTCATTGTTTCACGAATGTGAACAAACCGTTTAGCTGGCACCGACTACCGACTGGAGAGAACAACATGAAAAACGCAGAATTGAATCAACGTCGTCAGGATGCCACCCCACGTGGGATCGGCGTGATGTGCGGCTTTTACGCCGAACGCGCCGAGAACGCCACGCTGTGGGATGTCGAAGGGAATGAAGTTATCGATTTTGCCTCCGGTATCGCCGTGTTGAATACCGGACACCGTCACCCGAAGGTGATCGCTGCCATTGAGAAGCAGCTGAAGGCCTTCACCCATACCGCTTACCAGATTGTCCCTTACGAAAGCTACGTTTCGCTGGCCGAGCGCATCAACCAGCGTGCGCCGATCGAAGGACCATGTAAAACCGCGTTCTTCACCACGGGGGCGGAAGCGGTAGAGAACGCCGTCAAAATTGCCCGCGCCCACACTGGCCGTCCGGGTCTGATCACCTTCGGCGGCGGCTTCCACGGCCGCACCTACATGACCATGGCGCTGACCGGCAAAGTGGCGCCTTACAAACTGGGCTTCGGGCCATTCCCGGGCTCGGTGTTCCACGGCCAGTATCCGAATGCGCTGTACGGCGTGACCACCGAAGATGCGATGAACAGCCTGGAGCGTATCTTTAAAGCGGATATCGATCCCAAGCAGGTTGCGGCCATCGTGCTGGAGCCGGTGCAAGGTGAAGGTGGTTTCAACGTCGCACCGGCCGAGTTTATGCAGGCGTTGCGCACCTTGTGCGACGAACACGGCATTTTGCTGATTGCCGACGAAGTGCAAACCGGTTTTGCCCGTACCGGCAAGCTGTTTGCCATGGATCATTACAACGTCAAACCCGATCTGATCACCATGGCGAAAAGCCTGGCGGGCGGCATGCCGTTGTCGGCCGTAGCCGGTCGTGCAGAGGTGATGGATGCCCCGGCACCGGGCGGGCTGGGTGGCACCTATGCCGGTAACCCGCTGGCGGTGGCGGCAGCGCTGGCGGTGCTGGATGTGATTGAAGAAGAGCAGCTATGCCAACGTTCTCAACGCCTGGGCCAGCATCTGGTGGAGGTGCTGCAGCAGGCACGCCAGAGCAGCCCGGCGATTGCGGATATTCGTGCGCAGGGTTCGATGGTGGCGGTAGAGTTCAACGATCCCAAAACCGGCAAACCCTCGGCTGAGATCACCCGCCAGGTGCAACAGAAAGCGCTGGAAGAAGGCCTGCTGCTGCTGAGCTGCGGTGTTAACGGCAACGTGATCCGCTTCCTGTACCCACTGACCATTCCTGAAGACCAGTTCACCAAGGCGCTGGGCATTCTTTCCCGCGCACTGGCTCAATAAGGAGTGACCGGTATGAAATTGAATAACCCCGAGCTGCTGCGCAGCCAGTGCCTGATTAACGGTGAGTGGTGCGATGCGCTGAGCGGTAAACGTGAAGCGGTCATCAATCCGGCGACCGGCGTTGAGCTGGCCAGTATTCCGTTAGTCAGCGGCGAAGAAACTCAACAGGCGATTAACGCTGCGCAGGTTGCGCAGCAAGGTTGGAAACAACTGACCGCCAAACAGCGTTCCGCTCTGATGCTGACCTGGGCCGACAAGGTGCTGGCGGCGCAGGAAGATCTGGCCCAGTTGATGACCGCGGAGCAGGGCAAATCGCTGGCGGAAGCGCGTGGTGAAGTGGCTTATGCCGCATCGTTTATCACCTGGTTTGCCGAAGAAGCCAAGCGAGTGGACGGCGCGGTACTGCAAGCGCCGCAGGCTTCACAACGTCTGGTGGTGGTAAAACAGCCCATCGGCGTTTGTGCGGCGATCACGCCGTGGAACTTCCCGGCGGCGATGATCACCCGCAAGGTGGCGCCGGCGCTGGCGGCAGGTTGCGCAATTATTGTTAAACCGGCCGAACAAACGCCGCTGACCGCGCTGGCGTTGGGCAAGCTGGCGCAGGACGCCGGCATTCCGGCGGGGGTGCTGCAGATCGTGACCGGCGATGCCGCTCAGGTGGGCAAAGTATTGTGTGACAGCCCGGTGGTGCGCAAGTTGAGCTTTACCGGTTCGACCGAGGTCGGCCGCATTCTGATGGCGCAGTGCGCGCCAACCATCAAAAAGCTGTCGCTGGAGCTGGGTGGCAATGCGCCGGTGATCGTTTTCGACGACGCCAATCTGGACGCGGCCGTGGCGGGCATTATGGCCTCCAAATTCCGCAATAGCGGCCAGACCTGCGTCTGCGCCAACCGTATCTACGTGCAGGACGGCATCTATGACCGGCTGGTGGATAAGCTGGTAGCGGCGGTTGAGCAACTGAAGGTCGGTGACGGCAGTCAGGCGGGCACCACTCAGGGCCCGTTAATTGACCAGGATGCGGTGGAAAAAGTGCAGAGCCATATCGACGATGCATTGATCAAGGGCGCGCAAATCGCTATCGGCGGTCAGCCGCATGAGCTGGGTCGTACCTTCTTCCAGCCTACGGTGGTGACCGGCGTGACGCAGAAAATGCGCTTCGCCAAAGAGGAAACCTTTGGCCCGGTGGCGCCGCTGTTCCGTTTCCATGACGAAGCGGAAGCTATTGCCATGGCCAACGATACCGAGTTCGGTTTGGCCGCCTATCTGTTCACGCAGAACGCCTCGCGTCAATGGCGAGTGTCGGAGGCGTTGGAATACGGCATGGTCGGCATCAATACCGGTCTGATTTCCAATGAAGTGGCACCTTTTGGCGGCGTGAAGCAGTCAGGGCTCGGACGTGAAGGATCGCGTTACGGGATTGAAGAATATCTGGAGCTGAAATACCTGTGTATCGATGTGAGCTGTTAACCCCTGGGAAATTAACCAACCCCGGTGGCCAGCGCCGCCGGGAGCCAAAGGATGCTGCATGTCTTCTGAAAACATCTCTATGTCTCCGGCGCTTGCCGCCGGGGTGCGAACGCCTGCACCCGCCAAATCACTGAGTTTCCTTGAAGGGGTGGCGATGATTGTCGGCACCAACATTGGTGCCGGCGTGCTGTCCATCGCCTACGCCTCCAGCAAGGCCGGTTTTCTGCCGCTGTTGTTTTGGCTGGTGGTGGTGGGCAGTCTGACCACTATCACCATGCTGTATGTTGCTGAATCTACCCTGCGTACCCGTGCCCATCTGCAATTGAGCGGACTGGCGAAACGTTATGTCGGCGGTATCGGTGCCTGGCTGATGTTTGCTTCGGTTTGCGTTAACAGCATTGGGGCGTTGACCGCCTACATGAGCGGCAGCGGCAAACTGTTGCAGTCCCTGTTCGGCATTTCCCCGGCAATAGGCAGCCTGCTGTTTTTCGTACCCGCCGCGGGGGTCTTGTACCTGGGATTAAAGGCGATTGGCCGCGGGGAGAAGTTTATCAGCATCGGCATGGTGGTCATGCTGAGTGCGCTGGTGGCGGCCACGCTGCTCAAAGACACCACCCAGATGCGCAACCTGCTGGACGGTGACTGGCGCTTTATGGTGCCGGTATTCAACGTGGTGGTGTTCTGTTTCTCTGCGCAGTATATCGTGCCGGAAATGGCGCGCGGTTTTTCGGACAAGCCGGAACAACTGCCCAAGGCGATTATGGTCGGAATGGCCGTGACCTTTGTGCTGCTGGCGGCGGTGCCGATGTCGGTGATTGCGCTCAGCGGGCTGAATAACATTTCTGACGTGGCGACCATTTCATGGGGCCAGGCGTTAGGGCAGTGGGCCTTCTTCTCCGCCAATATTTTTGCCCTGTGCGCGATGCTGACTTCTTACTGGGGCCTCGGCGGCAGCTTCCTGACCAATATTTTCGACCAGTTCAGGCTGGGCAACGACGAACAGCCACTGCGCCGTTTCGGCGTGCTGATGCTGGTGGTGCTGCCGCCGTTCGCGCTGGCCTACAGCGGGTTGGTGTCATTCGTTAACGCGCTCTATTTCGCCGGGGTTTTCAGCGGGGTGATTTTGTCGATTATGCCAATGCTGATCCTGCGTGGGGCGCGCAAGCATGGCGACCAGACACCGCGTTGGCAGTGTAACTGGATAACCCACCCGCTGTTGCAGATCAGCATCGTGTTGCTGTATCTGGCCAGTGCGGTGTATGCCATCGCGTCGCTGTTAGGCTATCTGCCCGCGGGATGGTGATTTGCCTTCCCTCAAGAAGTGATGTTATTTCTCAGTTGAGAACGGCGGCGTCGTGGCCGCCGATTTTTTATCACCCGCGCATTTTCTCTGGCAGCGCCAACCAGGCCTGCACGGAAGGACGTTGCCACTGTTTGTGAGCGTAGTGGCGAATATTTTCCGGTACCGGATCGCCATGTATCACCAGTCGATTCAGCATCAAAGCCAAATCGGTGTCGGCAATGCACCATTCCCTGAACAGATTATCCTGGCCGTGACTCAGCAGCTTTTCGACGGCGGCAATCAACTTGTTGGCGGCACCCTGCGCGGCGTTGGACAGCGGAGGAAATTTGCCGTTAATGAATACCGCTTCGGTCGGCCGCTCGGCGCGTAGCTGTAGCAGATCGCTGCGCAGCCATGCCTGAACTTCGCGGGCTTTGGCACGGTGTTTTACATCGCGTGGGTACACCGGATGGGCAGGATGGATCTCATCCAGGTACTCATCAATCGCCGAGGACTCCGAAAGCTGAAACTCACCGACCACCAGCGTTGGCACCCGGCGTGTCAATGACAGGGCCGCGTAGGCCGGCTCATGGTTTTTCCCCTGCGATAAATCGACCGGCTTCACGGTGAAGGGAATGCCTTTTTCCGTCAGGGTGATAAACGCCGACATGGCATAAGGGCTGAAAAATTCGGCGTCGGTATAGAGTTCGGCAATCGGCTGAGACATTGGGTTTTCCTCAAGGCAAAGGGAGGCGAACTTTGATAATTGACGAGGAGTGACTAAAGATCAATCTGTTAGCCGAAAGTTATTTTCGCAGTGAAAAGCGCGGCGAGCGGCGACGCCTGGCGTTGTGATATATTTGTTGCCATTAAGTTGAATTTGGCAGCACGAAGTAACATGAAAATGCCGTTGTGGGAAAGAGTGAAAGTAGGGTGCGCACGTTTGTGGCCGCATCCATTGGCGGTGGGCAAAAAAGAGATTTTGCTTTCCAGCGTCGGTGCCGGGCTGGGGCTGATGATTGCCGGCTGGATCAGCCATTTTGTTTTGGGCGAGGTGAACCTGTGGTTTATCGCCCCGATGGGAGCATCGGCCGTATTGCTGTTTGGCGTGCCGAATAGCCCGTTGGCGCAGCCCTGGTCGATCGTGGGCGGCAATATGTCGGCGGCGGCAGTGGGGGTCAGCACCAGTTTGCTGATTGCCGACCCGGGGCTGGCTTGCGGGGTGGCGGCCGCACTGGCGATTGGCTTGATGTTTAAGCTGCGCTGCCTGCACCCGCCCGGTGGCGCGGTGGCGCTGACCGCTATTCTCGGTGGCCCGGGTATTCATCAACTGGGCTATAGCTTTGTGCTGTACCCGGTGCTACTGAACTCGGTGCTATTGGCGCTGCTGGCTATAGTATTCAATAACCTGGCCGGGCGACGCTACCCGCACCCTTTGGCGCCGACCGAGGCGAAGCCGGCTAATCTGCCGATTGATGCTGTTTCTATCACCCGCGCCGATCTGCACGAGGCGCTGATGCAGGGCGAACTGTTTGATATCGACGAGGACGATTTGCAGGAAATCCTGCTGCGTGCCGAACAACTAGCGCATCAACGCCAGAGCGGCACCGGCTGATTAAGCCAGTGTTTGCGATAGAACACCACGCGCTCCGTTTCGCCAAAGCCCAACGCCGCATGCTGGCGCTGGGCTTTGAGATTGGCGATGTCGGTATTGGGCGCCAGCTCACCGCCCGCTGTTTGGCTCCGATTGGCAATGGAGTTCATATCTCTATTTTTAGCATGGTATTAGCTGGGGATATTATTGAGTGAAACGGAATTGAAAGGTGAGTTTTATTCCAGTGTCTCTGTTTTTTATCCATTACTTTATGTGAATAGTGATTTCTGCTCATCTTGGTTGTTGTATTGAATGAGAAGCGAATTGATAAAGTTTTATAGATCAAAAAATATGTACTAGCAGAGCATGAAATAATACTTAATTAAAATAAATATTGATCTACATGCCAAGAGTTTTATCGAGCCGTTGTTGCGAGCCATTTTTTGATGTAAGAGTGTTGTCACAATAGATAAGTTAAAGGCCGTGCCATGGATGGATTGGTTTTTATCGCGGGGTTGGCGTTGTTATTGTGTCTGATAGTCTTGCCTATTTCGGTGGTTATATCGCTGGGACGAGGTAAGCGTAACCAATATGACATAGAGCAACTGACACTCACCGTAACTGAACTACGACAGCAGGTAGATTGCTTCACAAGCGCCAAAACTGAGCACCTACGACCGGACGGTGCACCTTTGAATCACCCCGTGTCGGCGGAGAAAATGGATTATGTTTATCCGAAGACTCCAGGTGCCATTGCTGATGTTGGTATTGCAGTACAAGAAATATCTCTTCCGACTGGTCAGGAACGTATTGAACCTGAAGCTCAGACCGCATCTTGGCTTCAGTCAAAGCCAATTCAGATCCTTGATGAGCCTGAAGCTCAGACCACAGCTTGGCTTCAGTCAAAGCCAATAGAGTCAACACCTAAGGTTGATAACTATGAGGAGATAAAAGACCGTTTGTTCGGTGGACTATTTGCTTGGTTCATGCAGGGTAATCCGCTAGCAAAACTAGGGATCATGCTGCTGTTCTTTGGGGTGGCTTATTTGCTGAAATACACCGTTGAACGAGACATGTTACCCATAGAGTTCAGACTGATAGGGGCAGCCGCGACAAGCGGGATACTACTATGGTTTGGTTGGCGCCTACGTCTTAAACGAAACTTGTATGCGTTGATCTTGCAAGGGGGAGCCATTGGGACCCTCTATATCACCGTGTTTGGCGCATTTCGGCTTTACCAGCTTTTGCCGCATATGTTGGCATTTGGGCTGATGTTGGCCATCTGTGCTGCTAGCGTGGGTTTAGCTGTATTACAACGCGCACCTAGCCTAGCGATACTTGCCAGTTTCGGTGGCTATCTTTCACCTCTGCTGCTTTCCACCGGTAGTGCAAATTATATCGCGCTATTCTCTTATTATTTGTTGCTCTCACTGGGTATTTTAGCCATCAGCATTTGGCAGTCGTGGCGGCCGCTTAACCTTCTGGGTTTTATTTTCACATTTGGCATTGCCGGGGTTCGGGGTGTTAATCATTACTCTCATGAATATTATCTGGTGTGTCAACTTCTCCTAATTGCCAATATTATGATTTTTGGCGTGCTTTGCCTTGCTTTAGCCCTACGCTCAAAATTATCTGACAAAGACGAGATGGTTATTGATAGTGTGCTGTTGTTTGGCACACCGCTGATAGGTTTTGGTATTCAGTATTGGATCACTCGCCAGTGGGAGTTTGGCCCGGCATTTTCTGCGCTTGGCTTTGGTTTATTATATTTGCTTCTGGCTTGGGTTGCATTGAAACGCCATTTATCTACAGGAAAGGTGTTGGCGATTTCTTGGTTAGCGTTGGGGTGTGTGTTTACCACACTGGCTATCCCACTAGCGTTGTCAGCGCAGTGGACATCAATGGCCTGGGCTTTGGAAGGGGTTGGAATTCTATGGCTCGGCCGTATGCAGCAGCAAATCCGCGTAAGCCTCAGTGGTTCCGGATTATTGGTACTGGCGTTGGTTTCTGCTGTAGTAGCTTGTCATGCCGGCGTGTCGACACTGTCCTTCACCCTGGTATTCGCTGTATTAGCCTTCACCTGGCTCGTAGTGGCATTTATTTGGCGTGAATGGGAGTCGGCAGCAGAAGTCGGATCGAGTATCAGCTGGATTTTCCTGTTCGGAGGGATCTGTCTCTGGTTAGTCTGTCTTTTGGGTTTTGTCGCACGCTTGCTCTTGGTAGCCGATCAAACTGCTCTCCTGGCATTGGTATTAGTGACGTTATCTGTGGCGGCTTGGCGTTACGCGGCGCAAAGAATGGCGTGGTTTGAATTGGGCTACAACGTCTGGCTGCTGTGGCCAGCAATGTTGGCCACGTTGTTTTTCCAAATGAGGTCTTGGGATTCATTGTTGGCATCCGGTTGGTTAAACCTTGTATGGCTGATGGCCTTGCCATTGGCGTATTGGTTGTTGAAACGAGATGCCAGTTCCTTGCGGTTACCTTATCTGGAGCAAGGTTTGCATCTTTCGCTGTTCTGGATGGTGTTGTTAGCTCTGGGTTATGAGGTATTTTGGCGTACTGCGCGTTTGCCATGGGGAATGGATGAATGGCGTTTTGGCCTGCAGGTGAGCGTTATCTCACTGATCATTTTGGCCACACATAGCGCGCTTCGCAGACAATATTGGCCGTTTGTAGCACACCGGCGACTTTATGGCGGTATTGCCCTTGCCCCACTAATCATATTAACCCTCTTGTTCTTATTTATAGGCAACATGTCTGATGGTGTTAGTGCCGATTGGCTGTATTTACCTTTGTTAAATCCATTAGAGGAAGGAGCTGGTTTCGCGTTTTTGGCAATGGTTACCCAAGGGATGTTTGTCCGTACGGAATTCCCCGAATACCGTTCCAGAATGAGGCTTGCACTGTTGCTATTTATCGTTGCCGTTTTGTTTTGGTGGGGCAATGGCATCCTGCTTCGGATATTGGCTTTTTACGCAAAAATTGCCTGGCGGGGGGATGCACTCTGGGCTTCTCACCTGGTTCAGACATCGTTCTCGTTAATCTGGATGCTAGCTGCGTTGATTACTATGCTGTGGTCAACTCGCCATCAACGGCGTGAGGTGTGGTTCAGTGGGGCCGGTTTGTTAGGTGTTGTTATCCTTAAACTGATCTTTGTGGACAGTGCGCAGCACGGGGGATTGGCTCGTGCGGTTTCGTTTATCGGTGTAGCGATACTGGTTTTGATCGTGGGATATTTTTCTCCACTTCCCCCAAAAACGAAGAACAAGAAGGGATTCAATATGGATAGTGAGCGAGGGAATGTATGAATATAAAAATAACTAGCCGGTTATTTTGTGTTTTTTTTTGCCTGGCCGGGACGGCACAGGCTCAACAGAGCCCGATTAGCGAAAAAACTCAAGATTTCGCATATGGTTTGCCGTTAACGACCGAAAGTCGGGATCCGTTTTTCCGAATTGAACTGCCAGAGGCGGTTTATACCGAAACGGTGTGGCCGGATATGCGTGACGTTCGGGTGTTCAATAGCCAGGGGCAATCAGTAGCGTTTGCGCTGACAGCGAATACGATTACTCAGAGTGACAGTCAGACTTACTCTCTTAGGCTGTTTCCGATGAAGAGTAAAAAGACGACTCTGCTGGAGCAAGAGGTAATTTCGTTAAAATCGGTCGGGGGGGTAGAAATTATATTGCCGATTGATAGCGACCAACAAATGGGTAACGCCTATTTGTTGGAGGTGCCTCAGTACGATGGTAGCAGTCCATCCCTTACCCAGTTAAAGCTGACCTGGGAGCGTCAGCCTGAAAATTGGCAGTCACGTGTGAGTATTATGTACAGCCATGATTTAAATGAATGGATGAGTGGTGTTGATGATGCGCCTTTGATGGATTTAGTATCCAGTACCGATCGGCTGTTGCTGAATACTATTGATCTTGATAATGGCAGGTATTATTCCCAAATTCGTTACTTATTATTGGTGTTCAACGATGATCAAATGGCTCCGGGCCTGAAAATCCTTTCCGCGGAGGGGATTGCTGCTTCTCATCGAACGGATCAACAAAGGATCACCTTGCCGTTCAGCTCGAAAGCCATTTCGACGAGCGAAGCTGAATATACCTGGTCAAATCCTCAACCGCTTAACAATATCAGCGTGCGGCCTACACAAAGCAATACTGTATTACCACTTGAGATTGAATACCGTAGTAAAGCGAATGACCGTTGGCAGCCTTTGGTTAAGCGGGTCGTTTACTCGGTGAATGATCGCACTGCTGAAGCGATCCCACTGAAGGATTTGTTGGTGCAAGGCATCCGCTTGAAGGGGATCAACCAACAATGGAATGATCATATGCCAGAGGTTGTAGCGGAACGAGACAGAAAAACGATAGTGTTCAATGCTCAAGGAACGCCTCCTTTCCTGCTGGCGTGGGGAAATAAAGCGGCTCAGCATCAGGCTATCTCGTTAGATGAGCTGATCCCTGCTGCATTACGAAAATCAGTGTCTGTTAACGACCTGCCATTGGTGGGGTTTCAATCCAGGGTCATTCTGGGGGGAAACGAGCGTTTGAATGCGATGGATGCCAGTGAGGTTATCAGCGTGTGGAAAAAAGGCCTGCTTTGGTTACTGTTAGTGTTTGGGGCCGGGGCGCTGCTGTTGCTCGCCTTGCAGGTGTGGAAAGAGGTACGGCATACCCCTGAGTAAGGAGATGGTTCGCCCATTTTTAAATGGCGAATTTCAATGTTAATTAACCTCCAGAGAGTGATGTGGAACGAGCGTTACTCTCTGGCGATTTATCTGGCGCAAGTCTGAAGCCTATTTCGCCGATTATTTTTTTCTGAAACCACAAAACAAAAAAGGACTTAGTCAGTTTCCTGTCTAAGCCCTTCTGAATTTGGTGGCCCCTACTGGACTTGAACCAGTGACCAAGCGATTATGAGTCGCGTGCTCTAACCAACTGAGCTAAGGGGCCAAGCGGCGAGATTATACGGCAATCCTTCGACGCAGGTCTACAGTTAACCATCCGTATGTTGCTTTTATGCGCAGTTCTAGCCTGTTGTAATTACTGGCGGATTTTGCGATAACCGCTGTAAATCCCCTTTAATGGACTCCCGACCCCTATGGAACTCCTGGCGCCAAACCTGCGGGTGGTGTTTTGCGGCATCAACCCCGGCCTCTCCTCCGCCCACCAAGGCTACCCTTTTGCCAACGGCAGCAACCGCTTCTGGAAGGTGGTGCATCAGGCCGGCTTTACCGAACGTCAACTGGCGCCCGAACAGTGGCAACAGCTGCAGGATACCGGCTGCGGCATCACCGCGCTGGTGGCACGGCCAACGGTCGCGGCCAGCGAAGTGACGCGTGACGAATTGCTCAGCGGCGGCGAGGCGCTAAAAGAAAAAATCTTGCGCTACCAGCCGCGCGCATTGGCTGTTTTGGGCAAGCAGGCGTTCAGCAGCGCCTTTGGGGTAAAAAATGTAGCTTGGGGCCGTCAGGAGATGACGATCGGCAAAACTGAGGTTTGGGTATTGCCGAACCCCAGCGGATTGAATCGTGCCACGCTGGAGCAGCTTACAGAGAGTTATCGCGAGCTGTTTCTGGCATTGAAATAATCTGAGAGGGAGTTGCGGGATGAAAGCGATGATTAAAGCGATGATTAAAGCGGCATTAGTCGCTCTGCTGTTGGCGACCGGTGCTGCCCATGCGGGCAGCAGCGTGCAGGAACTGAAGAACAAAAATAACGTGCTGGAGTTTTATCAGCAGGGGCTAAATAACAAGGATTTTGCCGCGGCACGGCCCTTTCTGGGTGATGAGTACAAACAGCACAATCCCAATGCGCAGGATGGGGTGGAAGGGTTCCGCAAGTTTGTCGAGCTGCTCAAAGCGCGTTACCCCGATTCTCACAGCGAAATCAAACAGGCATTTGTCGACGGCAACTATGTGATTTTGCACGTAGAGACTAGCGGACGAGAAAAGGGCAAGACGGCCGCGATTATCGATATTTTCCGGCTTGATAACGAAGGCAAAATCGTGGAGCACTGGGACGTGACCCAACCGGTGCCGGAGAAAACCGCCAGCGGCAACAGCATGTTTTAGGCAATAAAAAACCCCGGCGAGCCGGGGTTTTTTTGCTAACAGCTGAACCTTAGTCGTCCAGGAAGCTGCGCAGCACTTCGGAACGGCTTGGGTGGCGCAGTTTACGCAGTGCTTTGGCTTCGATCTGACGAATACGCTCACGGGTAACGTCGAACTGTTTGCCCACTTCTTCCAGCGTATGGTCAGTGTTCATATCGATGCCGAAACGCATACGCAGCACTTTCGCTTCACGGGCGGTGAGGCCGGCCAATACGTCGTGCGTTGCGGAGCGCAGGCTTTCCGAGGTGGCAGAATCCAGCGGCAGCTCGAGGGTGGTATCCTCGATGAAATCGCCCAGATGTGAATCTTCATCATCACCGATCGGCGTTTCCATGGAGATCGGCTCTTTGGCGATCTTCAGCACTTTGCGGATTTTGTCTTCCGGCATCAGCATGCGTTCAGCCAGCTCTTCCGGCGTCGGTTCGCGGCCCATCTCTTGCAGCATCTGGCGCGAAATACGGTTGAGCTTGTTGATGGTCTCAATCATATGCACCGGAATACGGATGGTACGCGCCTGGTCGGCGATAGAACGGGTGATAGCCTGACGGATCCACCAGGTGGCGTAAGTCGAGAACTTATAACCACGACGGTATTCAAACTTGTCTACCGCTTTCATCAGACCGATGTTGCCTTCCTGGATCAGATCCAGGAACTGCAGGCCGCGGTTGGTGTATTTCTTGGCGATAGAAATAACCAGACGCAAGTTCGCTTCAACCATCTCTTTCTTCGCACGGCGGGCTTTCGCTTCACCGATAGACATGCGGCGGTTGATGTCCTTCACCTGCTCGATGGTCAAGCCGGTCTCTTCTTCGATCTGACGCAGTTTCTGCAGGCTGCGTTGCACGTCTTCGGCGACGTCTTTCAGCTTCTCTGACCATGGCTTGGCCATTGCCAGCGCCGCTTCGAACCAGGTGGTGCTGGTTTCGTTGCCCGCGAACAGAGTGACGAAGTTTTTCTTCGGCATTTTGCACTGTTCAACGCACAGTTTCATGATGATACGTTCTTGAGTACGAACGCGGTCCATCATGGTACGCATGCTGTTGACCAGGAAGTCGAACTGTTTTGGCACCAGGCGGAACTGCTTGAACACTTCAGACAGCTTCAGAATTTCTTCTGCTGCGCTGGCGTGGCTGCGGCCGTTCTTTTTGATGACGACACGAGTCGCTTCGTATTGATCGCGCAGGTCGGCGAATTTCTGACGGGCCAGCTCAGGGTCGATGCTGTTGTCGTCTTCTTCTTCGTCTTCATCTTCTTCTTCATCGTCGTCGTTCTGCTCTTCGGTAGACAGCTCAGAACCCACGTGGGTAGCGGTAGGGGCGATGTCCTCTTCCGCATTAGGATCGACGAAGCCGGTGATCAGATCGGACAGGCGAGCTTCGCCCGCTTCGACGCGATCGTACTGTTCCAGCAAATAGGTAATGGCTTCCGGGTACTCGGCAACCGAGCACTGCACCTGGTTGATGCCGTCTTCAATGCGCTTGGCGATGTCGATTTCGCCTTCGCGCGTCAGCAGTTCAACGGTCCCCATTTCGCGCATGTACATGCGCACCGGGTCGGTGGTACGGCCGATTTCAGACTCAACGCTGGACAACACCTGAGCGGCAGCTTCTTCCGCATCTTCGTCCGTGCTGTTTGAGTTTTCAGCAAGCAATAGGTCGTCGGCGTCCGGTGCTTCTTCCAGAACCTGGATGCCCATGTCGTTAATCATCTGGATGATGTCTTCGATCTGGTCGGAGTCGACGATATCTTCCGGCAGATGGTCATTGACCTCAGCATAGGTCAGATAGCCTTGCTCCTTACCACGGGTGACAAGTAGCTTTAGCTGTGACTGCGGGTTTTGCTCCATAAGACGGTATCCACACTTCAGAGTATTTGGGTTGGTGTCGGTCGGCGAAACCGCCAACAATAGCATTTGGGGCGTTTTTGTTGTTGCCGCGGCCCACTGTGGCGGCATATTGCAGGGCTCTGCCCTCGCATTTATCGGCACTTAAGCCGTTTGGTATTCAGTTTTTCTTCGCCAGCACCTGATTCAAAGAACGGACTTCTTCACGTTCTTCCGGGCTGAGGCCATGGGTTCTGGCCTGTGCGATCAATGTCTCCAGCCGCTGTTCCAGTACCGAGTCGTACAGGCTGGCTAAAGTATCCAAAAAAGTCTGTTCAACCATATCCTCAACGATCATATGGTTCCATGTTGCCAAGGTTTCAAGCTGTTGGCTCAATTTGTTGTCGCGATACTGCTCCAACAGTTGGCCGGTTGTCAGCCCTGGCTGAGCCAGACAGGTCTGCACCAGCTCGACAAACAGCGGCAAACCCGCCTGTTTGGTCTGCTCCAATCCCTCAAGCGAAGGGATAAGTGTAGCCAGTTGCGGATTTTGTACCAGTAACCCTATCAGTATACGCATGGTTGTGCGTTTTAGCTGGGGCGCCTGATAAGTATTCGCATTTTCGGCTTGCTTGGGCATCAGCTTGTCCAACTGGCTGTCGTCCAGCAAACCCAGCTTGCTGCCGAGCTGTTGGCGCAGGTACAAGCGCAACGTTTCGCCCGGCACCTGAGTAATCAGCGGCAGTGCCAGCGTGCTCAGCTTGGCGCGGCCGTCCGGGCTGCTCAGGTCTACCTGCGGCATCAGGGTTTCGAACAGGAAAGTGGAAAGCGGCTGCGCCTGCTCCATTCGCTGTTCGAAGGCCTCTTTGCCTTCTTTGCGTACCAATGTGTCCGGGTCTTCGCCGTCGGGCAAAAACATAAACCGCAGTTGACGCCCGTCATTGAGATAGGGCAACGCGGTTTCCAGTGCACGCCATGCCGCTACGCGACCGGCTCTGTCACCGTCATAGCAACAGACAACGTTGTCGGTGGCGCGGAACAGCAGCTGAATATGTTCGGCCGTTGTCGAGGTGCCAAGCGAGGCGACGGCATAATCGATGCCGCATTGCGCCAGCGCCACCACGTCCATATAGCCTTCCACTACCAGCAATCGCTGCGGGGTAGGGTGGCTCTGTTGCGCTTCATACAGGCCGTACAGCTGACGACCTTTGTGGAAAACTTCGGTTTCCGGTGAGTTCAGGTATTTCGGCATGCCGTCACCCAATACGCGTCCGCCAAAGGCGATCACTCGCCCGCGTTTGTCGCGGATAGGGAACATTACGCGCTCACGGAAACGATCGTACGAGCGTCCTTGATCGTTAGTCACCAGCATGCCTGCATCGTTCAATGCCAGGCGTGACTCGGCGTCACGACCAAAACGCTTTAATGCGTTATCCCAACCGGCAGGTGCAAAACCGATGGCGAAATGACGGATAACGTCGTCACTCAGCCCGCGCTGTTGCAGATAATTGCGCGCCGGCGTGCCGGAGGACTGATGCAGTGACTGTTGATAGAACGCGCTGAGTTGTTCCATCAGTTGATACAGGCTTTGACGCTGATGGCGTTCGATTTGCGTCGGTCCGGAACCCGCCTCGTAAGGCACTTCCAGTCCGTGCATGGTGGCCAGCTCTTCGATGGTTTCGACAAACTCGAGCCTGTCGTAATTCATCAGAAAGTCGACGGCGTTACCGTGCGCACCACAACCAAAGCAGTGGTAAAACTGCTTTTCGCCATTAACCGTAAATGAAGGCGTTTTTTCGTGGTGGAACGGACAGCACGCGTGATAGTTCTTGCCCT
Source organism: Serratia sp. Ser99 (assembly GCF_024519545.1). Lineage (NCBI taxonomy): Bacteria > Pseudomonadati > Pseudomonadota > Gammaproteobacteria > Enterobacterales > Yersiniaceae > Serratia > Serratia sp. Ser99. The sequence goes on along the minus strand of NZ_JALJRT010000005.1, from coordinate 134,615 downwards.
GCTTCTTGAGCTTTACCCGGGCATCGATCAGATCGACGATGTCGGTGCGAGCCAGCAAGTCATTGATAAATACGCGCGGAATTCGTCCAGCCATAAGCCCTTACTTTACTAGCCTATAAACGAGAACAAGCCGCGCATTCCTTTCGGAAAGCACGGCCTTCGTATGCAACTACTCGGTCTGCGCGATTTTTAAAATCAGAAATTCACGCGGCGGGGTTGCCCCCGAAGAATTAATACAGACGAGTGCGGCGTGCGTTTTCGCGAGCCAGTTTCTTCGCGTGACGTTTCACAGCAGAAGCTTTAGCGCGCTTACGTTCGGTAGTCGGTTTTTCATAGAACTCACGACGACGAACTTCAGCCAGAACGCCCGCTTTTTCGCAAGAGCGTTTGAAACGACGCAGAGCAACGTCAAATGGCTCGTTTTCACGTACTTTAATTACAGGCATGTGCCTCTCACCTCAATAAAATTCGGTTTGCTGCTGGCCAAGCGCCAGCAATTTCAAAATGGTGCGGAATTTTACTTCAACGGATGCTGCTTTGTAAAGCACCACAGCAAATTGAAACCTGCGGCCACCCTGGTAAAACATGCGCAATTTTGCATCGGGCGCTGATTATAGACTAATCAGAAAAAAATGCTCGTTTTTAATCAAATCGGCATTTGTGGCTGTAATCATCAACATAGCCCAATAATGGTGACAAGCGTGCGCCACGCTGGCGGTAAACAGGCTCGATTGTGCTAAACTGGCGACCGCACGTGAATGATGGGAAATGTAATGCGAGTACTGGGCATAGAAACCTCCTGCGATGAAACCGGAATTGCAGTGTATGACGATCAGGCCGGTTTATTAGCCAACCAATTGTACAGCCAGGTGAAACTGCATGCCGACTACGGCGGCGTGGTGCCGGAGCTGGCCTCCCGCGATCACGTGCGCAAAACCGTGCCGTTGATTCAGGCGGCATTGAAGGAAGCGAACCTGACCGCGGCGGATATCGACGGCGTTGCCTACACCGCCGGGCCGGGCCTGGTGGGGGCGCTGCTGGTCGGAGCCACCATTGGCCGCGCACTGGCGTTTGCCTGGAATGTGCCGGCGGTGCCTGTGCATCATATGGAAGGCCACCTGCTGGCGCCGATGCTGGAAGATAACCCGCCGGCGTTTCCGTTTGTCGCGCTGCTGGTGTCTGGCGGGCATACGCAGCTGATCAGCGTGACCGGTATCGGCGAATATGAACTGCTGGGCGAATCGGTCGACGATGCGGCCGGGGAAGCTTTCGACAAAACCGCCAAGCTGCTTGGGCTGGACTACCCTGGCGGGCCGATGCTGTCGAAGATGGCGCAACAGGGCACGGCGGGGCGTTTCACCTTCCCACGCCCGATGACCGACCGGCCAGGGCTGGATTTCAGCTTCTCCGGGCTGAAGACCTTTGCCGCCAATACCATTCGCTCCAACGGCAATGACGATCAGACGCGTGCTGACATAGCCCGGGCGTTTGAAGATGCAGTGGTGGATACGCTGGCGATCAAATGCAAACGCGCGCTGGAACAAACCGGCTTTAAGCGCCTGGTGATGGCCGGTGGCGTCAGCGCCAACCGTACGCTGCGAACCAAGCTGGCAGAAATGATGCATAAGCGCGGCGGTGAAGTGTTTTACGCCCGACCGGAGTTCTGCACCGATAACGGCGCGATGATCGCTTACGCAGGCATGGTGCGGCTGAAAAGCGGCGCTAATCCGGAGCTGAGCGTTTCGGTACGGCCGCGCTGGCCATTGGCTGAGCTGCCTGCCGTCTAATTGGCCTGGACATTGCCATAGCCAAACAAAAGGCTCCCAGTGGGAGCCTTTTCAGTTTTCAGTCAGGCAATACGCCAACCTTTGGTTCTGTGCCGCTGAGTCAGGAAATGCGCGTAGCGTCCCCCCAGGGCTTCAAGCTGGGCATGGGTGCCGCGTTCAGCAATTTCGCCGTCTTGCAGTACCAGAATTTGATCGGCCATCGCTACCGTCGACAGCTGGTGCGCAATGACAATCAACGTCTTCTTGCCGCGCAGCCGTGCCAGGGTGTCGGCAATGATCGCTTGATTCTCGGGATCCAGTGCCGCAGTCGCTTCATCAACCAGCAGAACAGGGGCGTCTTTAATCAGCGCGCGGGCGATAGAAATACGCTGGCGCTCGCCGCCGGAAAGCCGTGCGCCGCCTTCCCCTACCGGGGTGTCCAGCCCCTGGGGCAGCCGTTCGATGATTTCCGCTGCCCCGGCTTGTTCGATGGCCATCAACACTTCCTCATCGCTGGCCGTCGGCTTACCCAGACGGATGTTTTCGCCAATGCTGCCTTGGAACAGGTAGGTATTTTGGAAAATCTGGCTGATCTGATCCGTCAATTGTTCGTTAGGGATCTGGCGTACGTCGGCTCCGCCAATCATCACTGCCCCGCCGGTGACGTCAAAGAAACGCGCAATCAAACGAACCAGGCTGGTTTTACCCGAGCCGGATGCGCCAACGAGTGCGGTCATGGTGCCGGGTTCAACCTTAAAGCTGACCCCGCGCAGTACGGCAGCCTGTTCTGAAGAATAGCTGAACGAAACATCGCGCAGCTCCAGCGAGCCGTCATGTGGCCGTTGTGCCTGTTGAGGTTCGGGCAAGGGGGTAATGGCTAAAATTTCGCTGACGGCATTTAACTGGCCGCGGGCGTTTCGCAGGGCTTCGCCATAACTGGCAACGTCCAGCAACGGGTCGATAAAGCGGCTAACCAGCATCAGGGCGATCACCGTCCCCACGGCGCTACCGATAGCCGGCAGGTTCCCCTGAGAATGGCTCAGCAGCGTGGCTCCGGTGACCAAGAGGGTGGCAAACACCAGTTGCACTACCCAGGAGTTGAGCACCACAGAGGCCGTGGAGATATAAATAAGCCGTTTGCCTGACTGATACTGCCGATCGATGGCCTGCTCAAGGAAGCGGGTCCCGCCGCCTTCGCCATTGAAGGCGCGCAGTACGGACTGTGCCTGAGCAAACTCCACCATACGTTGGCTGGTGTGGGCGGATGCCTGATGGAAGGCTTCGTCAGCCTGGGTACCGAGCCGCGCTGAGAGCAGGAAAATACCGGCAATCAGGGGGAGGGCCGCCAGCGCCAGCAGCCCCATTTGCCACTGCAGGGTGCAGAGCGCTATCACCAGCACCAGCGGCGTGACGACACCGCTGACGATCGGTGTAAAAAGGTGCGCCGGGAGTTGCGCCACATCCATCATCCCCTGAGAAACCACATGACTGAGTCGCGCCGTATTATCAGGAGTGAACCAGCCGATAGGCAAGGTAGCCACATGGTCGCCAATGCGTTGACGGGCGGTCAGTAACAGCGATGAACCTACGTTCATGCCGGCGAAATCGACGCGCCTGCGCAGCAGCCAGCTCAAAAGTACGCCGGCGAAAAGCGCTATCAGCCAACCGGCCGCCGTGTAGACTTCACCTTGCAGCAGATAGCCGACTATAGGCACCAAGGTGGTGACCGTCAGGCCGCAACACACACTGTAAAGCGCGGCCATGCCGATATAACGACGGAATATGGGAGCATCGTTGCCGAGCAACTGCATAAATGTTTTTAACATGGTTGATCCGCCTGTTTCGTCATGTTTTCGTAACCCCCCGCAGCCCAGAGGCGAGCATAGCGGCCTTGGCCAGCCAACAACTCAGCATGGTTGCCTTGTTCGCGGATCGTGCCGTCCTCAAGCACAACGATATGATCGGCGTGCATGATGGTATCTAACCGATGGGCAATCACCAGTAACGTGCGATTTTTGGCAAAGTTGGAAAGGGCTTCCTGAATCAGGTATTCGTTCTCCGCATCAGCGGCGGCGGTGGCTTCATCCAGTACCAAAATCGGTGGGTTCAACAGCACGGCGCGCGCAATGCTTACGCGCTGCTGTTCACCCCCGGAGAGTTTTGCATCCTCCCCGACTACCGAGTCGTAGCCCCGTGGCAAGCTCAGGATATGATCGTGAATATTGGCTGCCATGGCGGCGGCTTCGATTTCTTGCATGCTGGCATTGGGGCGACCCAACGCAATGTTTTCTCGCAGGCTGGCGTGGATCAGCTTCACTTCCTGCAACACGAAACCAATGTGTTGATAAAGCTGGGTCGAGCTCATTTCGCGCAGATCGACGCCGCCAAGCGTGATGCGCCCCTGCGTCGGATCGAAGAAGCGCAACAGCAAGCGCGCCAGGGTGGATTTGCCCGCGCCTGATGGGCCGACGATGGCGGTTACGCTGCCGGGTTTCAGGCTGAGGTTGATGTCTGCCAGCACGTGACTGTCACTATTGTAGGAATAACCGGTTTGTTCGAAACGGATCTCCGCGTCTTTCAGCATTGGCTGCACTTCCGGCTGCGTGAGGATCGGCGTGTCCAGCAGCGATTGTATGCGTTCCGCCGCCCCTGTGGCATTACGCAGGCCGTGGGTAATAAAGCCCATTAGCAGCAGCGGGGCGGAAATACCCGGTGCGACCAGGGCGAACGGCAAGACGTTAAGCGGTTCAAGCCAGCCCAGTGCCACAAACAAGGTACCGAAAACCAACACCACCCCCAATACGGTCACCGGAGCAACGATGGCATTCGCCAGCGCGATGGTCTTGATCACCGGGCTCATGGTACGGGTGAATACCTGGGTAAAGGAGGCGATCGCTTTACGGTAGCTGCTGTGCGCTTTGCCGCCGCCGCTGAAGGTCTTGATCACCGGGATGCCGTTAACGAATTCGGCTACGGCATTATTGATACGGCCTAACCCCTTAACAAACTCGCCCATATGGGGCGCTCCGGCTTTCTGAGCCCTGCCGAAAATGAAGAAGAACAGGAAGAAAGGAATGATCGAGACGATCGCCATCCGCCAGTCCATGACGAACATGTAGATAACCGAGATCAGCATCGCGCCGATTGTGCGTCCCAGCGTGGTGAAAAAGTGGGCGGTGAGATCGTGCAGAGTGCCAATATCGTCCTGCATCGCCTGTTTCACTTCGCCTGAGGCACGGTCGCTAAACCACCCCAAGGGCACCTGTGCCAGACGCCGGGCCGCCGTAATGCGCAGGCCATGGGTAATGCGGTTATCGGCCAGGTGTGCGAGCACTTCGGCTAGGGTGACAATGATTAAGCCGACAAACAGGCTGACCAGGCAGACGACGACGCTGTCGCCAATCCCACCCGCCGCCAGCAACGGAGTAGCGGCTCCTGTTTGTTCCTGATGACCCAAAACAATGACGGCAATATGGGCAATGCCCGCCAACGGCACCAGCGTGAATATTGTGCCGATAGCTGCCAGTACCCCGGCGACAATAAGGCTCCCACGTATAGGCCGCAGCAGTCGCCCGATAGGACCAGGCTTACCGGCCCCCGTTTGATGACTACTCATAATAACTCCCCTGAGGAATATCAATAAGGATTCTTGGCCAAGATTGGCCAAGAAATAGAGTGGCGAAAATCAAACGCCATAATTAAAGCACGACATGTAACTCAATATAATTTCGAAAGAATAGGGCTGTAATATTTGCTATTACCAATGCAAGGTTAATGTGGTGAGGATTTGCCGTTCCGCACCCCATGAACAGGTATTGTTGGTAAAGCAAGAGGAAACATAGTGCTTATCAAAAAGATTATTTACGTTTAAAGCAATTTCTGCGTTTTCCAGTCCGGGGATATCATCTAGTTGATATTTTATGGCGGTATCAAAAACCGTATAGCTCGGGACTTTGAAATTATTCCCATCGTCACCCGGGGTGCTTGACACATAACGTGCACCACCGCCGAGGCTCAGCCCATTTAGCCAGCCTTGATTAAAGGTGTAATCGGTCCACAAATTAGCCATATGTTTAGGCACCATGGCTGGAGTATGACCATTATTACCGGAGTTATCGCGGAACTCAGCATGGGTATAGGTATAGCTTGCGATTAAATTAAGGTTATAGGTGAGTGCGGCCTTACCTTCAATTTCAATCCCGCGAGAGCGGATTTTGCCTTCCTGCACATTGTAATAAGGGTTAAGGGCATCACGGCGTAAATTATTGTCTTTGGTCAGTTGGAATGCGGCGATAGAGGCAGAAACCGGTGCGTTATCAGGGATGAATTTAATCCCTGCTTCATATTGCTTTCCTCGGGAAGGTTTGAAAGCCTGGCCTGATAAACTGTTGCCGCTATTGGGTTCAAATGACTCGCTATAGCTCACGTAAGGTGCGATGCCGTTATTGAAAATATAGTTAACGCCGCCACGCCAGGTGAATTCATTATCCGTGATGCTGGATGAAGATTCCGCGCCCGTCATATTACTGCTTTCATGGGTTTTTACGACGCTGTGGTCAAAGCGGCCGCCCAGCGTGAATACCCAGTTCTGCCATTCGGCCTGATCCTGCAGATAAGTGCCTAACTGGTGGTTTTTGTTAATCGTATGGGTGTCGCCAAAATAAAGCACATCATGGTTGCCATACTGCGGGTTCACCAGATTGAGCGGCGCGGCAGAGCCCATCTTGTTTTGCAGATCGTTGCGCAGCTGCGAATAGTCGATCCCCATCAACAGGGTGTGGCGCCAACTGCCGGCGTTCAATTTCCCTTCCAGCCGGGTATCCGTGGTTAACCCATTCAATCTCTCGTCGCTGACCATGGTTGCGCGGGACAAGGTGGTGCCGTATTGCTGGGGTGCCACTCCCATGCAGGTCATTGGGTTGCACAGGCCGTTGCCATAGATGCTGCGCCAGTTGACCTTGGTATGCTGATAGCGGACGGCCTGATGGAAGGACCAGGTATCGTTGAAGGCATGATCAAGCTGATAGCCCACCGTGCGCTGCTGGCGTTCGAAACGGTTATAGCTGGGCTCGCCCTCGTTAAACGAAGGAGACAATTTGCCGAATTCGCCGGAAGTCAAAGTTCCTTCGCTCGGCAGCCAGCCGTAATAACCGGTGCGTGGTTCGTTTTGCAAAGACAGCTGAAACAACAGCGAGGTTTTATCCGACGGCTGCCAAAGCAAAGAAGGCGCAATGGCATAGCGTTTTTCGCGCTCCCCTTTTTGCTGGCTGTGCGCTTCGTAATAATTACCGGTTAAGCGGTAAGCCAATGCTTCTTCATCATCAAGAGCGTCGCTGAAATCGAATTGGGTTTTCCATTCGTGATGGTTGCCGGCCTGCAGCTGTAATTCATGCAATGGCTGCTTTTGTGGACGCTTGCTGACGCTCGAAATAACGCCGCCGGGGTTACTTTTGCCATACAGCACCGAGGCAGGACCGCGCAAAACTTCTACCCGGTGTAAAAAATACGGATCCACTTTGCTGTCGGCATACATATCCCCTTGTAATTTCAAACCGTCCAAATAGATATTCTGGCTGACGTTATTGAATCCCCGGATCATGACGCTATCAAATATGCTCGAACTGCCGCTGTTGCCTGTCATTACACCCGGCGTATAGTTGAGCGCATTTTTTATGGTGGCGGGGCGTTTGGTTTGTAATTCTTCTTGCGTAATAACGGAAATAGACTGGGGAGTTTTGATTAATGGGGTGCTGGTTTTTGTTGCCGTAACGCTTTGTTTGGCGGCATAGGTTCCATTGGATCCTATGGCTTTTTCTGCCGTATTTCCCTCGCCGTAAACGGTAATGACACTTTCGTTTTCCCCTGCGGCATAAGCCAATGAACTGGTACATATTCCTGCCAGCAGCATAAAAAGGTTAGGCTGTTTTATTATCAGGCGCCGAATAGTCTTCATAGGCATTTTATTGATGATCCATCTTTAGGGAATGACAATATTTAATTGTCGCTAATGATAATCATTAGCGATGGGGCCATTTGGCAATTCATGCGATTTTGAAAGCGGGATATTATTACTGCAGAGGCGTTACTCTGGCGGGAAAACGCAATATATTCACGACGATAGAGTGATAACTCAAAAAACCGGGCACCGTGGGGAACAGAAACCGGGTTAATTCGGGGCAGGCTGACCTGCCCTGGCGTTATGAGTTACTCTTCTTTTTTGGGTTCCTGCTCAACCGCTTCAGGCTTTTTCTTGCGGAATTTGCCCCAAATTTTTCCCTCCTGCCCACGCCAAAGACGCTGAATGTTGTCGTGGTGCCGCATCAGGATCAGGCATGACAGCATGGCTACTGGGAAGGTGAACTGCGGTTTGAACCACCAAACGTAGAAGGGGGCAATAAGCGCGCTGACAATCGCGCCCAGCGAAGAGTAACCGCTGAGCAACACGGTCAGCAACCAGGTACCGGTCATCAGACCGGTCAGATCCCAGCCTATCGGTGCTATGGCACCAAATGCCGTTGCCACGCCCTTGCCGCCACGGAAATGGAAGAACACCGGATAGATGTGCCCAACGCAGGCGGCAATTGCCGTCAGCCCCAGGTACAGCGGCGGGACATTAAGCTTGTATGCCAGCCAGACGGGCAGCATTCCTTTGAGAATATCGAAAACCAGCACCGCCGCCGCCGCCAGGCGACCGCCGATGCGCAGGACGTTGGTAGCCCCTGGATTCCCTGAGCCATGTTCACGCGGATCGGGCAGCCTGGCGATCCGACAAACCAGGATCGCACTGGAAATTGAGCCACACAGATACGCGAAGATAATCATGCCAAGCGCGGTAGCACTCATAACGCGGTTCCGTTTAATAAGGGTCGTTTTACTCGCAACATAAAGGGATAATACGCATATTCCGCTGGAAGTGGTATCCGGCAAGGCCAAAAACAGAGAATGACGTGATGGATATCGTATTTATAGAAGAACTTACCGTAATCACCACCATTGGCGTTTATGATTGGGAACAAAACATTCGCCAGAAGCTGGTGTTCGATATCGAAATGGGTTGGGACAACCGCCAGGCGGCCGCCAGCGACGACGTGAACGACTGTCTGAGCTATGCCGATATCAGTGAAGCCATCATCCAGCACGTGGAGCCAAATCGCTTTGCGTTGGTAGAGCGTGTGGCAGAGGAAATATCTGAAATATTGCTCCAGCGCTTCAAATCCCCCTGGGTCCGTATTAAGGTCAGCAAACCGGGGGCCGTTGCACATGCCAGCCGGGTTGGGGTGATTATTGAGCGTGGTACCCGTCCGGTGTGATGTTCTGTCATACAGGTGCAACTAAAGACCGTTAGTCTGGTCTGAACCTGAGAATTGTTTTAGCGGCAATGTATTGAGCACTGCCGCTTTTTTATGTTTATAGCCGTAAATTTATGGGGTGATCGAAGCACATGGCGGACATGCATTCACTGTTTATTGCGTTTGTTCTTGGGGTGGTTGAAGGGTTAACTGAATTTTTGCCGGTATCTTCTACCGGGCACATGATCATCGTTGGCGAGTGGCTGGGTTTTACCGGCGATAAGGCCAAAACCTTTGAAGTGATCATTCAGTTGGGGTCGATTCTGGCGGTGGTGGTGATGTTCTGGCGCCGTCTGTTCGGGCTGATCGGCATTCATTTCGGCGGTAAGCCGGTTGAGCACGAAGGCAAAACGGCGGGCCGGTTGAAACTGGGCCATATCCTGCTGGCGATGATCCCCGCGGTGGTGCTGGGGCTGTTGTTCCATGATTTCATCAAATCGCTGTTCGCGCCGAAAAACGTGATGTATGCGTTGGTGGTCGGCGGTTTCCTGTTGCTGGCGGCGGAATGGCTGAAGCCGAAAAAACCGAGCGCTGAAGGGCTGGATGACATCACCTATCGCCAGGCGTTTATGATTGGTTGCTTCCAGTGTCTGGCGCTGTGGCCGGGCTTTTCCCGTTCAGGTTCGACCATTGCCGGCGGTATGCTGGTGGGCGTTAACCGTTATGCGGCCTCCGAGTTCTCCTTCATTCTGGCGGTGCCGATGATGATCGGTGCCAGCGGGCTGGACTTGTACAAGAGCCTGCACTTCCTGACGATGGGCGATTTACCGATGTTCGCCGTCGGTTTTGCTACCGCTTTCGTCGTAGCGCTGATCGCGATAAAAACCTTCCTGTCGCTGATCAAACGCATTTCGTTTGTGCCGTTCGCCATCTATCGTTTTATCGTTGCCGCCGTGGTTTACATGGTCTTCATGTAAGCGACACGTCAATAAAAAACCCCGCGCTGCGGGGTTTTTTTATGCCTGGTCTTTCAGGATATCCTGGGTTTGTTTCCAGTCGGCCAACGCCTGTTGACGACGCCGTTTGAGCTCATCGCGGATCGCCAGCCCTTGCAGGCCGCTGGCCACCACTTCTTTTACCGAGACGGCATTCGCCACCTGAAACGCCTGGCGCAGATAGTCACCCTGCGGGTAGGGATTGTTTTCAAATCCTGTACGTCCGCGAGCATCGGCTTCGCTGGTGAGGATCATCTGCTCCAACCGCTGAGGCTTGCGCCAGACATCGACCGCATCAAACAGTTTCAACAGGGTCTCCGGGCGCAGTTTGTTAACGATGTGGATCAGGTCGTGATACTCGGCCACCAGTTTGGCCAGGTCGCGTACCGGGTTGGGCACGCGCAACCGCTGACACAAGGCGTCTACCAGCACGACACCGGCAGGCCCATGGCCGTGGTGGTGAGGCCAAAGCTCTTTTGGCGTCTGCCCTTTACCCAAATCATGGCACAGCGCCGAAAAGCGTACGTCGACCTCGGGGCTGAGTTGGGCGGCGATAGCCAGCGTCATCAGCGTGTGAATGCCGGTATCGATCTCCGGGTGCCATTTGGCGGGGGCCGGTACGCCGAATAAAGCATCGATCTCCGGGAACAGTACGCTGAGCGCCTCGCAGTCGCGCAGCACCTGGAAATAGACCTGCGGGCTTTGGCTCTGCAGCGCCTTCTCGGTTTCTTTCCAGACCCGTTCCGGGGTCAGCGCCGCCAGTTCGCCGCTGTTCGCCATCTGACGCATCAACTCCGCGGTTTCCGGGGCGACGGTAAAACCCAGATGAGCGAAGCGGGCGGCAAAGCGCGCCACGCGCAGCACGCGCAACGGATCTTCACCAAAAGCTTCAGATACATGGCGTAACACTCGCGCTTGCAGGTCGGCCACGCCGTTGAAAGGGTCGATTAACTCCCCGTCGGCGCTGCGGGCGATGGCGTTGATGGTCAGATCCCGGCGCTGCAGATCCTGCTCCAACGTCACGTCCGGCGCGGCGTAACAGGTAAAACCGGTATAGCCCTGGCCGGATTTCCGCTCGGTGCGCGCCAGCGCATATTCTTCATGGGTCTTGGGATTTAGAAACACCGGGAAGTCTTTACCGACCTGTTGATATCCCAGCGCGATCAGCTCTGACGGTGCGGCGCCCACCACCACCCAGTCGCGGTCGAATACCGGTATCTCAAGCAGGCTGTCGCGGACGGCGCCGCCGACCAGGTAAGTCTTCACTGTTAACTCCTGAATTTATCTTAAGGCTCTGCTGACCAGATTACCTCAATTAGCCGGGCGGTGCCGCAGCCAATAAAAAGGGCGCCCCGCAGGCGCCCGATCTCAAACAGAAGGAGACTGAAATCAGTTCATCCAACGGTTGTTGCTTTTGCGCCGCGGGATCAGGTGTGGCAGCAACAAGCCAAGCAGCAGGCCTACGCCGGCTACGCCACCGCCGTACATGAACCACTGCAGGATAATGGTACGCTGTTTGTCGTCGAGCTGCAGATTAACCGCGTTAACCTTTTTCTGTGCGACCACCAGCTGATTTTTCAGATCCTGGTTTTCCTGCTGCAGACCGCTGATGGTGCTGTCGCTGCCGGCCACTTTCTGCTGCATTTCTGCCGTGCGCTGGTTCCAGCTGTTGTCGATGTTGGCCAGCTTGTCGGTCAGGGTTTTTACCTGTTGCTCGAGCGCCGGCACTTGGGTGCGCAGGCTTGGCGTCTGGCTCAGCTGATTGAGTGGGATCCAGGTCGTGCGGCCTTTCGCATCGCGGATCTGGCCATAGTTGGTGCTGTCATTTACGCTCAACAGGGTGACTTCTTCACCGGCGTTCAGGGTACCGACGATACGGTACTGATTACCCGGGCCGCTATGGACGTAAGTATTCAATTCATCGGAGATATAGCGTTTATCTTCGGCATGGGCGCCCCAAGTGATGCTGAAGCTCAGCACGGCAAGGCAAATTAGGCGTAATTTCTGCATTAGTTCATCGTTTCTGTGTGAATTTATGGGAACGATAGTAGAGCGTTCAGTCTGACGACGCAACGCAAAAACCGGAATGAGAACTATCTTACTGTGGCAGATTCTGTGAGTTGCGCAGTGTTTTATAACGTAACAGGTTTTTTCTGCAGTTAGCAGGGTTAAGGTGCAGGGAATCGCGGTAAGATAACGGCAACTGTGCGTCATCGGGCAGAGCGCGGCAGGCGAGGCCCGCCGCCGTGAAGGCTGACGCGAATGCGTAACTTATTGGTGTAAAAGACTTATGACCGTTGAAATAGAACTGAAATTTATTGCTACCCCGGATGCGGTTGCCGCTTTGCCGCAGCAGTTGGCTGCCTGGCCTCATCAGCATTCCGCGCCGCAAAAACTGACCAATATCTACTTCGAAACCGCCGATAATTTCCTGCGCAGTCAGGATATGGGGCTGCGTATCCGCGGCTTCGACGACAGTTATGAAATGACCATCAAAACCGCCGGTAAGGTGGTGGCGGGTTTGCATCAGCGCCCGGAATATAATGTGGCTATCACTACGCCGGAGCTGGCGTTGGAACGGTTCCCGGCGGATATCTGGCCGCAAGGCTGTGATGTCGACGCGCTGCAGCAGGCGTTGCAGCCCCTGTTCCGCACCGACTTCGTGCGTGAGAAGTGGGTGGTCACTTACGGTAAGAGCGAGATTGAGGTTGGGCTTGACCAGGGCGAGGTCAGCGCTGGTGAGCTGAGTGAAGCGCTGTGCGAGATTGAGCTGGAGCTTAAAACGGGTAATACCGACGATCTGCTGGCGCTGGCCAACGAATTGGCGATGCACGGTGGCCTGCGTCAGGGCAACCTGAGCAAAGCGGCGCGCGGCTATCATCTGGCGCAGGGCAATGCTCCGCGTGAGCGCCGCCCGCTGGCGGTATTGAAGCCTGCGGCCAAATCCAGCGTAGAGCAGGGTATGGTTGCCAGCTTCGAACTGGGCCTGAGCCACTGGCAGTATCACGAAGAGCTGTGGCTGCGCGGTGATACCCAGGCCCGTCGCTCGGTTATGGAGGCGATTGCGCTGATCCGTCAGGCACTGGTGATCTTCGGTGGTCTGGTACCACGCAAAGCCAGCGCCGATCTGCGCGCCCGCCTGACCGCACTGGAGCCGCTGTTGATTGATAAGAGCACTCAACCGCAGGTGTTGTGTTACAGCGCAGAATACCTGCAGTGTAAGTTAGCGCTCACATCATGGTTGGTGACCGGCGCCTGGAAACCCTTTATCGACGCCAAGGCGCAAACCAAGCTCGACGGTTCATTCAAACGTTTCAGTGACATTATGCTGGGGCGCAGCGCGGCCGAGTTGAAAGAGGCCTTCACGCGCACGTTGAACGAGGATGAATACGAGGAACAGTTGCCGCGCCTGACCCGTCAGGTGTCGGCATTTATCCTGCTGTCCGGTGCTTATCCCGATGACGAAACCGGTCCTTATATCGAAAGCTGGCGCGAACTGCAGCAGGCGCTGGCCGAACGTCGTCAAGGCTGGTACGAATCCAGCCGCAAGCAGGCCTTATCGCATGCGCCATTCTGGTTAAACGGCGCGCTCCGCTAATAAAGCTGGCCTGCGAGGCGCAGGCCGCAGAACGGATCCTTCACTATGTTGCCACTCTCGAGCAGGTTACAGGTTCAGGCACAGAGCATCGTGCAGCGTTTTCAGGAAACTCAGGGCGCGGACTGCGTGCTCAGCAGCCAGGAACAGCGGGTTTTGGCGTCGAGCGATTTTGTCTGCGACATGTTGCTCAGTCAGCCGCAATGGCTGGAGACGTTGCGCAAACAGCCACCGGTCGCGGACGAGTGGCAACATTACGCCGCCTGGTTGCAAGACACGCTGGAAGATGTGCGCGACGAAGCGCAACTGATGCGCGCGTTACGTCTGTTCCGCCGCGAGACGCTGGTGAGGATCGCCTGGGCGCAGGCGCAGAATCTGTGCAGCACGCAAGAGACGCTGTTGCAGCTGAGCGGGCTGGCGGAAACGCTGATCGTCAGCGCTCGCGACTGGCTGTATCAAACCTGCTGCCGTGAGTGGGGCACCCCGTGCAACGCCCAGGGCGTACCCCAGCCGTTGCTGATCCTCGGCATGGGGAAACTGGGCGGCGGCGAGCTGAACTTCTCGTCCGATATAGACCTGATTTTTGCCTACCCGGAAAACGGTCAGACCCAGGGAGGACGGCGCGAGTTGGATAACGCGCAGTTCTTTACCCGTCTGGGGCAGCGGCTGATCAAGGCGCTGGATCAGCAAACCATCGACGGCTTTGTTTATCGTGTGGATATGCGGCTGCGGCCCTTCGGCGACAGTGGTCCGCTGGTCATGAGCTTCGCCGCCCTGGAGGACTATTACCAGGAGCAGGGGCGCGACTGGGAACGTTACGCGATGGTGAAAGCGCGGCTGATGGGCGGTTCGGAAGACGCCTACAGTGAAGAGTTGCGCAAAACCCTGCGGCCGTTCGTTTTCCGTCGCTATATCGATTTCAGCGTGATCCAGTCGCTGCGCAATATGAAAGGCATGATTGCCCGCGAAGTGCGGCGGCGTGGGCTGAAAGACAACATCAAGCTGGGTGCCGGCGGCATCCGCGAAATTGAATTTATCACTCAGGTATTCCAATTGATCCGCGGCGGGCGAGAGCCGGCTCTGCAGGGGCGATCGCTGCTGCCCACGCTGCAGGCGGTGGGGGAACTGGGGTTGCTGGAGCCGCAGCAGGTACAGGTGATGAGCGCCAGCTACTTGTTCCTGCGCCGGCTGGAAAACCTGCTGCAGGCCATTGCCGACCAACAAACGCAGACGCTGCCACAAGATGAGCTCGATCAGGCCCGTTTGGCCTGGGGCATGGGGTTCGACGACTGGTCGACGCTGCTCGCGGCGCTGGACGAGCATATGCAGGCGGTCAGAGCGGTATTTAACGACCTGATTGGCGACGATAGCCCCGATGTGGGCGAAGATCCCGATTATCAGCACTACCACAGCCTGTGGCAGGATGCACTGGAAGAACACGAACTGGCGCCGTTGACGCCACATCTGGATGAAGAAGCGCGCAGGCAGATGTTGCGTACCATCGCCGAGTTTCGTCACGACGTCGACAAACGCACTATCGGCCCGCGCGGTCGCGATGTGCTTGATCAATTGATGCCGCGTTTGCTGGCGGAAGTGTGTCCGCGTCAGGATGCGCCGACGGCGCTGCTGCGGTTGACCCAGCTGCTGTTGAGCATCGTAACGCGTACCACCTACCTTGAGCTGCTGGTGGAATACCACGCGGCGCTCAGCCATCTGATTCGCCTGTGCGCCGCTTCGCCGATGGTCGCCAACCAACTGTCGCGCTATCCGCTGTTGCTGGACGAACTGCTGGATCCGGCGACGTTGTATCAGCCGGTAGCCCCGGACGCTTACCGCAGCGAACTGCGCCAGTACCTGTTGCGGGTACCGGAAGATGACGAAGAGCAGAAACTTGAGGCATTGCGTCAATTCAAACAGGCGCAGCAGTTACGCATCGCAGCCGGGGATATTTCCGGCGCGCTGCCGGTGATGAAAGTGAGCGATCACCTCACCTACCTGGCCGAGGCCATTATCGATACGGTGGTGCAGCAAGCATGGAACGACATGGTTGCTCGCTATGGTCAACCGACCCATTTGCAGGAACGGGAAGGGCGCGGTTTTGCCGTGATTGGCTACGGAAAACTGGGCGGTTGGGAGCTAGGCTACAGTTCCGATCTTGATCTGGTGTTTATTCTGGATTGTCCACCGGACGTGATGACCGACGGCGATCGCTGCATCGACGGCCGTCAGTTTTATCTGCGTTTGGCGCAGCGCGTCATGCACCTGTTCAGTACCCGCACCTCCTCCGGCATTTTGTACGAGGTGGACGCTCGCCTGCGGCCTTCGGGCGCAGCAGGCATGTTGGTCAGCACGGTTGAAGCCTTTGCCGATTATCAGCAGAACGAGGCCTGGACCTGGGAGCACCAGGCACTGGTGCGGGCGCGTATCGTCCATGGCGATCCGGCGCTGCATCAGCAGTTTGACGCGATCCGCCGTGAGATCTTGTGCAAACCACGCGACGGCGAAACGCTGCGGCTGGAGGTACGCGAGATGCGCGAGAAAATGCGCAATCACCTCGGTAACAAGCAGCGTGAACTCTTTGATATCAAAGCCGACGAGGGCGGTATCACCGATATCGAATTTATTGCCCAGTATCTGGTCTTAAGCTATGCAAGCACCGAGCCCCGTCTGACGCGTTGGTCTGATAACGTACGCATTTTCGAGTTGATGGCCAATTACGGCATCATGCCGGAAGAAGAGGCGCAGGCGCTCACTCAGGCCTACGTCACCATGCGCGATGAAATTCACCACCTGGCGTTGCAGGAGCATTCCGGCAAGGTCGCCAAGGGGCAATTTGCCGCCGAGCGAGAACAGGTTCGCACCAGTTGGGCGAAGTGGCTGGGTTAGGCATGCCGGTTGCGCAATACGTTTTGCAGCTATTACAGACGTCTGTGGTAATATCTGCGCCACTAAAATTTTGTACTTTTTTGGAGTTATCGGATGAAAGTTACACTGCCTGATTTTCGCCGCGCCGGGGTATTGGTGGTGGGTGACGTCATGTTGGATCGCTATTGGTATGGGCCGACCAGCCGTATTTCACCGGAAGCGCCGGTGCCGGTGGTCAAGGTTGAAACCATTGAAGAGCGTCCCGGCGGTGCAGCAAACGTGGCGATGAATATCGCTTCGCTGGGTGCCAACTCACGCCTGGTGGGCTTGACCGGTATTGATGACGCGGCGCGTGCACTGAGCGCCAAGCTGAACGAAGTGAACGTGCGCTGTGATTTCGTTTCGGTACCGACGCATCCGACCATCACCAAGCTGCGCGTGCTGTCACGCAACCAGCAACTGATCCGTCTCGACTTCGAAGAAGGGTTCTCCAACGTCGATTCGCAACCCATGCTGGAACGCATCCAGCAGGCGCTGCCGCAAATTGGTGCGCTGGTGCTGTCTGACTACGCCAAAGGCGCGCTGAGCCAGGTACAGAGCATGATCCAACTGGCGCGGGCCGCCAAGGTGCCGGTGCTGATCGATCCAAAGGGTTCCGATTTTGAGCGTTATCGCGGCGCGACGCTGCTGACGCCAAACCTGTCTGAATTCGAAGCGGTCGTAGGGCACTGCAAAGACGAAGCCGAGCTGGTCGAACGCGGCATGAAGCTGGTGGCGGACTTTGAGCTCTCCGCGCTGCTGGTCACCCGTTCCGAACACGGCATGACGTTGCTGCAATTGGGCGTTCCGCCACTGCACCTGCCAACCCAGGCGCAGGAAGTGTTTGACGTTACCGGCGCCGGCGATACCGTGATTGGCGTGCTGGCCGCCGCGTTGGCTGCCGGTAACACCTTGGAAGAGTCCTGTTTCCTGGCCAATGCCGCTGCCGGCGTGGTGGTGGGCAAACTGGGGACCTCTACCGTTTCCCCGATCGAGCTGGAAAACGCGGTGCGTGGCCGTGCCGAAACCGGCTTTGGCGTCATGACCGAAGCCCAGCTGAAAACCGCCGTGGCGCAAGCACGTCAGCGCGGTGAAAAAGTGGTGATGACCAACGGCATTTTCGACATTCTGCATGCCGGTCACGTTTCCTATCTGGCGAATGCCCGCAAACTGGGCGACCGCCTGATTGTGGCGGTCAACAGCGACGCTTCCACCAAGCGCCTGAAAGGCGAGACCCGTCCGGTCAACGCGCTGGAAAACCGCATGATCGTATTGGGTGCCTTGGAAGCGGTGGATTGGGTTGTGGCATTCGAAGAAGACACGCCGCAACGCCTGATCGCCGATATCCTGCCGGATCTGCTGGTGAAAGGCGGCGACTACAAACCTGAAGATATTGCCGGCAGCGCCGAGGTTTGGGCCAACGGCGGCGACGTCAAGGTGCTGAACTTTGAAGACGGCCTGTCGACCACCAATATTATCAAGGCAATCAAAGACGGGCGTGGCTAACAGACTCTTTTTAGCCTAAATAATTCGAGTGGTATCAAGGCGGTAATCGGGTGAGTAAAAGCAGCCGACGCGGATACAACTTGAAGTATGGCGGATAAAACGGCGGTGGCAGTGAGTGGACTGAAGCAGGAATTGAGTTTGGCGCAGGGCGTTGGGCTATTGTCCACTTCATTGCTGGGAACGGGGGTGTTCGCCGTTCCTGCGCTGGCGGCTCAGGTGGCGCAGGGCGATAGCCTTTGGGCCTGGCCGGTATTGATTGCGCTGGTGTTCCCGATTGCCATCGCTTTTGCTGCTCTGGGCCGGCATTTCCCCAGCGCCGGTGGTGCTGCGCATTTTGTTGGTCTGGCTTTTGGCCCGCGTATGGCAAAAGTGACCGGCTGGCTGTTTTTGTCGGTGATCCCGGTGGGCCTGCCTGCGGCATTACAGATAGCCGCCGGTTTTTGGCAGGCCGCGTTCGGCTGGAACGCCAATGGCCTGCTGCTGGTGCAAATAGCCACGCTGATGGTGATTTGGCTGCTGGGCACGCGCAGCGCCGGTTCCAGCGCCAATATTCAAACGCTGATCGCCATGCTGGTGGTGGCGCTGGTCGCCGCAATTTGGTGGCGTGGCGGCATCTCTCCTGCTCAAATCCCCTGGCCAGCACTCGACGAAATATCTCCCCCTAATTTGTTCCACGCGTTGGCGGTGATGTTCTGGTGCTTTGTCGGTTTGGAAGCCTTTGCGCATCTGGCAACCGAGTTCCGCAACCCTGAGCGCGATTTCCCGCGTGCCCTGCTGTTTGGCCTGCTGATCGCCGGGGCGGTGTACTGGGGTTGTACCGTGGCGGTGTTGCACTTTCACGCATACAGTGAACATCAGGCGGCGGCCGCGTCGTTGCCGGGTATCGTGGTGCAACTGTTTGGGCAACATGCGTTGTGGGTAGCCTGCGTCATAGGTTATCTGGCTTGCTTTGCCAGCGTGAATATCTATACCCAAAGCTTCGCCCGGCTGGTGTGGTCGCAGGCGCAGGATCGGCCAGCCAGCGCGTTGGCTAAACTGTCCGCCGGACAGGCACCGGTCAATGCATTAAGCGCGGTGGTGGGCTGTTGCCTGCTGTTTACCCTGCTGATTTATACGCTGAAACTGCCGTTGGATATGCTGTTGGTGTATGCCAATGGCATCTTTGTGCTGATCTACCTGCTGTGTATGCTGGCGGGCTGTCGAATTTTGCACGGACGTTCGCGGTTAATGGCGGCGGTAGGGCTGGGGCTGTGTTTGCTGCTGATGGTCATTATCGGCTGGAAAAGCCTGTATGCGCTGGGGATGTTCGCGTTGATTTGGCTGGTGTTGCCACGCAGGCCGAAGGCTGCGCTAAAACGGCAGTAAGGGCGCGATGCCGCGCCCTTAGCGGTAACTATTCTGCGTCTGGCTGTTGTGCGGCGGCTGGTGCTGCGTTCAGCTTGCTTTCCAACTCGTTCATGCGCTGTTCCAGCAACGCCAGCTTTTCACGGGTGCGCAGTAGCACCTGTGTCTGTACGTCGAACTCTTCGCGGTTGACCAAATCCAGACGGGTAAGCTGCGACTGCAGCACCTGACGGATTTTCTTCTCAACGTCTTCCCCGAATTCACGTACGCCTTTAGGCATGGATTCATGCACCTGGCGTGCGATCTGTTCAATTTTTTTCGGGTCAATCATGGCGTATCCCTTTCAGAGTTTAATAGCTGTCGTCTAGTGTAATGCGAGTTGCCCGCCGGATAAACTAATAACCGCATTCCCTGTGATTGGCCGAATTGTGCTTTTGCCAATTGCCCTGATTAATCATTAGCGTTATAGTCGAGAAGCTTATTCTCAGGGCGGGGTGCAAGTCCCCACCGGCGGTAAATCACCTTCTACGGTGAAAGCCCGCGAGCGCTCAGCCAGTCTCTTGCAGTTTGGTTAGAGGTCAGCAGATCCGGTGTAATTCCGGGGCCGACGGTTATAGTCCGGATGGGAGAGAGTAACGGTATCTGCCGGGCTTGCGCCCGCTTGCGTTATTTTTTTAGCTATTGCTAGCTACTCCTCAAGATCGCCCTGGTTCTGGTAATCCATAATTTTTTAATGAGGTTTTTTACCATGAATCAGACCCTACTTTCAGATTTCGGCACGCCGGTAGAACGCGTAGAGCGAGCTATTGAAGCATTGCGCAATGGCCGCGGTGTAATGGTGCTCGATGATGAAAATCGTGAAAACGAAGGTGATATGATCTTCGCCGCAGAAACCATGACCGTTGAGCAGATGGCACTGACCATTCGCCACGGCAGCGGTATTGTGTGTCTGTGTCTCACCGAAGAACGTCGTCAGCAGCTCGAACTGCCGATGATGGTGACCAACAACTCCAGCCAGTTCCAGACGGCCTTCACCGTGACTATCGAAGCGGCGCAGGGCGTGACCACCGGCGTGTCTGCATCCGATCGCCTGACCACTATCCGTGCGGCCGTGGCCGATAACGCCAAGCCAAGCGATCTAAATCGTCCTGGGCACGTTTTCCCGCTGCGCGCGCAGCCAGGTGGTGTGCTGAGCCGTCGTGGTCACACTGAAGCGACTATCGATCTGGTCTCTATGGCCGGTTTCAAACCTGCCGGTGTGCTGTGTGAACTGACTAACGACGATGGCAGCATGGCGCATGCGCCGGAAGTGATCGTGTTTGCCAAACAGCATGATATGACCGTATTGACCATCGAAGATCTGGTGGCTTACCGTCAGGCTCACGAAAAGAAAGCCAGCTGATAACGAACTGACCTTCTGACGATGAAAAAAGCCGCGTAATGCGGCTTTTTTTGTGGCT
This sequence comes from Serratia sp. Ser99, assembly GCF_024519545.1. NCBI lineage: Bacteria > Pseudomonadati > Pseudomonadota > Gammaproteobacteria > Enterobacterales > Yersiniaceae > Serratia > Serratia sp. Ser99. Next base: position 113,756 of record NZ_JALJRT010000005.1, on the reverse strand, counting down.
GAAAACCGTTAACCTATGCCGCCGCTTTGCAACAGCGTCAGGCTGAATCCCATCACCGCCATCCCACACAGCACGCCGTAGCTCGGGTTATTGTGCGGATCGATTTCTTTCGCCAACGGCATCAGTTCATCAACCGACAGCGCCACCATGATGCCGGCAACCGCCGCCATAATCGACGCCATTACCACCGGCGAAATCATCGGGCCAAGCAGCAGGAACGCCAATACGCCGCCGAGAATCTCCGCCATGCCGGAAATACCGGACCACAGCAGGGCTTTGGTCTTGGAGCCGGTTGCGGCATACACCGGGCCGGCCACCGCCAGACCTTCAGGTATATTGTGGATAGCCACGGCCAACGCAATGCCCATGCCCAGTTCCAGGTCGGCGCTGGCGGTGACGAAGGTAGCGATGCCTTCCGGAAAGTTGTGCAGGCTGATGCCCAGCGTCAACAGCACCGCGGTGCGCTTCAGGTTGTGCGGTTTCAGCGGTTGCTGCATCAGGTCCTGCGGGTGCTGGTGCGGCAGTATGCGGTCCAGCGCGAAATACCCCAGCAGCCCAAGCATGAACATGCCGTAACCCATCATCGGCGACATGCCGACGGTGTGCAGCGCCGCGGGCAGCATTTCCATCAGCGATATCAGCAGCATAATCCCGGCGGCAAATCCAAGAGCAAAAGCCAGCATTCGGTTGGAAGGCTTCTGGCCAATAATGCCGAACAGGGCGCCGACAAAGGTGGCGCCGCCGGCCAGCAAGGTCAGGAGCAGCGGTACGGACATGGTCGTCTCCTTATATGCTGAAATTATCGTTTATTTTCTGATACTAACAGAGTAAAGGCATAAATCGAGTGGATTTGGCTGATTGTTTCTATCGTTTTAACCGTTCAAATTTATTGAAGATCATCATCACGGTTATCCGGCTGTGTCGCCGTGGCAAACGGCGTAGTCTAGTCCCCATCATGTTTGCGACTGACCAAGGATCTTGTATGAACAGCTCTCGTATGCCTGCACTTTTTCTCGGCCACGGTAGCCCGATGAACGCGCTGGAAGAAAATCGCTATACCCAGGCCTGGCGTCATCTGGGTGAAACGCTGCCGCGTCCGAAGGCCATCATTGCCGTTTCTGCTCACTGGTACACCCGTGGCACCGCGGTGACCGCGATGGAAAAACCAAGAACCATCCATGACTTTGGCGGTTTCCCGCAGGCGTTGTTCGATACCCGGTATCCGGCGCCAGGATCCCCTGAGCTGGCGGCGCAGATCCAGCAAGTGTTGGCGCCGATTACTGTCACGGCAGACGACAGCGAATGGGGCCTGGACCACGGCACCTGGGGCGTGTTGATCAAAATGTATCCCGAGGCGGATATTCCGATCGTGCAGCTCAGCATCGACGGCACCAAACCGGCGGAATACCATTATGAACTGGGCCGTAAACTGGCGGTGTTGCGTGACCAGGGGGTGATGATTGTCGCCAGCGGCAACGTGGTGCATAACCTGCGGATGGTAAAATGGCAGGGGGACGCCACGCCTTATCCGTGGGCCACTTCGTTTGACCGGTTTGTGCGTGATAACCTGAATTATCAGGGGGATAACCACCCGCTGGTCAATTTTATGCAGCACGAAGGCGCGGCGCTGTCTAACCCGACGCCGGAACACTATCTCCCACTGTTATACGTACTGGGCAGTTGGGACGGCAAAGAGGCGATAACCCTTCCGGTGGAGGGCATCGAGATGAGCGCACTGAGTATGCTGTCGGTGCAGGTTGGCTAAAGGCTCTACGCCGGCCTCAGGCCGGCGTAGATTGATCGGCAAAGCCGCAGGATTGGCGGATCACCAGCGAAGGCGGCAGGATGATGCGTTTTGGTGGCTCATCATTGCCTTGAATGCGGCTATACAGCAGTTCCCCCGCCTTGCGGCCGATCTCGCGGGAGGCCACCGATACGGTGGTCAAACCCGGCTGTACCAGCGACGCTTCGGTAATATCATCAAACCCTATCAGCGCGAAATCACGGCCAATCTGGCGGTCGAGTTTGCGTAATGTCTGCATCACGCCCAACGCGACAATGTCCTGATAGCATAACGCCGCCGTGATTTCCGGATGGGCCATCAACAACTGCTCTGCAGCTTTGGCGCCGGAGCTTTGGCTGGCCTCGCTGTCGACGATCCATTCGCCCTTGACCACAATCCCCCGTTCCAGCAGCTTGCTGGTGTAACCCCCCAACCGCTGCGCGCGGGTGGTGGAGTTGATGGATCCTCCGATGAAAGCGATATTGCGATGGCCAAGATCCAACAGATGCTGGGTTGCCAACTGTGTGCCAAGGAAGTTATCTGTGCCGACAAAGTCAAAGTGCGCATCAGCCACCGGCCTGACCACCATGATGGCCGGGATCTTGCGGCGTTTCAGCGTTTCAAAAAACAGGCTCGGCGTTTGTCGGGCGGCACACAACACCATGCCGCTGGCGCTGTTTTCCAGCAGCGAGTCGACAAATTTTTGTTGCCTGTCGGCCGATTCTTCGCTGTTGGCCAGAAACAGCATCAGTTGATGGCGTTCCATTTCCTGGCTCAGTCCGGCGGTCATCTCGGCGTAAAAAGGGTTGGTGATGTCGTGCAACAGCAGGCCGACCTGATTGCTGCTGCGATTGCGCAGGTTTGCCGCGGTCTGATTGTAAACGTAGCCCAGATGATCGATGGCGCTCAGCACACGCTTGCGTGTTTCATCCGATATGCGGCCACGGTTGCGCAATACCATCGAAACCGTAGCGGTGGAGACTTTTGCGTATGCGGCGACATCCGCCAAGGTTATGGTGCTCATTTCATCTCCTGTCGATACTGGCTTTTACATCAAGGTATATCGATTAACCTTTTTCTGTGTAATTCCGTTAAATAGAGTGTGACGAAGATCGCGATTTATAAGCTTTTTAGCGGGTTATTATCCGTTATATGAGGTTAATCTCGTTAATCAGCCTGTTTGTTATGAGGTTAATCGATTAATCTTTTTCTATCTATTCAGTGCATAGGCAGAAGGATATGACAGAGCAACAGCGCAACGCAACAAGCTATGACAAACACCCGGAAGTGGCGGTTCAGGGCTTTGATCATGCCGCCTGGCAAGGTTGGCCGGCGGTGGTCGAGGCAGTCAGCCGCAAGGTTACCACCCTCGGGTTACGCAAAACCCTGTTGGTGGTGGATTGCTACCCTGGGGTGAATTTGGCAGAACTGAGCGAGAATCTTATCCATCCGCTGAAGCCAGCCAACAGTATCAACGCCGAATTGGCCAAATATGATGAATCGCATATTCACGCGATGATTGAACGCAACTTAACCGATGACCGCGTTTTTGGCGTGCTGTCATGCCATCAACTACCTGAATTTTTTGATGATGAGCGCGTGCAGCAGCTACGCGATCAAATTGCGAGCGTCGAAAGTGGCCTGGTAGTGATTTATGGACCGGGCGCGGCGTTGATCGCCGAGGGCGATGTGCTGGTGTATGCCGACATGGCTCGCTGGGAAATCCAGCAGCGTTTTCGCCGTGGTGAACTGGGCAACTGGGGCGTAACCAATGTGGACGAAGACGTGTTGCGTCGTTACAAGCGGGCCTTTTTTGTGGAATGGCGGGTGTTCGATCGCCATAAAACCCCGTTGTTGCAGCGTGCTGACCTGGTGTTGGACACCAACCAGGCAGGTAAGCCCAAGGCCGTGAGTGGCGAGGCATTCCACGCTGGATTGCAGCAGGTCACCCAACGTCCATTCCGCGTCGTGCCCTTTTTTGACCCCGGTATTTGGGGCGGTCAATGGATGAAACAACAGTTCGATCTCGACCCGATGGCAGCCAACTACGCGTGGTGTTTTGACTGCGTGCCCGAGGAAAACAGCCTGCTAATGCGTTTTGGTGACGTTCGGGTCGAGATCCCCTCACAGGATTTGGTGCTGTTATACCCGAGGCCCCTGCTGGGCGAGCGCGTACACGCCCGTTTCGGCGCCGAATTCCCGATCCGTTTTGACCTGCTGGATACCGTCGGCGGGCAAAACCTCAGCTTCCAGGTGCACCCGCTGACGGAATACATCCAACAGCATTTCGGCATGCATTACACCCAGGATGAAAGTTATTACATTCTGGCGGCAGAGCAAGACGCCGAAGTGTATCTGGGGATGAAAAACGGTACCGATCCGCAGGCGATGATGGCCGATCTGGCGGCCGCCCAAAGAGGTGAAAAGGCGTTCGACGATCGCCGTTTTGTGAACCGCTTCCCGGCGCGTAAACACGATCACTTCCTGATCCCGGCTGGGACGGTGCACTGCTCAGGTGCGGGTACCATGGTGCTGGAGATCAGCGCTACGCCGTACATTTTCACCTTCAAACTGTGGGACTGGGGCCGTGTGGGATTAGATGGCCTGCCGCGTCCGGTGCATTTGCAGCACGGTGAGCAGGTGATCAACTGGCAATGCGACACCAGTTGGGCAACGGAGCATCTGGTCAACCACGTTGAACCGGTTGCTGAAGGGCAAGGCTGGCAGGAAGAGCGAACCGGCCTGCACGAGCGCGAATTTATCGAAACCCGCCGTCACTGGTTCAGTGAACCGGTATTACACCATACCGAAGGGCGAGTGAACGTGCTGAACCTGGTGGAAGGGGAAGAGGCAGTGGTTGAAAGCCCTGAGGGCCATTTTGCTCCCTTTGTGGTGCATTACGCGGAAACCTTCATCGTCCCGGCTGCGGTCGGGGCGTATCGCATCAGCCCACATGGTCGCAGCCTGGGTAAAACCCTGGGCACCATCAAAGCCTGGGTAAGGGGATAAACATTATGTTGAGAGTGATTGTGACTTCTCATGGGCCGCTGGCCGAGGCGTTACTGAGCAGCGCGCGCATGGTTTACGGCGAGTTGCCGGGGACCAGCCATGTCGGTCTGAGTGAAGGCGCCGGCATCGAGGCTTTTAAGCGGGACTTTGCCGACGAACTGCGTCGGGTGAGCGCAGGGGCTGACGGTGTGTTGATACTGTGCGACATGTTGTGCGGTACGCCGTACAACGTGGCCTGTCGTCACGCCTTTGATCCCAATGCGCCAGTGCCGATGGCGGTAGTGACCGGCGTGAATTTCCCGATGTTGCTGATGAGTGCCGAATTGCTGGAAGGAAAGGATGTTCAACTGGCGGCACAGGAGCTGGTGGCGCAGGGCGGTGAGGCGATTGCGCTTGCCCGTCCGGCGGTGACGGCGCAAATGGACGATTTCTGAGGAGAGAGTATGGCTATTTCATTCGTACGTATCGACGACCGGGTCATTCACGGTCAACTGGTAACCCGCTGGGCGAAAGAGCTGCCCTGCGACGGCATCGTGGCGATTGATGATGAGGTCGCGGCAGATCCGCTGTTGTCATCGGTGATGAAAGGGGCAGTGCAGGACACCAAGGTATGGCTGTTCACCGTACAGCAGGCGATAGAAAAACTGCCGAAGGTGATTGCCAGCGACAAGCAGTACTTCGTGATTGGCAAATCGCCGGTCACACTGCGACGGCTGATGGAAGCAGGAATCGACCTCAGCAATCGCAACAAGAAAATCAACGTCGGCCCGATGTCTGCCCGCAAAGACACGGTGACTATCGGCCCGAATCAATCCGTGACGGTAACAGAGTCGGAAGCCTTCGATTTCCTGACCGAACACGGCCATGCCATCGAATTCCGTTTAGTCCCGGATGCCAGCCATTTCAGCTGGCTGGATGCAAAAAAGAAACTCAAATAAGCCTGAACGGCGGGAGTGAACTATGTGGTTTGAAGCGACGCTTATCGGGATACTTTGCTATCTCGGCGCGCTGAGCAGCCCCTGGCTGCTGGGACTGACCGGAGGCTGGTATATTCTCAGCCGTCCGCTGGTCTCCGGCATGCTGGTGGGGGCTATCCTCGGCGATGTACAGACCGGCATCATCATTGGTGTGGCGGTACAGGCGGTTTATATCGCCATGGTTACACCGGGCGGATCGATGCCGGCCGACCTCAATTTTGTAGCATTCCCGGCGATTGCGCTGGGCATTCTTTCCGGTAAAGGGCCCGAGGTGGCCGTCGCCCTGGCAGCGACTATCGGCATCATGGGCACCGTGCTGTTCAATGCCATGATGGTACTCAATTCCTACTGGAACCACCGCGCGGATCTGGCGGTGGAGCGTGGGGACGAACAGGGCATTTACCTCAACAGCGCCATCTGGCCGCAGGTCACCAACTTCCTGCTGCGCTTTGTACCGACGTTTATCGCCGTCTTTTTCGGGGCGCGCTATATCAACGCCTTTATGGACAGCTTGCCGACGCTGGTGCTGACTACCATGAACGTGGTCGGCGGCATTCTGCCTGCGGTCGGTATCGCCATTCTTCTTAAGCAGATTATTAAAAGCTACAGCATGCTGATTTACTTCCTGGTGGGGTTCATCTGCATTGTTTTCCTCAAGCTGAATATGGTGGCGCTGGTGATTGTCGGCGCGCTGCTGGCATTGATTCACTACAACTATAAGCCAGAGCCGCAGGCGGCTGCCGCACAGGCCGCGCCTCAGGCTGACGATGAGGATGAATTCTGATGGATACGCCAACACCAAAATTGAATAAGCAGGACCTGCGTCGTTGCTGGCGCAGTTGGATGATGTACAACCTGTCGTCGATGAGCTTTGAACGTCTGGAATCTTACGGTTTCTGCCTGAGCATGATGCCGGCGCTGAAAAAACTGTATCCGGAAAAACAACAGCGCATTGAGGCCATTCGCCGCCATACTTCGTTCTATAACACCGAGCCGCAGCTGGGCGCGATTGTTAACGGCATGGTGATAGGGCTGGAGGAAAAACGTGCCAACGGTGAGCCGATCGACGGTGAAACCATCAATACGCTCAAGGTCGGCCTGATGGGGCCGGTGGCCGGTATCGGCGACTCCATGGTGCCGGGCATGTTGCTGCCCATTTTGTTGAGCATCGGTATGGCGCTGGCTGCCGGCGGCAGCGTGATTGGCCCGTTATTCTACATTATGGCGTTCAGCCTGATCGTCATTCCCGGGTCTTACTGGCTGTTTATGAAGGGCTACCATATGGGCTCCGGCTCGGTGGAAATGCTGGTCAGCAGCAAGTCCTCACGCCTGCGAGAAGCGCTTTCCCTGCTGGGAGTGTTCGTTATGGGCGGCGTAGCCGCGAGCTACGTCAAACTGGGTACCGGCCTGGAGTTCATCACCAAAGACGGGGTGAATATTCACCTGCAGCAAATGTTGGACGGCATTTTCCCTAACCTGATGCCGCTGATCGTGGTGCTGATGACCTGGTATCTGATGGCCAAGCGGGGATTGTCACCGGTGAAAGCGATGTTGGGGCTGTTGGCCCTGGCAGCGGCAGGGGTGGCCTGCGGCTTGTTCTCCTGATACCCGTCGCCCTTCAAGCTGCAGCCAGGCGCCTAGGCTGCAGCTTGAAACTCATAGGGTAGAAATTTCCTATTATTGAATTAGACAGTAGTCTTTAGGGCTCAAACCGCTGCCATTTTTCCGCTACGCTGCCCGGTTTGGAAATGAACTGGAAGCGCGCCGGATCGGTCTCAAACTGCGAGTAGAGCGGGGCATCACTCAGACCGAATTCATGGTATTGGCGTGGGCCGATGGCGTGCAGCCGGCCGGACTGATAACGTGGGTTCTGTTGCCAGATTATATTGTCGCCCTGCAATAGCGGGTACCACGCCAGTCCTTTGTATTCACGCACGGCATCGTATTCAAAGCCATATTCACGATCGCACCAGGCAGCGAAGGTCAGCGGCTGGTGAGGATCGGCAGAAATCGTGGCGTGAGCCCAACCCGGTGGCACCAGCACCTTCTCGCCGGGTCCGGCGTGGACGGCGAAGCAGCGGCCCGGTTCATATTCCACCCGTTCCTGCATGTAAATGATCGCCTTTCCCTGCCAGATTTCATACAGCTCCGGTGGTGACCAACCGCTGTGCGCGCTGATACGGTGTACGTGTCCCTGGCTACGTATCGGCTCCTGGCCCAATTGCCCTTGAGCATAGGTGACAATGCCGAACAACAGCATGCGTTTCTTCAATTCGGCCAAATGTTGCTGTTTTGCGACGTCCATCGCGATGGCATAAACCTGCTCAGGTCCCTGGCTGTCAGGATCGCGCAGGGAACGGCGGATTTGCTCCAGCGTGCGTATCTCCGGCAAGGGGCCAATCACGTCATTGCCATAGCCAAATCCCATCGGACAGTCGCTAATACGGACATCAAGCCCAAATCGCAGCATTGAGTCACTCATATTGCGCCTCCGCCTTCCAGTCATCGCCATCGGCAAAGACCCGCAGCTTGAAACCCTGAGGCTGCAACGCATCGTAGTTGTGGCCGGCGACCGTTGGCCACACCGCCAGCGCAGAAAGCACGTCATTACCGGTATTGATCAAACGGTGGGCAGTAAAGGAGGGGATATGATGAACGCTACCGGGGGAAACCTGTTCCAGCGTACAAGTGCCGTCCTGGTGTTGCAGCAACAGCAAACCTTGGCCCCGTAGGCCAAAATAGAACTCGGCCTGTTCTGGCCGCTGGTGAAAATGCCCACGGGTCATAAAGAATTCGTCGCCCACCCGGCCAGGTTGCAGATGAGTGGTGCCGACAAACAGCTCGCCTTCCTGCTGCACGGAAGGCAACATTTCAACCTGATAGACGGCAAGCTCCGCCGGTAAGCTTTGCCAAGCCACGGCATCGGCAAAGATCCCCGCCAGGCTGCCCAGCGTCGTGGATTTGCGTTGAACATCAGGTGCGGTAAAGCATCCGTTCGCCAGGTTGACCTGCGGTGGGATCATGGATGTCAGTTTCATATCTGGTTGCTCCGCCCGAGGAGAACAGACGCTTCGAGTATAGAAGGTTAATCGATTAATCACCAGGCGAAATGCATAAAAAAAGCGCGATAAGATCGCGCTTTTTACCCAAGAACTGAGCCGTTAGCCGAGAATGATATGCGGATAGAAACGCGACAGATCCTGGGTGATCAGTTCACGATCTTCGCGCAGGCCGATCCCGCAGGGTTGATCGTCCACCAGCCAACTGCCGATCAGCGTATAGCTGCCTTCGAACTGGGGCAGCGGGTGGAACTGCTGCACGATCATGCCTTCTTCGCCGTAAGGGCCATCGACGCTCGCGACCTGCTGGCCGTTCTGCACGATCTGGATATTGGCGCCTTCGCGTGAGAACAGCGGCTTGGTGACGTAGTGGTCAAGCTGCGGGTGCTCGTCTTCTGCAAAGTAGGCCGCCAACAGATTTGGATGATCCGGGAACATTTCCCACAGCATCGGCAGCAGTGCCTTGTTGGAAATGATGCTTTTCCATGCCGGCTCCAGCCAGCGTACGCCGGCGTCTTCCAGCTTGGTGGAAAACATCTCGCGCAGCATGAACTCCCACGGATAAAGCTTGAACAGGTTACCGATGACCTGGTTCTGCAGGTCGGTAAACTGGCCTTTTTCACCCAGGCCAATCTCTTCCATAAACAGGAATTCGGTCGGCACGCCGGCTTCCAGCGCGCAATCTTGCAGATACTGCACTGTCCCGCGATCTTCTTCGCTGTCCTGGCAACAGGCCATATGCAGCAGGCCAAAACCGTGGTGCGCTTTCAGATCGGCGAAACGCGCGATCAGCTTTTCCTGCAGGCTGTTGTACTGATCGGATTCCGGGCTAAGGTTGCCCGCATTGATCTGATCTTCCAGCCACAGCCATTGGAAAAAGGCTGCTTCATACAGCGAAGTTGGCGTATCGGCGTTGTTCTCCAGCAGCTTGGGCGGGTTAACGCCGTCGTAGGCCAGATCGAGACGCGAATACAGCGAAGGCTGGTTGGTGCGCCATGAGCTGCGCACGAATTCCCAGGTGTGTTTCGGTATGCGGAACTTGGTCATCAGCGCATCGCTGCTGACCACTTTCTCTACCACCTGCAGGCACATCTGGTGCAATTCAGCGGTGGCGTTTTCAATTTCTTCAATCTGCGCCAGCGTGAATTGGTAATAGGCATCCTCACACCAGTAGGGTTCGCCGTACATGGTGTGGAAGCGGAAGCCAAATTCGGTGGCTTTTTCGCGCCAGTCCGGACGCTCGGTAATCGCAACGCGTTTCATGCATTAACCGCCCATGCTGCGTGAGCCGGAATTGGACGTTGCGCTGCTGCGCTGCATGCTGGTTTGCTTGGCCACGGATTCACCGAAGCCACCGCGGGTGACGGTATTGGTCACTGCCGGTTTTGGCGCCATCGCGGTTTTCGGCACCGTCATGGTGCGGCCGCCGGCTGTGGCTGGGCCGTAGCTCTTGCCACTGGCGTCAACAAACTTGCCGTTTGCCGGGCTGGCTGCATTTTTGGAGGTGAACAGCGGTTGCTGAGCAAAACCGGAGCCGCCCATCATGCGGCCCATCATGTAACCGGCCATCAGCGGCATCCAGAAGCTGCCGCTGCTCTGCGACTCTGCGGCCATGCCGGCCTGGGCCGGAGCAGGTGCCTGAGTACATTGAGCTTCGCCGAACTCGGCGACGCAGTCTTCGCGGGTTGCGTATTTCGGCGCCGTTTTCTCGGCTTCTTTCAGGGCGTTGTTATAAGCGGTGGTGCACTGCTCGCTCATGGAAGGGTTGTTGCGCGAACAGTCGTCGGCATTCTGATACATGGAGACAGTTTCATCGCTCTTCTCGCAGCCGGCCAGCATAAAGACTGCGCTGATCGCCAAAGCCACGGGGGCAACACGGTAGTTGCGCCAGGATTTGCGGAACGTCTCTTGGTTGATGTTTTTTGTCCGTTTCATCGTTAGTAATCCCATCAGTCGGGCTGTTTTCGCCCTTTCCCAGTAGTGGCCGTAAGAATAGGGGAAAGATGGTCAAAATTAAAGCTGAAACGCCCACAGAATCCACTCTTTACGCAGTTATACGTTGGGCTGTGCGCCAGCTCGCTTTACTGACTAAAAAAGCGGCGTCAGGGTTTCATTATGGAACGTACAGGGGAAAGTAATGTTCCATAATGAAACGAAAAATCCCGAGATCGCAAAGCAAGCGGCAAGCCCTATAGTCAGTCCATAACAACGCGGCGGCACAAGACCGACGCAGCATCACCTGATATCTGAACGTTACCATCGCCAATTTCCCTACAAGGATCCGGTTATGTTGAGAATCATCCAGTCTCCAGGCAAGTACATTCAGGGCGCCAACGCATTGGCCGCCGTGGGCGAATACGCCAAAAACCTTGCTGACCATTATTTCGTGATTGCCGACGACTTCGTGATGAAGCTGGCGGGCGATACCCTGATGGGCAGCCTGCAGCAGCACGCGGTGAAGCACCATGCCTGCGTGTTCAAAGGCGAATGCTGCCATAAGGAAATCGACCGGCTTGGCCGGGAGCTCAAGGCTCACGGCTGTCGCGGTGTGATTGGCATCGGCGGCGGCAAAACGCTGGATACCGCCAAAGCGATTGCGTATTACCAGCATTTGCCGGTGGTGCTGATCCCGACCATCGCCTCTACCGATGCGCCGACCAGCGCGTTATCGGTGATTTATACCGAACAGGGCGAATTTGCCGAATACCTGATTTACCCACGCAATCCCGACATGGTGGTGATGGACAGTGCAATTATCGCCAAGGCCCCGGTGCGGCTGCTGGTGGCGGGTATGGGCGATGCGCTGTCGACTTATTTTGAGGCGCAGGCGTGTTTCGATGCGCAAGCCACCAGTATGGCGGGTGGCAAATCGACGCTGGCAGCCCTCAGTCTGGCGCGCTTGTGTTATGAGACGCTGTTGGCGGAGGGCGTCAAAGCCAAGCTGGCGGTCGAGGCCGGAGTGGTGACGGAGGCGGTTGAACGCATTATCGAGGCCAATACCTACCTGAGCGGCATCGGCTTTGAAAGCAGCGGGTTGGCGGGAGCGCATGCCATCCACAACGGCTTTACCGTGCTCGAAGAGTGCCATCATCTGTACCACGGCGAGAAAGTGGCTTTTGGCACGCTGTCGCAGCTGGTGCTGCAAAACAGCAGCATGGAGCAGATCGAAACGGTGCTGGATTTCTGTCAGCAGCTCGGTTTGCCGATCACGCTGGCGCAAATGGGGATTAGCGGCGATGCGGCAGAGAAAATCATGGCGGTTGCCGAAGCCAGCTGCGCTGCCGGCGAAACTATCCACAACATGCCGTTCAAGGTCACGCCGGCCAGCGTTCAGGCGGCCATTCTGACGGCAGATCGGCTGGGCAATGCCTGGCTGCAACGACACTCAAGCTGATGCCGCAGGGGCGCAGCAGGCTGCGTCCCGTGGGCCAAACGAGGAAATAACCGTGAAGAAACTGATTAATAAGGTGGAATCGGTACTGGAAGAGCAACTGCTGGGGCTGGCAGAGGCGCACCCGGAGCTGTTGGTGCATCAGGAGCCGGTGTTCGTCACTCGCGCCGACGCGCCGGTCGCGGGCAAAGTGGCGATCCTGTCCGGCGGTGGCAGCGGCCATGAGCCGATGCACTGCGGTTTTGTCGGCGAAGGCATGCTCGACGGCGCCTGCCCGGGCGAAATTTTCACCTCGCCAACGCCGGACAAAATGTACGAGTGCGGCCAGGCGATCGACGGTGGTGCCGGGGTGTTGTTGCTAATAAAAAACTATACCGGCGACGTGCTGAACTTTGAAACCGCTACCGAGCTGCTGCATGACAGCGGCGTCCAGGTGGCGACGGTGCTGGTGGACGATGACGTGGCGGTCAAAGACAGCCTGTTCACCGCCGGACGTCGCGGGGTGGCCAATACCGTGCTGATGGAAAAATTGCTCGGTGCGGCAGCGGCGCGCGGTGACGATCTGGATAGCCTGGTGACGCTGGGCCACAGCATCAACAATCACGGGCATTCGATCGGTATTGCGTTGGGGGCCTGTACCGTACCGGCCGCCGGCAAGCCCTCGTTCGTGCTGGCGGAAAACGAGATGGAGTTTGGCGTCGGCATTCACGGCGAGCCGGGCATTGCGCGACGTCCGTTTACCACCCTCAATGCGGCGGTGGACGACATGTTTCATACCCTGATAGACCATGGCCATTACCAGCGCACCCTCCGCGTTTGGGATCGTCAGCAGGGGGAATGGCGTGATGAAGCGCAAACCAAGCAGCCGCTGACGCGCGGCGATCGCGTGATTGCATTGGTGAATAACCTGGGTGCGACACCTTTGTCCGAGCTGTATGGCGTCTATCACCGTCTGGCGGAGCGTTGTGCCGAAGCAGGCCTGATCGTCGAACGCAGCCTGATCGGTTCTTACTGCACGTCGCTGGACATGCAAGGGGTTTCAATCACGCTGCTGAAGGTGGATGACGAGTTGTTGTCGCTGTGGGATGCGCCGGTGAAAACGCCTGCGCTGCGTTGGGGTTGCTGAGGAGGAATTATGGCGTTAACCAAACAACAAGTGGTCGATTGGCTGATGCGTTGCGGCGAAGTATTTACTCAGCAGCGCGATTTCTTGACCCGGCTGGATACCGAGATCGGCGACGCCGACCACGGGCTTAATATGAACCGCGGCTTCAACAAGGTGGTGGAGAAACTGCCTTCGGTGGCGGACAAAGACATTGGTTTTATCCTGAAAAACACCGGCATGACGCTGCTGTCCAGCGTGGGCGGCGCCAGCGGTCCGCTGTTTGGCACCTTCTTCATTCGTGCGGCGCAGGCGGCGAATGCCAAGCAGAGCCTGGATCTGGCGGAGCTGCATCAACTGATGCAGGAAGGCGTTGACGGCGTAGTGATGCGCGGCAAGGCGGAACCGGGTGATAAAACCATGTGCGATGCCTGGTGGGCGGTGGTGGACAGCCTTGGTCAGTCGGTTGAGCAGCAGCTTGGCGTCGCGGAAGCCCTGCAGCGCGCCAGTGAGCGGGCAGAGCAGGCGGTCGAAAGCACTATCACCATGCAGGCGCGCAAAGGGCGAGCCAGCTATCTGGGTGAGCGCAGCATCGGTCATCAGGACCCGGGCGCGACTTCGGTGATGCTGATGATGAAAACGCTGGCAGAGGTCGCCGGCCAATAGCAGGAGGCGAGATGATCAATATCGTTGTTGTTTCACACAGTGCGCAGTTGGCTCGCGGCGTTGAGGAACTGGCATTGCAGATGATGCGTGGCGACGGCTGCAAACTGGCGCTGGCAGCGGGTGTCGATGATGCGGAGCACCCGATAGGCACCGATGCGATCAAGGTGATGGAGGCGATAGAGTCGGTGGCTGAGGGCGCGGGCATTGTGGTGCTGATGGACCTGGGCAGCGCGCTGTTGAGCGCTGAAACCGCCATCGATCTGCTGGATCCGGCGCTGGCCGCCAAAGTCAGGCTGTGTTCGGCGCCGTTGGTTGAAGGGACGCTGGCCGCCGTGGTTGCCGCAAATGCCGGCGCGGGGTTGGAGCAGGTGCTGGCCGAGGCGCAGGGCGCGCTGCAGGCCAAGCAGGCGCAACTGGGCGAGGGTACTGCGCCCGTGGTCAAAAAGGTTGAATTACCGCTGACGCAGGGGAAAAGCGTCAGTTGGACGGTACAGAACCCACATGGGCTGCACGCCCGCCCGGCGGCCCGGCTGGCGGAAGCGCTGGCGCCGTTCGATGCCGAACTGGTGCTGGAAAAGCAGGGGCAGTGCGCCAATCCTCGCAGCCTTAACCAACTGGCATTGTTGCAGGTGCGTCATGGCGACACCATCCGGCTGATTGCCGACGGTGCGCAGGCCGACCAGGCGCTGGCGGCCTTTAGCGCATTGGCGGAGCAGCACTTTGGTGAAACCGTCTCTGAGCAAAGTTTACCTTCGCTGCACGGTATACCGGTGGCGGAAAGCGTCACCAGCGGCCCGGTTTGGCAGGCGTACAGCTTCTGCCCGGCGATCACAGAACGCCAGATTGGCGCCGATGACGTACTCAACGAACAGCAGCGTCTGCGTGAAGCGCTGCAACAGACGCTAAGCGATTTGAACCGCCTGGCGGAGCGCACAGGCTCGTTGATTGGCAAGCCGCAGGCGGCGATTTTCGGCGCGCACAGCATGTTGCTTGACGATCCGGACCTGCAACAGGCGGCCTATACTCGCATTGCCCGCCAGCAATGCAGTGCCGAGCAGGCCTGGCAGCAGGAGATGGAAGCTATAGCCGAGGAGTATCGCGCGCTGGACGACGAATATATGCGGGCGCGTGAGCTGGATGTGCGCGACATGCTGCGCCGCACCTTGAGCCATTTGCAGCAGCAGCCGTTGCCGTTAATCACGCTGACCACACCGTCGATTCTGGTGATGGACGAACTGATGCCGTCTGACGTGGTGATGTTAGATCGCCGGCTGGTGCTGGGCATCTGTCTGAGCGGTGGCAATGCGCTCTCGCACAGCGCGATCCTCGCTAAGGCGATGGGGATCCCGATGGTGATTGGCATGCACGACTGCATGAGCAAAACCCGCAACGGCCAAAAAGCGATGCTGGATGCGGCACGCGGGGTATTGCAGCTCAGCCACTGACGGCCGCTTCAGGCGCGCAGCTTAAACTGGCGGATATCAATCTGATACTGTTTGATTTTCCGCCACAGCGTAGTGCGGCCAATCCCCAGCAACTGCGCCATTTCATTCAACTGCCCGCGGCTGACGTTGGCCGCGCGAATGATCGCCTGGCGCTCCATTTCCGCCAGTGTTAACAGCGGCATACCTGGCTGCGGATCGCTTTCCAGTAAGGGCTGTTGACCGAGCAGGTGCTCGGGCAGATCGGCCAGCTGCAGGTGGTGGCCGTGGCACATCATCGCCGTGCGCTCCACCACGCCTTTCAGCTCCAGATCGTTGCCGGGCCACAGATAGAGCCCAAGTTGGGTCATCACCTCGTCGTCTACCCGGAAGCGGCACTGGAAATGCTGTTCCAGCGTACGCAGATGATGCTTCACCAACAGTGGAATATCGCTCAGGCGCTGGCGTAACGCCGGGATCTGGATCTCGAACGCCTGCAGGCTGTAAAACAGCTGACGGCGAAAGCGATTTTGCTGCACCAGCAATGGCAGATCGGCGGCGCTGCTGGCGATCACCCGCACGTCGACGGGGATCACCCGGTTAGAGTTGAGCCGCATTACCACGCCGGTTTTCAGCACCTGTAACAGTGCCGACTGCATTTCCATCGGCAAATACTCAATCTGCTCCAGGTACAGCGTCCCGCCGTTGGCCAGTTCAAACTTGCTGAGCTGGCCCGCTTCCTCTTCGTTGGCGTCGCTGCCCAGCAGCTCGCGCAGCCCCTGGGCCTCCGGCAATAGCTGACAGTTGAGGGCGATATAGGGCCCGGCGGCGCGATCGCTGGCATTGTGGATCGCCTGACTGAGTTGTTCCTTGCCGACGCCTTCTTCGCCACACAGCAAAATGGGATGCTGCCCCTTCGCCGCCTGTTGGCCATAGCGGATCAAGCGACGCATCTCCAGCGAGGCGGACGGCATCTGTTCAAAGCTGTGGCTGACGCGCCCCAATTGGCTGCTGACATACTGGCGCAGCCTTTCCAGCGGGTGCAGCAGGGCGATAAAGCTGCAGCGCTCGCCGTCGAAGATCGGCTTCAGGGTTAATAGCGTTGCGATAAACTGCCGCTGGCTCTCAAAGGTGACTTCAACGTGCTGCAGCGCCTGACGCTGGGCGATAGCTCGGTTGAGCAACGCGGGCAGCGTCAGCAGCTGTGTCAGCGGTTTGCCCTGGCTTTGCTGCTCATCCAGTTTCAACAGGGTGGCGGCACGCTGGTTGATGTACTGCAGATAGCCGCGATGGTCCCAGGCCATAACGCCGTCATCCACGCCGTCGAGCAGGCCGTAAAGCTGGTTCAGGTGGCGGTTGGACTCGGCAAGGAGGCCATCGGCATTCAGCGAATTACCGATTTCGCGTGCCAGCGCCAGCGTCAGGGACAGATCGCCGGCGGCGCAGTCGGCCAGCAGACAGCCCAGCGCAATTGATCCGCGTTGACGGCCGCTGTTGTCATAGACCGGGGTGGCGCAGAATGACCAGTCGTGCAGCGCCTGACGCACGTGCTCGCTGCCGCGTACCTGTATCGGATGCCCCTCCGACGCCGCCAGCGACGGTGCATTGGTGCCGATATCACCTTCCGCCCAATAGGCGCCGGGGGTAAACCCCAACAGCTGCAGACGTTCGCGAGTCAGGACATCGCCGCACAGCCACAGCATGCAGCCGCTTTCGTCGAGGATAGCCAACAGGCAGCGGCGCTGTTCCATGTATTCGCAGGCGTCCTCCAACGCTGCCTGGCCGAGCGTCAGCAGATCGTTCTTACGCTGGCAGATTGACGTAAAAGTCGCGCCCAGCGCGCAGTGGGGGGCTTTCCACACCGCAGGCTGCATCAGGCTGCGACAACGTAGCCAGGAAGCATAAATTGCCGGAGCAGGGCGCTGGGCCGGCGGCAGTTCGCCTTCGATCAGGCGTTGCCAGCGTGAAGTGTTCTCCATCGGATCCCATCCAAACGAGATAAAGCGATAGCCGTGATGATATCACCCCCTCTTCTTTTCGACGGTTTGCCGTTGCCATATTGACGATGAAGATCACATCGCAGTGATTTGCCGCTTTTCTGTTATTTTTATTTCTCACAACCTGTCATACAGGTTGATAGCTTGTGCCTGAGGGGCAGGGTACGAATCCGTAATCGGTGATAAATAAAATTTTTTTCTTCAGGAGATAAGGTGATGAAACTGGGTTTCGGTCTGTACAAGCATATGCTGGATGATGAGCACTTTGCCTTTGCTCGCCAGTGCGGTGCGACGCATATCGTGGTGCACATGGTGGATTACTTTCATCGAAACGATCGTTTTTCTCGTTCGAATCAGCCCGTGGGCGATACTCAGGGGTGGGGAACGGCACAGGCGGAGATCTGGAGCACGGAAGAGCTGCTCGATATTCGTGCCCGGATGGAGAAATTCGGCCTGACATTTTTTGCCATCGAAAACTTCGATCCCTGTCATTGGGACGACATTCTGTTTGATGGCCCCAAAAAAAATCAGCAGATAGAAACGGTTAAACAAATTATTCGCAATGTGGGTGCCGCCGGTATTCCCGTTTTTGGCTATAACTTCAGCCTGGCCGGGGTCGCCGGTCGAATAGAGGAAAATAAAGCGCGTGGCGGAGCAAAAACCGTTGGGCTAAACGGAGCCAATGAGCAAACAGAAAGCCCGCTACCGGCCAGCATGGCGTGGAATATGGTGGTGGATGAAGATGCTACAGGGTTGAGAGAGGTGGCGACGAAAGAGCAGCTTTGGCAGCGTCTTGAGTGGTTCCTGGCGCAGATTGTCCCGGTGGCGGAAGAGGCTGGCGTCAGGCTGGCAGCGCATCCGGATGATCCACCGCTCGAGTTTGTACGCGGTCAGCCGCGGTTGGTCAATCAACCGCATTTGTATCAAAAATTGCTGGATTTGCAACCCAGCCACGCGAATGCGCTGGAATTCTGCCTTGGCACTATCGCCGAAATGTCAGAGGGGGATGTTTACCAGGCGGTGGAGCAGTACGCACAACAGGATGCCATTGCTTATATCCACTTTCGCAATGTGAAAGGCAAAGTGCCGTACTACCATGAAACCTTTATCGATGAAGGTGATATAGACATGCCGAAGGTGTTGCGAGTGCTGAAAGAGTGCAAATTTGACGGTGTATTGATCCCCGATCATTCGCCGCAAATGAGCTGTGAGGCGCCATGGCACTCGGGTATGGCCTATGCGATGGGATACATGAAAGCACTTATGCAGGTTATTTGAACCTTTTCTCGATTTTCAGCCAGTTCTTCTGCCCAAACGCCCAGAAGTGAATTCCTGCTATTGGGGCTGAGGATCCAAATCTATAAGCCGAGACAAAAAAAACGGGGCTGGCAAATGCCATACCCCGTTTTCAATGCTGTGCGCGAATCAGTTGCGGAATGGATTACCGCTGTTGCGTACAGGCGGAGTGGTTGTGCTCACCGGCGCAGAGGTCCGGGTAGCGGCAACCGGTGCCGGCGCTGCGCTTTGCTGTGCAGGCGCATTATCCTGATAACCGTCGGCATAAGCGTCTTGCGCCGTGGTCGGTGGCGCTACCACGTCTTGCGAGGTAGAGATTGGTTTGCCCAATGCACCGTTCAACAGCATCAGGTCGTTCTCGTTCAAGGTACCGAGCGCAAACTTGATGTTCAACTGGTTGATCAGATAGGTATAACGCGCGCTGGAGAGCTGTTGCTTGGCGTTATACAGCGTGGTGGTGGCATCCAGCACGTCGACGATGGTGCGGGTACCGACCTGATAACCTGCTTCCATGGCATCCAGTGAACTCTGAGCCGACACCACTGCCTGTTTGTAGGCGTTGATGCTACTGATCGAGGCGTTCACGTTATTGAATGAGGAACGAACAGTCTGCACCACGTTACGGTGTGCACTTTCCAGTTGCTCACTGGCGCCGACGAAGTTGTACTGTGCTTGTTGCACCTGCGAGTTGGTCTGGCCACCGCTGTAAAGCGGCATATTAAAGCTCAGGCCCACTTTGTTCTGACCAATATCGGCGTCTGGCGTTGAATTACGCGAGCCGTTGTTTTTGGTGTTACTGACTGCCGTGGACGCATTGAAGTCAATCGTTGGCATATAGCCGGTTTGCGCAGAGCGGATCTGCTCGCGGGCCAGATCCTGGCTCAGACGGGCGGATAACAGGCTCAGGTTGCGGCTTTCGGCCTCTTTCAGCAGATTATTCACTGCTTCCGGGCGCTGGGTGCTGAAACGGTCGGTATTCAGCGAAGCCAGTTCCGGGTAGAAGGTGCCGGTGACCTGGCGCAGTTTTTCCAACGCGTTATCCAGCGTGTTACGGGCAGTGACTTCCGCCGCCAGCACCGTATCGTAGTTGGAACGGGCGTTCTGCACGTCGGTGATCGCTACCAGACCAACGTTAAAGCGCTGAGTGGTTTGATCCAGGGTGCGATATACCGCCTGTTTCTGCGCTTGGGTATAGGACAGTGAATCGATGGCGCTCAGCACGTTGAAATAGGCGGTGGCGGTATCGAGGATCAGCTGTTGCGACGAAGTCTGAAACGTCACGTCGGAGATGCCGGCAGTTTTTTCCTGCAGCGTCAGCGCGCGCCATTTCGACATGTCGAAGATGGTTTGGGTCAACGCCAGTGAACCACTGGTGGCATCGCTGTTTTGATCGCGACTGTCACGGTAGCCATTGGTGTGGGTATAACCCGCACTTAACCCCAACTGTGGCAGTAAGGGGCTGCGCGCTTCATTGATTTTTTCGAATGCGGCGTCACGGTCAGCGGCGGTTTTGCGCAGATCCGGGTTACTTTCCCTGGCCTGTTTGTAGACCTGCAGCAGGTTCTCTGCCTGGCTCATTGCACTGAAGCCGCCCAGGCTCAGTCCGATAAGAAGGGGGAGCAGTTTCTTCATTTGCATTCCTTGTTGTGCAGCAATATTGCTATGTAGTTAGCGCTGACGATAGACGAAATAGTTGCCGATTCTAACAGAGTCTGTTGTACGCATAAGGTGGCGGAATGTGCCATCTTGCGTAACTTTTACCTTTCAGGCCGCCTGTTTACCTTAGTTCAACTGGCTGCGTACGTCACACCTGATATCATGGCTCACAATCTATCATAAAGCCGCGGAAGATTATCCCGCCGTTTCTGTCATCAAAACTGTTTATTTTATCGGCATACTCACGCAGGAGAATTCGCTTATGAGCCACTCGCAGCCATCGCCCGTTACTCTCGATAAAAATGATGTAGAAATTATTGCACGTGAGACACTTTATCGTGGTTTTTTTTCACTCAATTTATATCGCTTTCGTCACCGTTTATTCAACGGCGATATGAGCCCGGAGATTAAGCGCGAAATTTTCGAGCGTGGGCACGCGGCGGTACTGCTGCCTTATGACCCGGTGCGTGACGAAGTGGTGCTGATTGAACAACTGCGCATCGCTGCGGTCGATACCAGTACCTCGCCCTGGCTACTGGAAATGGTGGCGGGTATGATCGAAACCGGCGAAAGCGTTGAAGACGTATGCCGCCGCGAAGCGCAGGAAGAAGCCGGCGTGACGGTCGGGCGCTGCAAGCCGGTGCTGAGTTATCTGGCGAGCCCAGGCGGCACCAGCGAGCGCTTGTCGATCATGGTCGGCGAGGTGGACGCCACCACGGCGGAAGGTATCCATGGACTGGAAGAAGAGCATGAAGATATCCGTGTCCATGTGGTCAGCCGCGAACAGGCTTACCGCTGGGTTGAAGAGGGCGCGATTGATAACGCGGCATCAGTGATTGCATTGCAGTGGCTGGCGTTGCACCATGAATCGTTGAGAAAAGAGTGGGCCAACTAATGAAACAGCGCTATACCCCTGATTTCCCCGAAATGATGAGATTGTGCGAAACCAACTTCGCGCAATTGCGCCGCTTGTTGCCGCGCAACGATGAAGTGGGCGAAACGGTGACTTATCAGGTGAGTGGCGCCAGTTATCGTCTGACTATTGTTGAATCCACACGCTATACCTCGCTGGTGCAGATTGAGCAGACCGCCCCGGCGGTCAGCTACTGGAGCCTGCCTGCCATGACGGTGCGCCTGTATCATGACGCGATGGTTGCGGAAGTGTGTTCAAGTCAGCAGATCTATCGCTTTAAAGCGCGTTATGATTATCCCAACAAAAAGTTGCATCAACGCGACGAAAAGCATCAAATTAACCAGTTTCTTGCTGATTGGTTGCGCTACTGTTTGGCGCATGGAGCGATGGCGGTTCCGGTTTGTTAGACAGACTGAGATAACAAAGGACACCATTTGGAAAGCCTGTTTAAACCGACCGTGGCAAGTGGGGCCAGGGTCAGGATTCTGCAAATAACAGATACCCACCTTTTTGCCGGCGAAAATGAGACTTTGCTCGGCATCAATACCTATCGCAGCTATCACGCGGTGTTGGACGCCATTTTGGCGCAGCAGCGTGATTTTGATTTGGTCGTCGCCACCGGTGATTTGGCCCAGGATCATTCATTGGCTGCCTACCGGCATTTTGCCGAAGGTATTGCCCGTCTGCCGGCGCCTTGCGTCTGGTTGCCGGGTAACCATGACTTTCAGCCGGCGATGGTCGACGCATTGGCCGACGCCGGTATCGCCCCGTCAAAGCAGGTGCTGGTGGGCGACCACTGGCAGGTGTTGCTGCTGGACAGTCAGGTTTTCGGCGTGCCGCACGGCGAACTGAGCGAGTACCAGCTTGAGTGGATGGAGCGCTGCCTGCAGGCCTATCCCGAGCGCTATACCCTGATGCTGCTGCACCATCATCCGCTGCCTTCCGGCTGCACCTGGCTCGATCAGCACAGCCTGCGCAACCCACACATGCTGGGTGCGGTGCTGCTGCGCTACCCGAAAGTGAACACGCTGCTGTGCGGGCATATTCATCAGGAGCTGGATCTGGAGTGGCAGGGGCGTCGTCTGCTGGCGTCGCCCTCTACCTGCGTGCAATTCAAACCGCACTGCACCAATTTTACCATCGACGATGTTTCGCCCGGCTGGCGCTATCTTGACTTGCTGCCGGACGGCCGTATCGAGACGCAGGTTTTCCGATTGGAAAACGACGACTTCCGCCCCGACATGGATTCGGATGGGTACTGATGCCTTCTACGCTGCTCTATCTGCACGGTTTTAACAGTTCGCCGTACTCGGCCAAAGCGACGTCCTTCAAGGCGTGGCTGGCCGAGCATCATCCGCATATCGAAATGTTGGTGCCACAGCTGCCGGTTTTTCCGGCTGAAGCCGCCGAAATGATCGAGAATCTGGTGATGGAGCGTGCCGGGCAGACGATGGGCCTGGTTGGTTCCTCGCTGGGTGGCTACTACGCGACCTGGCTTTCGCAGTGTTTTTCACTGCCAGCGGTAGTGGTTAACCCTGCCGTGAAGCCGTTTGAGCTGCTGATTGACTACCTTGGCGAAAACGAGAACCCCTACACCGGCCAGCAATATGTGTTAGAGTCACGACACGTTTACGATCTGAAAACGATGCAGATCGATCCCTTGGAGTCACCGGATTTAATCTGGTTGCTGCAACAAACGGGCGATGAAATTCTCGATTATGGGCAAGCGGTGGCCTATTACACTGCGTGCCGTCAGACGGTGGAATCGGGTGGAAACCACGCTTTCGTCGGTTTCGAGCACTACTTCCCCCAGATTGTGGATTTTTTAGGGCTCAACGCTGTCTGAGCAGACGGTTCCGGCACCTTCCTTTAACCACGAAAAAATAATCAACGATGACTCAATCCAGCTATAACGCTGATGCCATTGAAGTACTCAGCGGTCTAGAACCAGTGCGCCGTCGTCCCGGCATGTATACCGACACGACGCGCCCCAATCACCTCGGCCAAGAGGTGATAGATAACAGTGTCGATGAAGCTTTGGCCGGTCACGCCAAGCGCATCGACGTGATTTTGCACGCCGATCAGTCACTGGAAGTGATCGACGACGGCCGCGGCATGCCGGTGGATATCCACCCTGAAGAAGGCGTACCTGCGGTTGAGTTGATCATGTGTCGTCTGCACGCCGGCGGTAAATTCTCCAATAAAAACTACCAGTTCTCCGGCGGTCTGCACGGCGTGGGGATCTCGGTGGTTAACGCCCTGTCGAAACGGGTGGAAGTCAACGTCAAGCGTGACGGTAACGTCTACAGCATTGCCTTCGAAAACGGCGACAAGGTGCAGGAATTGGCGGTGACCGGCAGCTGCGGCAAGCGCAATACCGGCACCAGTATCCACTTCTGGCCTGACGAGCAGTTCTTCGACAGCCCGCGTTTCTCGGTATCGCGCCTCAGCCACCTGCTGAAGGCCAAAGCGGTGCTGTGCCCCGGCGTTGAAATTTACTTCATCGACAAGCTGAACAATACCGAGCAACGTTGGTGCTATCAGGACGGCCTGACCGATTACCTGATGGAAGCTGTCAACGGCTTGATCACCCTGCCGGAAGCGGCCTTTGTCGGTAACTTCTCCGGTGATACCGAAGCGGTGGACTGGGCGTTGCTGTGGCTGCCGGAAGGCGGTGAGCTGCTGACCGAAAGCTACGTCAACCTGATCCCGACCATGCAGGGCGGTACCCACGTCAACGGCCTGCGTCAGGGCCTGCTGGACGCGATGCGTGAGTTCTGCGAATTCCGCAATATTCTGCCGCGCGGCGTTAAGCTGTCCGCCGAAGATATCTGGGACCGCTGCGCCTATGTGCTGTCGGTCAAGATGCAGGATCCGCAGTTCGCCGGCCAGACCAAAGAACGTTTGTCGTCGCGCCAGTGCGCGGCCTTCGTTTCCGGCGTGGTGAAAGACGCCTTCAGCCTGTGGCTGAACCAGAACGTTCAGGCGGCGGAACAGCTGGCCGAGTTGGCGATTTCCAGCGCCCAGCGTCGCTTGCGTGCCGCCAAAAAAGTGGTGCGCAAGAAGCTGACCAGCGGGCCGGCATTGCCGGGCAAACTGGCCGACTGTACGTCGCAGGATCTGAACATGACCGAACTGTTCCTGGTAGAAGGGGACTCGGCGGGCGGTTCAGCCAAGCAGGCGCGCGATCGCGAATATCAGGCGATCATGCCGCTGAAAGGCAAAATCCTCAACACCTGGGAAGTGTCTTCGGACGAAGTGCTGGCCTCGCAGGAAGTGCACGACATTTCCGTGGCGATCGGCATTGACCCGGACAGCGAAGATCTTAGCCAACTGCGTTACGGTAAAATCTGTATCCTGGCGGATGCGGACTCCGACGGTTTGCACATCGCCACGCTGCTGTGCGCGCTGTTCGTGCGTCACTTCCGTTCGCTGGTGAAGGGCGGCCACGTGTATGTGGCGATGCCGCCTCTGTACCGTATCGATCTGGGCAAAGAGGTGTACTACGCGCTGGACGAAGAAGAGAAAGCCGGCGTGCTGGAGCAGTTGAAGCGCAAAAAGGGCAAGCCTAACGTTCAGCGCTTTAAAGGGCTGGGCGAGATGAACCCATTGCAGCTGCGTGAAACCACGCTCGATCCGAATACCCGCCGTCTGGTGCAATTGACGGTGAGTGACGACGATGTGGATCAGACGCTGGCGATGATGGACATGCTGCTGGCCAAGAAGCGTTCAGAAGACCGCCGTAACTGGCTGCAGGACAAAGGCGATATGGCCGAGCTTTCTGTCTGACTGTCAGGCCCGGCTTCTCCGCCGGGCCTTCTTTCCGCAGGGGCGCTGCGTGCGGCACCCGACCACTCTGGGCGGCATGCATGAAAATCACCCTCGAAGAGTTACTTGCCTTTACCACCGTCGTTGACAGCGGCTCCATCACTGCCGCAGCCGAACAGCTCGGCCAGACTACCTCCGGCATCAGCCGCGCACTCAGCCGGTTGGAAAAAAAACTCGATACGACCCTGATGCGCCGCACCACGCGTCGACTGGAGCTGACCGAAGAAGGCCAGAATTTTCTCAGCCACGCGCGTGAGATTATCCATTCGGTGGAAAATGCCGAAGAGCAAATGGCGTTGCGCAGGTTGATCCCTGCCGGGAAACTGCGGGTCAACGCTGCCGCTCCGTTTATGGAACACGTGATCGTGCCGCTGGTGGCCGGCTTCCGGCAAAGCTATCCGCAGATTGAGCTGGAACTGAATACCGATAACCTGATCATCGATCTGCTGGAAAAGCGCACCGACATTGCCATTCGCATTGGCGCGCTGCGGGACTCGACCATTCATGCACGTCTGTTGGGCTCCAGCCGCTTGCGTATTCTCGCCAGCCCGGAATACCTCGCGCGCAATGGTACACCGGGCAGCGTGGAAGCGCTGCGCGAGCACTGCCTGCTCGGGTTCACCCAGCCGGAATCGCTCAACCTGTGGC
Organism: Serratia sp. Ser99; assembly: GCF_024519545.1. Lineage (NCBI taxonomy): Bacteria > Pseudomonadati > Pseudomonadota > Gammaproteobacteria > Enterobacterales > Yersiniaceae > Serratia > Serratia sp. Ser99. The sequence continues at coordinate 88,010 of NZ_JALJRT010000005.1, read as the reverse complement.
CGTTGCGCTATCAGCAGGCGCAGCATTTTGCCATCACCCCGACAATTTCGGCTTCCAGCGGTGAAACCCTGCGTCAGTTGGCGTTACGGGGGGAAGGGATAGTGCAATTGGCGGATTTTATGACGCGAGACGATCAGCGTGCGGGGCGACTGATACCCTTGCTGGAACAGGAAACGCTGGATGTGCGCCAACCGATTAATGCGGTGTATTACCGCAATACCCAGTTGGCGGCGCGTATTACCTGTTTTCTGGACTACGTCAGTGCGCATATTGATGCGCAGACGCTGTAGAAAACGGCTGGCTGTTCCCAACCGGTCTTACAGGGCGTTGCCCAGCACGTGAATGGTCACGCCCAGCACGCTGTCTTTGATGGTGTCACGATGACGGTGCATGTGAGCGATATCCAGATGCTTTTCCAGATGCGCCTGACTGGCCCATTTCTCCAGCATAAACACCGAGTCCGGCGACAGCTTCTGCCATGGCGCCTGGGTATGGCTGTCGATCATTGGCGTGTATTCGCTACAGCCATCCTCTGCCAGTACCAGCGGGACCAGCTTCTCAATCGCCTTCAGAACCGTTTCACGGTGGCCCGGCTTGGTTTTGATTTCTGCAATTACGGTGATCATCATTACCTCATTGGTTGACGTGTATTCCCATCATACTTCAAGCCGCCTCTTTGTTGGCTGTCCGTACTTACCCCGGTCACGTACCACTTGTACGCTCCCGCGGATGCGTTTGGTTGCCGCCTTGAAGCAACTTGAATTATCTCGGGAATAACCTATCAGTTAAGCAAAAATTTCGGTCAGATGCGCGCGATAACGTGCGATGTCGCTATCGATATCCGGTTGTTTAATCACATCATTACAGATAAAGGTCGGCAGCGCTTCCATTCCCAGGAACTGATTGGCCTTATGGAAATGCAGATACACGCCGTCGACGCCGACGCCATGGAAGAACTGATCCGGGTCGGTAAAGGCTTCCAGCGGGGCGTTCCAGGTCAGGCTCAGCATGTATTTCTTGCCCTGGATCAGGCCGCCGGAGCCGTACTTCTTGCCGGCGTCTGAGCGGGTACGACCGTCACTGGCGTACAGGCTGCCGTGCCCGGCGGTGAACACTTCATCGATGTATTTTTTCAGGATCCACGGCTCGCCCATCCACCAGCCCGGCATTTGATAAATCACCACGTCAGCCCACAGGTATTTTTGCACCTCGGCTTCGATGTCGTAACCGTCGTCGACGACGGTGACCTGCACCTGGTGCGGTACATCGCGCAGGAAGCTTTCCGCCACGTCGCTCAGGGTTTGATTGAGTTCGCCGTTGGAATGGCCAAACTGCTTTTTAGCATTGATAATCAGGATATTGCTCATTATTCACGGCTCCTGTCAGAATTAGAATGTGTGATGTTCTCCGCGCCGGGGGCGGGAAACATTTCGCTGAGAAGCAGTGTAATCGTTAGCAATACAAGTAAAAATGCGATCCAGCGCACAACAGTGTTGACTGTGAGTCAATAAATGTGCCACCGCATAGCGCTATTTTGCACAAAACTGCCTGATACACCGGCTTCGCCGGATGATTGCTGCGCCATCTGTGACAGCTACCCTGCTGATGGGTTACTATCGCAGGCAGAATCAACCCTTTGTCGTCCAGGGATTGCCAAGCCACGGTCTGAGGATAATTGAGTAATGAGTGATCTGACTCATGACGGTGTAGAGCGTTTACCGCTGCACACATTCACTGAAAACGCCTATCTGAACTATTCCATGTACGTCATCATGGATCGGGCGTTGCCGTACATCGGTGACGGTTTGAAGCCGGTACAACGCCGCATCATCTACGCCATGTCGGAACTGGGGCTGAGCAACAGCGCCAAATTCAAAAAATCCGCCCGTACCGTCGGTGATGTGCTGGGTAAATACCATCCGCACGGCGACAGCGCCTGTTATGAAGCTATGGTATTGATGGCGCAGCCATTCTCTTATCGCTATCCGCTGGTAGACGGCCAGGGGAACTGGGGTGCGCCGGACGATCCGAAATCCTTCGCCGCAATGCGTTATACCGAATCGCGCCTGTCCAAATATGCGGAAGTGTTGCTGGCCGAGCTGGGTCAGGGCACCGTTGACTGGGTGCCGAACTTTGACGGCACTATGCAAGAACCGAAGATGTTGCCGGCACGTCTGCCCAACATTCTGCTGAACGGCACCACCGGCATTGCCGTGGGCATGGCGACCGATATCCCTCCGCACAACGTGCGTGAAGTGGCTGCCGCTGCGGTGGAGCTGCTCGAGCGGCCGGGCGCTTCGCTTGAAGACCTGCTCGAGTTCGTGCAGGGGCCGGACTTCCCGACCGAAGCCGAGATCATCACGCCGCGCGACGAAATTCGCAAAATCTATCAAAATGGCCGCGGTTCAGTGCGTATGCGCGCCGTTTGGAAGAAAGAAGACGGCAGCGCGGTGATTACCGCCTTGCCGCACCAGGTTTCCGGCGCCAAGGTGCTGGAGCAGATTGCCAGCCAGATGCGCGCCAAAAAGCTGCCGATGGTTGAAGATCTGCGTGATGAATCCGATCACGAGAACCCAACGCGGCTGGTGATCGTGCCACGTTCCAACCGTATCGATTTGGAACAGGTGATGAACCACCTGTTTGCGACCACCGATCTGGAACGCAGCTACCGCATCAACATGAACATGATCGGTCTGGACAACCGCCCGCAGGTTAAGGGGCTGGTAGAAATCCTGACCGAGTGGCTGGCGTTCCGTCGTGATACGGTACGCCGTCGCCTGAACTACCGTCTGGAAAAAGTGCTGAAACGCCTGCACATCCTCGAAGGTTTGCTGGTGGCGTTCCTCAATATCGATGAAGTGATCAACATCATCCGTACAGAGGACGAACCCAAGCCGGTGCTGATGGCGCGTTTTGGTATTTCAGACACTCAGGCCGAGGCCATCCTCGAACTGAAACTTCGCCATTTGGCGAAGCTGGAAGAGTTCAAGATCCGCGGTGAGCAGGACGAACTGGCCAAAGAGCGCGATCAACTGCAGGCGCTGCTGGCCTCCGAGCGCAAGCTGAACACTCTGATCAAGAAAGAGATCCAGGCCGATGCATTGGCCTACGGCGACGATCGCCGCTCGCCGATTACCGAGCGTTCTGAAGCCAAGGCGATGAGTGAGCACGACTTCGTGCCTTCAGAGCCAGTGACCATTGTGCTGTCTGAAATGGGCTGGGTGCGCAGCGCCAAGGGCCACGATATCGACCCAAGCGGCCTGAGCTACAAGGCGGGCGACAGCTTCCGCAGCGCGGCGCGCGGCAAAACCAACCAGCCGGTGGTGTTTATCGACTCCACCGGACGCAGCTACGCGCTTGATCCGCTGACGCTGCCTTCGGCACGCGGGCAGGGCGAGCCGCTGACCGGTAAGCTGACGCCACCGCCGGGCGCCACCATTGAGCAGGTGCTGATGGCGGCGGACGACCAAAAACTGCTGATGGCTTCCGACGCCGGCTACGGCTTCGTTTGTACCTTCAACGATTTGGTGGCACGCAACCGTGCCGGCAAGGCGATGATTACTCTGCCGGACAACGCTAAAGCGCTGGCGCCGATGGAGATCCACGGCGACGACGATATGCTGCTGTCGATCACCGCAGCCGGTCGCATGCTGCTGTTCCCGGTTGCCGATCTGCCTCAGTTGTCGAAGGGCAAAGGTAACAAGATTGTCTCTATCCCGTCGGCGCAGGCCGCCTCCGGTGAAGACAAGCTGACATGGCTGTTCGTGTTGCCGCCGCAGACCTCCGTGACGCTGCATGTGGGTAAACGCAAGCTGACGCTGCGTCCGGAAGATTTGCAGAAGTTCCGTGCGGAGCGGGGCCGTAAAGGCACCTCACTGCCACGTGGCCTGCAGCGTATCGATCGCGTAGAGATCGACGCGCCTGCACGAGCGCCGACGGGCGACAGCGAAGAGTAACCCTGAGAGAATAACAAGCGGGCGCAGCATATTGCGCCCGCTTTTTTTCACGCAACCGGCAATTATTTTCAAATAGTTAACATTTCTCTGCATAAAATTATTGTGCGTATCGCCGGCTGGCGGGAAAATAGCAAAAAAATGCAGGGCAGGTTTTCAGCCCCTGCAATCAAAGAATGAGTTTACCCAAAATAATTGGAGTTGCATCAAGGCGGCAAGGCCGTAAATCCCTGGGAGCTTAGTAAACTAAGTGACTGGGGGGCGCGGACGGAGCCAACACAGATGCAGCTTCAAGTATGAAGTGAAAAAGGGACCTGCGCAGCGTTTCAGGCTGTGTCGGCAGTGTGCTAATGAGGTTGTTATGTTATTAATTTTGCGTGCCATTCTTGCCACTCTGTATTGTATTTTGGTGTGCATCTTCGGTTCTATTTACTGTTTGTTCAGCCCGCGCGATCCTCGCCATGTGGCGACCTTCGGTCACCTGTTTGGCCGCCTTTCCGGGTTATTCGGTTTGAAGGTGGAAGTCCGCGTACCGGCCGATGCGGCCAAAAATGGCAACTGCATTTATATCGCCAACCACCAGAATAACTACGATATGGTGACCGCCGCCAAAGCGGTGCAGCCGCGTACCGTGACCGTGGGTAAAAAGAGCCTGCTGTGGGTGCCGTTCTTTGGTCCACTGTATTGGCTGACCGGTAACCTGCTGATTGACCGTGATAACCGCGCCAAAGCGCACGGCACCATTGCACAGGTCGCCGAACAGTTTAAAAAACGCGACATTTCGATCTGGATGTTTCCTGAAGGCACCCGCAGCCGCGGGCGCGGGCTGATGCCGTTTAAAACTGGCGCATTCCATGCGGCAATCGCCGCCGGGGTGCCGATTGTGCCCATCTGCGTTTCCACCACCAGCGGTAAAATTAATCTTAACCGTTGGAATAATGGTCATGCGATCGTCGAAATGTTGGAGCCGGTCGATATCAGCGGCTACGGTAGAGAAAATGTGCGTGAGCTGGCGGCCCATTGCCATGAGCTGATGCTGGCGAAAATCGCCGAGCTGGATGCGGAAGTCGCCCAGCGCAATGCCGCCGGAAAATAATATTCCTACCGGCTTCAAAGAATGAACTTTTAAACGGCGCCAAATGCCGTTAACGCCGGGGCTCCTGCTAATCTGATTAACAGGGGCCCGGTCTTTGCACACGGTTTAGTCATTGCTTTTCATGGAGAAAATATGTCACTCAGTCGACGTCAGTTTATTCAGGCATCGGGCTTGGCGCTGTGCGCGGGAGCCGTGCCGCTGAGGGCTGAGGCGAGCGGAACGCAGACCCCGTTACCTGTTCCCCCGTTGCTGGAGTCCCGCCGTGGGCAACCGCTGTTTTTAACCTTACAGCGTGCCCACTGGGCATTTATGGATAACCGCAAGGCGTCGGTGTGGGGCATCAACGGCATGTACCTCGGGCCGACGGTGCGGGTTTACAACGGTGATGACGTAAAGCTGATTTACAGCAACCGCCTGCCGGAGCCGGTGGCGATGACCATCAGCGGCCTGCAAGTGCCGGGTACGTTGATGGGTGGCGCGCCGCGCATGATGTCTCCCAACGTTGACTGGTCGCCGGTGCTGCCGATCCGCCAGAATGCGGCCACCTGCTGGTATCACGCCAGCACCCCGAACCGCATGGCGCCGCATGTTTACAATGGATTGACCGGGCTGTGGCTGGTCGAAGACGAGGTCAGCAAATCGCTGCCTTTGCCGAATCACTATGGTGTAGATGACTTCCCGCTAATCATTCAGGACAAGCGCCTCGATAACTTCGGCACGCCGGAATACGATCCGCCGTCGCAGGGGGGCTTTGTCGGCGATACGCTGTTGGTTAACGGCGTACAAAATCCTTATATCGAAGTCTCCCGCGGTTGGGTGCGCCTGCGCCTGCTTAATGCTTCCAACTCGCGTCGCTACATGCTGCAACTGAGTGACGGCCGACCACTCAACGTGATCGCCAGCGATCAGGGCTTTTTGCCTGCGCCGGTCGCGGTACAGCAACTTTCGCTGGCACCGGGCGAACGCCGTGAAGTGCTGATCGACATGTCAAAAGGCGATGAGGTGACGATCACCGCCGGCGAAGCGGCAGGCATTATGGATCGCCTGCGCGGCTTGTTTGAACCTTCGAGCATCCTGGTCTCTACCCAGGTGCTGACGCTGAAACCGACCGGGCTGTTGCCGTTGGTGACCGATAACCTGCCGATGCGCTTATTGGCCGATCAACTGTTGGACGGCAGCGTCAGCCGCACCCGCGAGTTCCGTTTGGGCGACAGCCAGGCCGGGATCAACGGAGCGATCTGGGACATGAACCGCATCGATGTGCAAACTCAGCAGGGGAGCTGGGAGCGCTGGAATATCCATGCGGATACCCCGCAGGCGTTCCACATTCAGGGCGTACAGTTCCTGGTCAAGCGCGTTAACGGTGCGCAGCCAATGGCAGAAGATCGCGGTTGGAAAGACACGGTGTGGATCGACGGAGACGTTGAGCTGTTGGTTTACTTCAATCAGTCCACCTCAGAACATTTCCCGTTTCTCTACTACAGCCAGACGCTGGAAATGGCAGATCGCGGCAGCGCCGGTCAGTTTATGGTGCAGCAGGCGCTGTAAATTCGCTGGGTACGGCGCTAAGCTTCCGTACCCAACATCGTCAGAAAGGCCTGCACCACCGGCGTCGCACTGTCGGCATGGTAAATGGCGTACAAATCCGCTGACGGTGCCTGCTGCAGCGGGCAAAAACGCACGCCGGGCCACGGAATGCGGCCGTAGCTGTCCGGCAACAGCGTGATGCCATAGCCTTCGGCCACCAGCGCCATCAGGGTTTGCGGTTCGTTGACCTGATAGGCGATATCCGGTTTGAACCCCTGCTGCAAACACAGGTTGTGCAGATATAGCCCCAGACTGGCCTCATGAGGCGGCAGCACGATGAATTTTTCATGCCGCAGCGCCGCCAGCGGCAGGCTTTCCGCCTGTGCCAGCGGGTGATCGAGCGGTAGCACCAGCGCAATGTTCTCCCGTGCCAGCAGTTGGCATGCCAGCCCCGGTAATATCTGTTCCCTGGCTTCTCGCCACACGCCGATATCAATATGACGTTTTTGCAGCGCCGTTATTTGCTGGCCGGGTGTCAGTTCGTTCAACGCCCAGGTGACGTTGGCCGTTTTTTCGGTAAAGCGCTTCAGCGCCGGTATCAGCCCACCCCACACCGATGTGCCGACCATGCCAATCACCATATGGCCCGCTTCGCCACGCCCCAATTGCTGCACCTGATTGAGTGCATTACCCGCCTGATCCAATAGCATCTCGACGTTGTGAAACAAGGTTCGGCCCGCCAGCGTCAGCGCCATCGAGCGGGTGGTGCGTTTGAACAGCTCTACGCCCAGTTGGCTCTCCAGCTCTTTAATGTGTTTGCTGAGCGGGGGTTGGGAGATGTTCAGCCGTAGTGCGGCTTGGGTGAAGTTCATCTCTTCCGCCACCACGCGAAAATAGTGCAGCAGGCGGAAGTTAATCCGGCTGGGATCCGGCAGTTGCTGTGGCTGCTTTAGGTTGATGATGGCCTCCTGATGCGAGCAATTTATAGGTGAATGGAATAAATCAGCCGCCAATAATGTATTGGTCGCCGGTGCGCATCGCTCTCTACTATGGGGATTATTTCACCCTTCCACAGAAGAGAATACTATGTTTAATCAAGAAGATGCTTTTTCCTGTGCTGAAACTATCCGCGCCCGCCTGCCGGGCTTCCAACCGCGAGCGGCTTTGATTCTGGGCTCCGGCTTGGGGGCGTTGGCGGAGGTGATGACCGACACCCTGACCATCGACTACGCCGAACTGCCGGGTTTCCCGGTCAGCAGCGTGGTGGGGCATGCCGGCCAGTTGGTTGCCGGCTGGCTGGAAGGTGTTCCTGTCGTGTGCATGAAAGGGCGCGGTCATTACTATGAAGGGCGCGGTATGCAGGTGATGACCACTGCCGTACGTACCTTCAAACTGTTGGGCTGCGAATTCCTGCTGGCGACCAACGCCGCCGGTTCGTTGCGCCAGTCGGTGCCGCCGGGCAGCCTGGTGGCCCTCACCGATCACATCAACTTTATGCCCGAGTCGCCGTTGGTTGGCGATAACGATGAGCGTTTTGGTCCGCGCTTTTTCAGCCTGGCCAATGCCTACGATCGCGATTTGCGTGCTCAACTGACGCAGGTGGCCCAGCGCGTGGGTATTCCGCTGGCGGAAGGGGTGTTTGCCGCTTACACCGGGCCCAACTTCGAAACCCCGGCTGAAATTCGCATGATGCAAACGCTGGGGTGCGACGTGGTCGGCATGTCCATCGTGCCGGAAGTGCTCTCTGCGCGCCATTGCGGGCTGAAAGTGCTGGTGGTTTCGGCGATGACCAACTACGCCGAAGGGCTGTCCGATACGCCACTGTCCCACGAGCAAACGCTGAGCTGCGCGGCCCTGGCGGCAGAAGACTTTATGCGCCTGATCCGTGAGTTCTTCAAAACGCTGTAACGCTGCAAATTCCCCCGCGGCGAGGTGCAGGGGCCTGGCCGCGTGAATCATCGTTTTAATCAAAATAATAAGGTGATGGTGATGGCAATAAAAACGCGACTGAAGATAATGGTTTTTCTGCAGTTTTTTATTTGGGGTGCCTGGCTGGTTACGCTGGGGTCTTACATGATTAATACCCTGCATTTCAGCGGATTGCAGGTGGGCATGGTGTACAGCGCCAAAGGCGTCGCGGCGCTGATTATGCCGGGGCTGGCGGGCATTCTTGCCGACCGCTGGATCAGGGCCAATTACCTGTACGCGCTCTGTCATCTGTTCGGTGCTCTTGCGCTGTATTGCGCCGCCCAGGTTGAGCAGCCGATGGTGATGTTCTGGGTCATGCTGTTCAACGCCATGGTGTATATGCCGACCATTTCGCTTTCCAACGCCATTGCCTATTTCTGCCTGGAAAAGCACGGTTACGACACGGTGATAGATTTCCCCCCGGTGCGGGTATACGGCACCCTGGGCTTTATTGTGGCGATGTGGCTAATCGGCTTTAGCCGAATTGAGCTGAGCAATATGCAGCTGTATCTGGCTTCTGCCGTGTCACTGTTGCTGGCCTGCTATTCTCTGACGCTGCCGAATTGCCCGACCAGCAAAGTCGAAAAATCGAAAAGCTGGTTCAGCGTGCTGGGGCTGGACGCGTTGGTGCTGTTTCGCCAGCGGCGTATGGCGCTGTTTTTCCTGTTTGCCATGCTGTTGGGCGCGGCACTGCAGATCACCAACACCTTCGGCAATCCCTTCCTGCATGATTTCGCTAGCAACCCGCTGTATCAGGACAGCATAAGCGTCAGATACCCGGCGGTGCTGTTGTCGTTGTCACAAATCTCCGAGGTGTTCTTTATCCTCACCATTCCGTTCTTCCTGCGTCGATACGGCATCAAACAGGTGATGCTGATCAGCATGGCGGCCTGGACGCTGCGCTTCCTGTTCCTGGCCTATGGGACCCCGGTTGGTTTCGGCTTTGTGCTGTTGCTGCTGTCGATGATCGTTTACGGCTGTGCCTTTGATTTCTTTAATATCTCCGGGGCCATCTTCGTTGAGAAAGAGGCCGATAGCCGCATCCGCGCCAGTGCGCAGGGGTTATTCATGACCATGGTCAACGGTATCGGCGCGTATCTGGGGGCGATAGCCAGCGGCGAAGTGGTGGATTTCTTCACCCACGACGGCGTCAAAGATTGGCAGAGCATCTGGTTGATCTTCGCGCTGTATACGTTGGTGCTGGGGATCATTTTTGCGCTGACCTTCAACTATCAGCACCGGCCGGAAGAATATGTCGGGCCGGTAGAGCGAGCGCATTAGAAAAAGAAGAGGGGCGCGCAAACCGCGCCCATTTGGCATCAAACGTCGGGGAAACGCTGTTGTAGCTGTTGCCAGTCTGGCCCGTCGCTTGCACCTTGGGTTGCTACCACGCAGGCGGCCACGCGGTTAGCCAGATCGACCGCTTGCGGCAATGGCCAACCGGCGGAGAGCCCGGCCAGCAGGCCGGCGCAGTGGGCGTCGCCCGCCCCTAGAGTGTCGACGACGTTCACCGGATAGGCCGCTATCTGGAGCGGCGGGGTGTCGCCACGGCAAATCCAGACGCCATCGCAATCCAACCGACAGATCAGCGTGATATTGTGTGCGGCAGCAAACTGCTGGGCCAGAGTGAGCGCATCGCCTGCGCCGCAGAGCGTGACCACTTCATTTCGGTTCAGCGTCAGCAGGGTGTGGCTGTCGCTGAGCATGGCAAAGAAATCTTCATCCAATTGAGCGATGCCCGGGCCGGGATCAATCAGCCGCCACTGGTCAAACGGCAAGCGTGTTAACCATTCACGTACCGCCTCGCCGCTTTCTCCGGCCAACTGCTCGCCGCTGATGTAAATCAGCGTGTCTTCGCTCAGGGGCAGCGTGCCCAACTGGGCTTTATTCCACTGGGTTTCGCAGCCGGGCTCGATCACCGACAGCGACTCGCCGTTGGGTTGCATCTGTGTCAGACGGCGGCCGTTGTCCATTTGGCCATGGCGCAGCAGTACCTGCAGGCCTAAACTTTCCATCTCGGCTTCAATCGCCGCGCCCCATACCCCATTGCCGACCGGCATACCGTTGAGCACCGGGACCTGCAGGCGCTTCAGCGCCCGCGCAACATTAAACGCGCAGCCACCTATTTTTTGCTCCTGCGTCAGCGTCACCTCAACGATCGCGGTACCCAGGGCCAGAATCGGTTTTACTGCTAAAAACTCACTCATTGATCTCCTCCGCTGTCGGCCGGTGGGCCGAACAGAATGCGCTATGATGACCGCGCAGGCGCGTGGAGTCGAGAGGGAAGCCCGAGATGCTGTGGTGAAGGCGTGAAATAACCATGCTCTTTTTGTCACTAGTGCGTATAATCGCCGCCCGGCGATTAATTAACCTGTGAAAGAGCACCAGAATGAGCACTACCAGCCTGATCCAACCCGATCGTGAATTGTTTTCCTATAAGCCTTATTGGGCCGAATGTTATGGCACCGCGCCATTTTTACCGATGTCGCGCGAAGAGATGGATCAACTGGGCTGGGATAGCTGCGATGTGATCATTATCAGTGGTGACGCCTATGTCGACCACCCGAGTTTTGGTATGGCGATCATCGGCCGCATGTTGGAAGCGCAGGGCTTCCGCGTCGGCATCATTGCGCAGCCGGACTGGAGCAATAAAGAAGATTTCATGCGGTTGGGCAAACCGAACCTGTTCTTCGGCATCACCGCCGGCAACATGGACTCGATGATCAACCGTTATACCGCCGATCGAAAACTGCGTCACGATGATGCCTATACCGCCGGCAACGTGGGCGGCAAACGTCCGGATCGCGCGACGCTGGTTTACAGTCAACGTTGCAAAGAAGCCTATAAAGACGTGCCGATCGTGCTGGGCGGCATCGAAGCCAGCCTGCGTCGTATCGCTCACTACGATTACTGGTCTGATACCGTACGCCGTTCGGTGTTGGTGGACTCCAAAGCTGACATGCTGATTTACGGCAACGGCGAGCGTCCGCTGGTGGAAGTGGCGCACCGCCTGGCTGCGGGCGAGAAAATCAGTGAGATCCACGACATCCGTAACACCGCGGTGATGCGCAAGGGCGCGTTGCCGGGCTGGACCGGGGTGGATTCTACCCGTCTGGACAAGCCGGGCCGCATTGAGCCTATCCCGAACCCTTACGGCGACGATCTGCCGTGCGCCGACGGTGGTAAACCGGAGCCGGAGGCCAAACCGGTTACCGTGCGCGCCGCCAAGCCCAAGCCGTGGGAAAAAACCTACGTGTTGCTGCCGTCATTTGAAAAGGTGAAGGCCGACAAGGTTCTGTATGCGCACACTTCGCGCATTCTGCACCATGAAACCAACCCTGGCTGTGCCCGTGCGCTGATGCAGTCGCACGGCGACCGTTACGTGTGGATCAACCCACCGGCGATCCCGCTGACCACGCCGGAAATGGACAGCGTGTTTGCCCTGCCGTACCAGCGTATTCCGCACCCTTCCTACGGCAAGGAAACCATTCCTGCCTATGACATGATCCGCTTCTCGGTCAACATCATGCGCGGTTGCTATGGCGGCTGTTCATTCTGTTCGATCACCGAGCACGAAGGGCGCATCATCCAGAGCCGTTCGGAAGACTCCATTATTCGCGAGATCGAAGAAATTCGTGACAAAGTACCGGGCTTTACCGGTGTGATCTCCGATTTGGGCGGCCCGACCGCCAACATGTACATGCTGCGCTGTACCAATCCGCGCGCTGAGCAGACCTGCCGCCGCGCCTCGTGCGTGTACCCGGAAATCTGCACCTACATGGACACTAACCACGAACCGACCATCAAGCTGTATCGCCGTGCGCGCTCGCTGGAAGGCATCAAGAAGATCCTGATCGCCTCTGGTGTGCGTTACGATCTGGCGGTGGAAGATCCGCGCTATATCAAAGAGCTGGCTACCCACCACGTTGGCGGCTACCTGAAGATTGCGCCGGAACACACCGAAGAAGGCCCGCTGTCGAAAATGATGAAGCCAGGCATGGGCAGCTACGACCGGTTTAAACAGCTGTTTGACCATTACTCCAAGCTGGCGGGCAAAGAGCAGTATCTGATCCCGTATTTCATCTCCTCGCATCCGGGCACCCGCGATGAGGATATGGTGAATCTGGCGCTGTGGCTGAAGAAAAACCGTTTCCGTCTCGATCAGGTGCAGAACTTCTATCCGTCACCGATGGCGAACTCCACCACCATGTATTACAGCGGCAAGAACCCGTTGAGCAGAGTGGGTTATAAGAGTGAAGATGTGGTGATACCGAAAGGCGATCGTCAGCGTCGCCTGCACAAGGCGCTGTTGCGTTACCACGATCCGGCCAACTGGGCGATGATCCGTACCGCTCTGGAAGAAATGGGCATGAAGCACCTGATCGGCAGCCGTCGCGAGTGTCTGGTGCCGGCTCCGAGCATTGACGAACAGCGCGAAGCCAAGCGCTTGCAGCGTCATACCCGCCCGGCGCTGACCAAGCACACCGACATCACCCGTCAGCGTACGCCGTCCAATAAGCCGCCGCGCAAGCCGATTCGTAACGGCAAGCCATAACGGCTCGGCACTGGCTTAAACGAAAAGGAGAACCCTCGGGTTCTCCTTTTTTGCTTTTGAAAATCAGAGCTGCTCGTAGGCCGCTTCTACCTTCATCAAGTGGCGCGGCGCCTGCGGGGCGGGATGATACTTGCGCACGTGCCAGTTAAAGGCTTCCGGTGACAGATTGTTAATCATCGAAATGGCTTGCTGGCGGTTGCTGGAGAAGGTCCGCAGCAGCGCACCGGTGCCGTTGACGTAGGCGATGATGGTGGCATAACGCAGCGTGACAGGATCGTCGATGCCTTTAAGCTGCTGTTTTTGCAACACGGCCAGATAGGCTGCGCCGAGGTCGATATTGGTATCCGGATCCAGCAGATCGTCGTCGTCCGGACAGCCACGTTTCCCTTTGTAGCGATAGGCGTCACAGCCGGCGGTGTCGGCTTTCAACTGCATCAACCCGATAGCATTGGAGCGGCTGATTGCCGCCGGGTTAAAACCGGACTCGACCTTGATCATCGCAGCGATCAGTTTTTGATCGACATCGTATTTATCCGCAGCATCCTCAATCGCGTCGTCAAAGGCATGAGCATCATAACTGGTACGCGGTTTTTTGCTGGAACAACCAGCCAGGATCAGCATCAGGCATATCACGCCTGCGCGCGACCAGTGTCGTAGGGTGGGTTTCATGGTGCTCCGTATTGTTTTTGCTGGGATAAAAGTCGGCATCATAGCATCTCTGTCAGTGCCTGTTCGACATACAGATAGCCAATCCCCATCACCTGCTGTGCGCGCGTGAGTTGGCCAAAGCCGATATGCGTGGCCTGAGTCTGGATCTGATCGTGACGATCGAAGGGGTTGAACCCGGTCTGGCTGATGATGGTCTCCAGCCAGGCCTGACCAAAGCCACAGCTGCGGCCATAAAGATAAATACGGTTAATATTTAATATGTTAAGGAAGTTATACAGGCTCAGGCCAATCGCTTGGGCGGCGCGTTGCACCAACACCTGCAACGCGGGGTCCCCTTGATGATAACGGGCGATCAGCTCGGCGGTGGTGGGGGTTTTAAGCCTTTCGCCTTCGTGTTGCGCTCTGGGGGTGACTTTTAGCTGAATACGCGCTTTTTTCTTCAGTGCCGACAGTGATGCGATGGTTTCCAGACAGCCGTAACGGCCGCAGGAGCACAGGCCACCATCGGGATCGACGATGGTGTGGCCAATCTGGCCGCTGCCGAACAGGCTGCCCCGGTAAATCTGCTGGTTGATCACGAACGACGAGCCGATGCCGTAATCGACGTTAATCACGCAGAAGTCCTGCGCGTTAGCGTTATTTTGCCACTTTTCTGCCAGCCCCAGCATCACGCAGTCGTTATCCAGCAGGACCTCGGTCTTCAGGCGCTCTTCCAGCAGGTATTTTATCTCCACCGGGCCTTCCCAGGGGGCCTGTGGCATGCGCTGCGACACCCCGGTGAGCGGGTTTACCTGGCCGTGGATCGACAGCGCTATTTTCAGCGGCATCCCCTGTTGTCGGCTGTGCAGGTGATAGATCTGCACCATTTCCTGCAGCATCGCCTGTGGCGTGGTGGCAACGATCGGTTGCGGCGTGAAGGCGCTGCACGGCGTGATCAGGCCATCCACCACGATGCTTTCAATCAGATAGGGCGACACGTTCAGACACAGGATCCGTTGCTCAGAGGCAGCGATGCGGTAACTGCCGCCGCCCAGACCGCGGCGGTGCAAATTCTGCTGGTCGTGCTCAACCCGGCGTTCTTCCTGCAGCTCATCGAGAATTTTGCCGACGGCAGGAATAGACAGCTGTGAAAGCCGCGCCAGCGTCGATTTACTGGCCACCTTTTCCCGATACAGCAACGCGCACAGCACCCGTTTATTAAAATTGCGCACCCGTTGGTTATTCAACCCTTGCAATGCCATTCATTAAACCCCGTTTACTGTATTGCGTGATGGTAGCGCGTAAAGTAGCCGATTCTGTCATTTAGACTGCCTGAAAAGCAACCTTCAGTATTTTTAGCGAGGAAAACATGCACGGGACAGTCAAGGTTTGGCAAGAGCAGGTTGAATTACCCACTTACGGCACGGGCGAGCAGGACTCGCACCCGATGTTCCTGGAAAATCGCGTCTACCAGGGATCGTCCGGTGCGGTTTATCCCTATGGCGTTATTGACACCCTGAGCGGTGAAAAATCCCTGCGTCGCTATCAGGCGGTATATCTGGAAAACGACTACCTGCGCGTGATGCTATTGCCGGAACTGGGCGGGCGTATTCATCGGGCTTACGACAAAGTGCAGCAGCGCGATTTTGTCTATCACAACGAGGTAGTGAAACCGGCGCTGGTGGGGTTATTGGGGCCGTGGATCTCAGGGGGGATCGAGTTCAACTGGCCGCAACACCACCGTCCGACCACCTATATGCCGGTGGACTGCCAGATTCAGCAGCACGATAACGGGGCGAAGACCGTCTGGCTGGGGGAGGTAGAGCCGATGCGCGGGCTGCAGGTGATGGCCGGTTTCACGCTGTATCCTGACCGCGCGCTGATTGAAATCAGCGCCAAGATTTTTAACCCTAACCCGACGCCGCGCCATTTCCTCTGGTGGGCCAACCCGGCGGTGAAAGGTGGAGACGATCACCAGAGCGTATTCCCGCCGGATGTGACCGCCGTTTTTGACCATGGCAAGCGCGATGTCTCTTCGTTCCCTATTGCCACTGGCACCTACTACAAGGTGGATTATTCGGCCGGTGTGGATATTTCGCGCTACAAGAATATCCCGGTACCGACGTCTTACATGGCGCATAAGTCGGACTATGACTTTGTAGGCGCCTACAGCCACGATGAGCAGGGCGGATTGTTGCACATCGCCGATCGCCATGTGTCACCCGGCAAGAAACAGTGGAGCTGGGGCCACGGCGAATTTGGCCAGGCCTGGGATCGCAATCTGACCGACAATAACGGCCCTTACATTGAGCTGATGACCGGGGTTTACACCGATAACCAACCGGATTTCACCTGGCTCGACGCCTACGAAGAAAAATGCTTTGTGCAGAATTTCCTGCCCTACAACACGTTGGGCATGGTGCAGAATGCCAACACCCGTGCCGCGCTAAAACTGGAAAGCGACGGGCGACAACTGGTGTGGGGGTTGTATGCGGTCGCGCCGCTGGCGCAGCACCGGTTGGTGATCCGCAGCGATAGCGACCAGCAGCTGCTGCTCGACCGCCGCGTTGATCTCACCCCCGGTGCGGCGCTGCTGGAGACCATGACCGGCGATTTCTCCGGTCGCCTGACGATTGAATTGCAGGACGCCCAGGGCCGCAGCGTACTCAGCTATCGCCAGCATCAGGCGAGCGAAAGCACCGAGTTGCCGCAGCCCGCCAAAGCGCCACTGGCGGCAGAACAGATCGTCAGCGCCGATGAAGCCTGGTTTATCGGCCAGCATCTGGAGCAGTACCACCATGCCAGCCGTTCGGCGTTCGATTACTACCAGCGGGGCCTGACGCTGGATCCTCTTGATTATCGCTGCAATTTGGCTCTGGCCACGCTCGAATATAACCGTGCCAATTTCCAACGTGCGATTGCCTACGCGGATGACGCGCTGACACGAGCCCATAACCTTAACCGCAACCCACAGTGCGGGTTAGCCAGCCTGATTCGTGCCTGCGCTCAGGAACAATTGGGTAACGACGACGCGGCCTACGAGGATTTCTACCGCGCCATCTGGAGCGGTAACGGTAAACCGGGCGGTTTCTATGGTCTGGCGCGGGTCGCGACGCGGCGCGGGGAGTATCAGCAGGCGCTGGCGTTTTGTGAAAGCAGCCTGAGCGTTAACGCCAGCCATTATCCGCTGATCGCCCTGAAAGCGCTGCTGTTGCAACGCCTGGGGAAAGGGGCACAGAGCCTGGACTATATCGATGACCAGCTTGTCACCCGTCCGCTGCATTACAGCCTGTATTACCTGCGCTATGCGCAAACTCACGCCGAGGCCGATTTACAACGGCTGCGGTCGGTGACCGGTTGCCGTGGGATCAATGCGCTAAACATTGCCGGCCAACTCTGTGAATGGGGAGCCAAAGAGCAGGCGATTGAGTTACTGACGCTGTTGGACAGCCAGGAAACCTTGCCGCGCTATATGTTGGCCAGCCTGCGCAAAGGCGCGGTAAGTGACCGGGAATATCGGCAGCTGTTGGCGCAGGCGCGCGACGGCTTCGGCCACCAGGTGCGCTTCCCCAATACCCTGAATGAAGTGCAGATGCTAAGCCAACTGCAGGAGTGCGTTTTTGCACAGTATCTGTTGGCTTGTTTCCATTACAGCAAGCGCAACTACTCGCAGGCGGTAGCGCTGTGGCAGCAATGCGTGGAGCGGGAGCCGACGTTTGCCGACGCCTGGCGCAATCTGGGGATCTACGCCTTCAATAAACTCCAGCAGCATGACGTGGCGCTGGCGCATCTGCAGCAGGCCTTTGCTCTGCAACCTGATGACGCTCGGCTGCTGTTTGAACTGGATCAACTGAACAAACGCCTCGGTACTGCACCTGCTCAGCGGCTGGCGATGTTGGAGCAACATTTGCCGGTAGTGGCCCGGCGTGACGACCTTACCGCCGAATTGCTGAGCCTTTACAACCAGTGCGATCGGTTGAGTGACGCGCAACGGATCCTGCAGCAGCGTGAGTTTCACCCGTGGGAAGGTGGTGAAGGCAAAGTCACCGGCCAGTATCTGATCAATCTGCAACGGTTGGCATTCCAGGCGCTGCAACAGGGAGCGCCGCAGCAGGCGCAACATTTGCTGCAGTCGGCGTTGCACTATCCGCAAAATCTGGGGGAAGGGCGTCTGGCCGGGCAAAGCGACAACGATATCTACTATTGGCTGGGTATCTGTGCTGCCCGGCAAGGCCAGCTCGAGGCAGCGGCCACCTGCTGGCAACAGGCCTGCGCGGGACACGGCGAACTGGCTGAAAGCCGCTACTACAACGATCAACCGGTGGATTATTTGTTCTATCGCGGCATGGCGCTCAAGCAACTGGGGCAGTCGGCACAGGCCGAACAGCAGTTCACCCAAATGCAGCAGTGGGCAAGCCAGCAGTCTGAGATGTTGCCTGGCGCCGATTTCTTTGCCGTTTCGCTGCCGGATTTGATGGCGTTGGACAATGACCTGCAACAGGCGCATCAACAGCACTGCCTGCTGGTGACGGCTTTGGCGCAACTGGGGTTAGGGCAGTTAGCCGCAGCGCAGCAAACGTTAAGCGAGCTGCTGGCGATAAATCCTGCGCATGACAAAGCGCGTTTATTCACCGTGCTGGCCGAGACTTTAGCCAACTGATGCCCAAAAGGGGACCAATGTGACGAATAAACTGAACATGCCCTATGTCTGGACTATCTGCCTGGTCGCCGCTTGTGGTGGCCTGTTATTCGGCTACGACTGGGTGGTCATAGGCGGGGCCAAGCCTTTCTACGAGGCCTATTTTGGCATCACCGATCCCGCCCAGTCAGGCTGGGCGATGAGTTCGGCGCTGGTGGGCTGTATTTTCGGCGCGGTGATCTCGGGCCTGCTGTCGGATCGTTTTGGCCGCAAGCTACCGTTGGCGATTGCCGCCTTGACCTTCGTGATCTCGGCCTGGGGCACCGCCGTGGCCACCAGTTTTGACGCCTTTATCATTTACCGCATTGTCGGCGGGGTCGGCATTGGCCTGGCTTCGGCGCTGTCGCCGGTGTATATCGCCGAAATCAGCCCGGCGGCACAGCGGGGTCGCTTCGTTGCGGTGAACCAATTGACCATTGTGATCGGGGTATTGGCAGCGCAGTTGATCAACCTGCTGATCGCCGATCCGGTGGCGGCCAATGCCGGTCAGGCGGAGTTGTTGGCCAGCTGGAACGGACAGGTTGGCTGGCGTTATATGTTTGGCGCCGAACTGGTACCGGCGCTGGCCTTCCTGCTGCTGATGCTGGCTGTGCCGGAGTCGCCGCGCTGGCTGGCGAAGGTCGGCCGCCACGAGCAGGCGCAGAAGGTCTTGCGACGCATCGGCAATGAAAGCTATGCGCAGCAAACGCTAAAGGAGATCCGTCAAACGCTGGACAAGGACAGCGGCAAGGTGCCGCTCAGTGCGCTGCTGCGCAGCGATGTACGGCCGGTGTTGGTGATAGGCATTGTGCTGGCGATATTTCAGCAGTGGTGCGGTATCAACGTGATCTTTAACTATGCGCAGGAGATCTTCGCGTCGGCAGGGTTCGATATTAACGATACGTTGAAGTCGATCGTCGCCACCGGGCTGATCAACCTGATCTTCACCTTGCTGGCTTTACCGCTGGTGGATCGCATTGGCCGACGCCGGCTGATGCTGATAGGCGCCTGTGGATTAACGGTGATCTACCTGCTGATGGCGGCGGCTTACACCTATGGTTTGCTGGGGCTGCCGGTGTTGTTACTGGTGTTGGTGGCCATCGCTATCTATGTCGTCACGCTTGCCCCCGTTACCTGGGTACTGCTGTCTGAAATCTTCCCCAATCGCATTCGCGGAGCAGCCATGGCCGCTGGCACCTTTGCGCTGTGGGTGGCCTGTTTTGTCCTGACCTATAGCTTCCCGCTGCTGAATGCCGCATTGGGCGCAGCGGGCAGTTTCCTGTTGTATGGCGTCATTTGCCTGGCCGGTGCGGGGTTCATTTACGCCAGAGTGCCGGAAACCAAAGGCATTACTCTGGAAGCACTGGAAGAACAGCTCAGTGCAGCAGGCACGGATCGCGCCAGGGAGAAAAAGTTTACTTAACCCTGTTTAGTTTAATGCGTGATCCTGTGGCGGTAAGTAATCAGTTTGATCATTTAGTGTAATGAGTCTGTGCTCCGCCTGAGGGCGAACAGCGGTAAAGCCTTCAGGCGGGATAATAAAAATAGGCAGCAAGAGGTTAATGAACATTAACTGGAGAATAACGATGTTGCTAAAAAAAATAAAACACGTGCTGTTAGCCATTACCGGGGGCCTGATTATTTTCAGTGCAGGCGCACAGGCTAAAAATGACAAAACCGCCATCGGCGCTATTTATCTCGATACCCAGGGATATTACGCCGGGGTCCGCTGGGGTGTGCAAGACGGCGCCGCCAAGGACAAAGGGAAAATTGAAATCATAGAAACCAATGCGCAGGGGGATGTTTCTAAAGAAAGTTCGTTTATCGATACCATGATTGCGCGCGACGTGAATGCCATCGTGCTTTCCGCCGTTTCGGTGAATGGCAGCGTGCGGGCTATCAAGCGTGCCAACGAAGCGAGCATTCCGGTGATTTGTTACAACACCTGCATTAATGAGAAAGGCGTAGATAAATATGTTTATGCCTATTTGGTCGGCGATCCCTACGAGTTTGGCAAAAAACTGGGTAATACCGCCGCCGATTACTTCATTGAAAAGAAAATAACCGAGCCTGCAATCGCCGTTATTAATTGCGAAGCCTTCGAAGTTTGCGTGCAACGGCGTAAAGGATTTGAAGAGGCGTTAAAAGCGAAAGTACCGGGCATGAAAATCGTCGCTAATCAGGAAGGCACCGTGCTGGACAAGGCGATATCGGTCGGCGAGAAACTGCTGATTTCCTCCGGGAAAGTCGATGCCATTTTCGGCGAATCCGGCGGCGCTACGCTCGGGGCGGTTAAAGCCGTGCGCAACCAGAACAAGGTCGGCCAAACGGTGGTATTCGGCTCGGACATGACCACCGAAATCGCGCAGGAACTGGTGAACCGTCAGGTACTGCAGGCGGTGGTGGATATCTCGGGCAAGAAAATGGGGGCGTTGGTCTTTACTCAGGCGATGAACGCCATCAACCAGCGGCCGGTCGGCCAAAAGGTGGTGCAGGTGCCGATCGATCTCTACGCCTCGTCGCAGAGCGCTACTGATTGGCTAGTGACTCACAAAGACGGCTTACCTTAGAGCTTATTCCATTAGGCTATTTTATTTGTCAGTTTGGCCCTGGGCAGTGCTCAGAATCCTCACGTACTCTGTGTACGCTCCGGTTCTTCCGCGCTGTCCTTGTCCAAACTGCCTGCAACAATGACGCCTACTGGGATAGGCTCTTAATGTCGGTGGCTTGCATGAGTGACAGAGCCTTAAACGAATTGGCGCAGCAACCGGTCGTGGCCCGCATTCAATCGGGGCATAAACGTTACCCGGGAGTGGTGGCGCTGCAAGATGTGAATTTCACGCTGCGGCGTGGCGAGGTGCGCGCTCTGCTGGGGAAAAACGGCGCGGGCAAGTCCACCTTGATCCGCATGTTGACCGGCAGTGAGCGGCCGGACGCCGGGCAGGTGTTTATCGGCGATCGACTGCTGGAGGGGCCAGATGCGCTGTTGACGCGCCGGGCCGGTGAGCTTGGCGTGCGGGCTGTCTATCAGGAGCTAAGCCTGGTACAGGACATGAGCGTGGCGGAAAACCTGTGTTTGGGGGCCTGGCCGCAGCGCGCCGGCGTGATTGACGCACCAGGCATGCTGGCGCAGGCCCGGCACGCGTTGGCGCTGCTCGGGGTGGACATCGATCCTCAACAATGGGTTCGCGATCTCAGCCCGGCGCAGCAGCAACTGGTGGAAATCGCCCGGGCCTGTCAGGGGGATCCCAAAGTGGTGATCCTCGACGAGCCAACCAGTTCGTTGGCCAACGCCGAGGCCGATCTGGTCGCGGCGGCAGTGATGCGCCTTTCCGCCGCCGGGATTGCAGTGGTGTATGTCAGCCACCGAATGAACGAGATCCGCCGGCTGGCATCGTCCTGCACCATTATGCGCGACGGCCGCGTGGCGGGTGACGTGGCGCTGGACAACACCTCCACCCAGCAAATTGTCGACCTGATGCTGGGCCATCAGGATCACCATACGCAAACCGTCACGGCCCCGAAGGGCGGGGACAAGGTTTTTGAAGTTAAACAATTATCGCTGCCGCCCAAATTGCATCAGGTCAGTTTTGAGCTGCGGCGTGGCGAAGTACTGGGCATTGCCGGGTTGTTGGGCGCAGGCCGCAGTGAATTGCTCAAGGCCATCGTTGGTCTGACGCCGTTCGTCGAAGGCGAGCTGATCCTCGACGGTGAAGCGCTGATCTGCCCAAATTACGCTCAGATGCTTCAGCGCGGTATGGCTTACACGCCGGAAAACCGAAAGGCGGAGGGCATCATGCCGTTGCTGGGCGTGGATGAAAATACCGTGATGACAGACAGCCGCTCCGTCAGCCGCTTTGGCGTGTTGAATTGGCCGAAGATCAAACAGGCAACCTCGGCGATCGTCAGCCGGATGCGGGTGAAAACCGCAGAAACCGGCACGCCGATCATGACGCTTTCCGGCGGTAACCAGCAGAAGGTGGTGATCGGCCGTTGGGTTTACGCCAGAAGCCGGATCCTGTTGCTGGATGAGCCGACGCGCGGCGTGGATGTCGAAGCGAAAAACCAAATTTACCGTATTGCGCGTGAGCTGGCGGCAGAGGGGAAAAGTATCATTTTCGTATCGAGCGAAGTGGAGGAATTACCCCAGGTCTGCGACCGGATCTTGTTGTTGCAGCAAGGCACGATAGTGAAGGAGTTTATCTCGCCCGTGGATGTTGAACAGCTGATGTCTGAAGTGCTGATGATCCAATAATTCTGCCCACATTCGAAGGCACCGGAGGTAATACAATGTCCACATTGGTACCGGAAGTAAAAATAACCCGAACCCGAAAATTATCGAAGCACGCCAATGAACTGGGCCTGCTGGCAATTATTGTCGTGCTTTACCTGGTATTTTCTATTTATGCCACCGGGTTTATTTCGCTGAATAACCAAATGAATATTTTACGCGATGCCGCCACCATCGGCATTGCCGCCTGGGCCATGACGCTGATTATTATTTCCGGGGAAATCGACGTTAGCGTAGGCCCGATGGTGGCGTTTATCTCGGTGATCCTGGCTTATTTGATGCAGTACGCGATCCCGCTGCCGTTCGCGTTGATCCTGGCCTTGTGCCTGGGGGCGGCGTTGGGCTCGGTCGCCGGGGTGTTGCGAGGCTGGTTTAACGTGCCCAGCTTTGTCGCCACATTGGGGCTTTGGAGCGCCCTGCGCGGGATGGGATTGTTTATGACCAACGCCTTGCCGGTGCCGATCGACGAAAATGACGTGCTGGACTGGCTGGGTGGGCAGGTACTGGGGCTGCCGGTTTCGGCGGTGATTATGCTGATCCTGTTCGTGGTTTTTCAGTTTATCAGCAAGAAAACCGCCTTTGGCCGCTCGGTGTACGCCATTGGCGGCAACGCCAGCGCCGCCCAGCTGTGCGGCATTAACGTCAAACGCATTCGTATCCTGCTGTTTACCCTGGCCGGCCTGTTGGCGGCCGTCACCGGTATTCTGCTGGCGGCGCGCCTGGGCTCCGGTAATGCCGGTGCGGCCAGTGGTCTGGAGTTTGACGTGATTGCCGCCGTGGTGGTCGGGGGGACAGCCTTGTCCGGCGGGCGCGGTTCGATGCTCGGCACTCTGCTCGGCGTGCTGGTGATCACCCTGATTGGCAACGGCCTGGTCTTGCTGGGAATTAACTCCTTTTTCCAACAGGTGGTCAGAGGGGTGATTATCGTACTGGCGGTGCTGGCCAATATTATCGTGATGCAGAAGAACAATAAGCAATAGCCTCATATGCCACTAAAAATAACGCATTAAATCTGGAAGGAAAATATTATGGGAAAAATGTTGGCGGCTTATTTACCCGGAAATTCCACGGCAGAGCTGCGCGAGGTGGATATTCCGCAACCGGGTATTGGCCAGGTATTAATTAAAATGAAGTCGTCCGGTATTTGCGGCAGCGATATTCATTATATTTATCATCAGCACCGTGGCACGGCTGCCGCACCGGATCAGCCCTTGTACCGGGGATTTATTAACGGTCACGAACCTTGTGGGCAGATTGTCGCGTTAGGGGCCGGTTGCCGGCACTTTCGCGAGAGTGACCGCGTGCTGGTGTACCACATTTCCGGCTGCGGCTTTTGCAGCAACTGTCGCCGGGGCTATCCGATTTCCTGTACCGGCGTTGGCAAGGCTGCCTATGGCTGGCAACGGGATGGCGGCCACGCCGACTACCTGTTGGCGGAGGAAAAGGATCTGATCCATCTGCCGGATTCGCTCAGCTACGAAGACGGCGCTTTTATTTCCTGCGGCGTCGGCACGGCCTATGAAGGCATTGTGCGCGGCGAGGTGTCCGGCAGCGATCACGTGCTGGTCGTAGGGTTGGGCCCGGTCGGCATGATGGCGATGATGCTGGCGAAGGGGCGGGGGGCGAAAACGGTGATTGGCGTAGATGTCATACCGGAACGTCTGGCGACCGCGAAGCGGTTGGGACTGATGGATCACGGTTTTCTGACCGGCGAGGGGGTGACAGAGCGCATTCGCGAATTGACCGCGGGCGGCGCCAACGTCACCCTCGACTGTTCCGGTAACGCTAAAGGACGGCTGCTGGCGCTGCAGGCCTCCTCGGACTGGGGAAGGGTTATCTACATCGGTGAAACCGGCAAGGTGGAATTTGAAGTCAGTGCAGACCTGATGCATCACCAACGACGAATTATCGGCTCCTGGGTCACCAGCCTGCACCATATGGAAAAATGTTGTACCGACCTGCACGACTGGAAAATGCATCCGCATCACGCGATTACCCACCGCTTTGCCCTTGAACAGGCTGCCGATGCTTATGTGCTGATGGCTTCCGGGCAGTGTGGCAAGGTGGTGATTAACTTCGCCGATTAACGCCAGGGGGCACTATGGCACTGTTTAGTTTGGATAACGGCTGCGTCTCGCTGGTGGTTTCCTCGTTGGGCGGCAGCGTGCTGAAATTCATCGCTTACACACCGGAGGGAGAGCTCCCTCTGCTGCGGCCTGCGGTAGTGAGTGACGCGACGTCGGCGCTGCAATCGGGATGTTTTCCTCTGGTCCCCTTCGGCAACCGGGTCAATCAAAACCGCTTCAGCTTCGAGCAGCAAGACTACCTGCTCAGCGCCAATACCGACTGGGATCGGCATTATCTGCATGGTGACGGCTGGCTGCAGGAATGGCAATGTGTTGAGCAAGGCGACGAAGTCCTTCACTTGCGCTATCAGCATGAGAATGGCCCTTATCGTTATCAGGTAGAACAATACTTTACCCTGCATCAGCACCAACTCAGCATCGAACTGGCGGTAGAGCACACCGGAGAAAGGCCGATGCCCTATGGGCTGGGCTGGCATCCGTACTTTCCGTTAACCGCGCATACCCGGGTACAGGCATCCGCTGCGGCCTATTGGCGTGAAGCCGAAGACTGGCTGGCGGGCGAGCAGGCGGCGCTGAGCGAAGAAATGGATTTCAACCAGCCGGGGCCATTGCCGCGTCATTGGGTGAACAACGGCTTTAGCGGCTGGAACGGCGAGGCGGAGATCCAGTGGCCGGAGCAGGGAGCTCGGTTACGAATGAACACTCAGCCGGCCTGTCCGGTTTATTTCCTGTTCGTCTCGGATCCGGCGTTCGATCCGGGTTATCAATTCGACTTTTTCTGTCTGGAACCCATGTCCCACGCGGCCAACGGGCATAACATGGCTGACCTGGGCGGGCTGCGCCGCCTGGCTAAAGGGCAGCGGTTTAGCCAGACGATGTTGCTCAGTTATTCCGCGCTTTAAGCCCGAAAATTAAAATTCGGATCTCCTTCACAGAACCCATTCAAACTCTGCAACCGGTTACTGAAACCGGTTGCGGTTTTCTCGTTTTTGAAACCATACTCATTCTTCAACTGAATCATTTGTACCTATGCCTCCAGGAGAACGGATGAAAAAAATATTCTTATGCTGCGCCGCAGGAATGTCGACCAGCATGGTGGTGAATAAAATGAAAAAGTCTGCCGAACAGCAGGGGATTGAGGTTGATATTATCGCCGTCGGCCTGGAGGAATTTGAATCCACGTTGGCGAATTACCAATGTTGCCTGCTTGGGCCACAGGTGAAATATAAGTTCGCCGATTTTAAAAAGATTGCCGACAGGGAAAATAAACCTATCGCGGTGATAAACAGCATGGATTACGGCATGATGCGCGGCGATAAAATTCTCGCCGAAGCCTTACAGATGATCGCACAACACTGATCCCACCGGGCCGCCGGCATCAGGCCGTTTCCGCCGGTTTTCCCATCCTGTGACCATTGACTCAGCACCTCCCGAGGGTTGGACCATGAGTATCAGCCAGGCCGCATTCAATTTTATCGAAAACCGCATCAGCCCGATTGCCGGGAGATTATCGACTCAGCGACATATTATGGCGATCCGCGACGGTTTTATTTCCGCGATGCCCTTTATGATCGTCGGTTCATTCTTGCTGGTGTTTGCCTATCCGCCCTTTTCCGCCGACAGCAGTTGGGGCATTGCCCAATGGTGGCTGGGGGCGGCGGAAAAACATCAGGTCGCTATTCTCACCCCGTTTAATATGACGATGGGCATTATGTCCATCTATATCACCGCCGCCATTGCCTACAACCTGGCGCAGAGTTATAAGCTCGATCCCTTTATGGCGGCGATGCTGGCATTGATGTCTTTCTTGCTGGTGGCCGCGCCGCAAAGCGAAAAAATGCTGCCGACCGCCGCACTGGGCGGCGTGGGGATCTTCACCGCCATTTTGGTGGCGATATACACCACCGAACTGATCCGCTTCCTCAAGGCGCACAATATCGGCATCTCACTGCCGGAGCAGGTGCCGGCCAAGATCAAGCAGTCGTTCGATCTGCTGATCCCGATCCTGGCGGTGGTGATCACCCTGTATCCGCTGAGCCTGCTGGTGCAGCATCAGTTCAACCTGCTGTTGCCGCAGGCGATCATGGCGCTGTTCCAACCCTTGATCTCCGCTGCGGATTCGCTGCCGGCGATCTTGCTGGCGGTGCTGATCGGCCATTTGCTGTGGTTTGCGGGTATCCACGGAGCGGTGATCGTTTCCGGTATGCTGCAGGCCTTCTGGCTCACCAACCTGGGGATTAACCAAGACGCGCTGGCCGCCAACCAACCGATGCCGCACATCTTTATGGAGGCCTTCTGGACCTTCTTTATCGTCATCGGCGGATCCGGCGCCACCTTTGGGCTGGTGCTGCTTTATCTGCGCAGCCGTTCGGCGCACCTGCGTTCGATCGGCAAGCTGAGCCTGGTGCCGAGTTGTTTCAACATCAACGAACCGGTGATCTTCGGCACGCCGATCGTGATGAACCCTACCTTCTTTATTCCGTTTATTACCGCGCCGATCGTCAATTCGATCATCGCCTACGCGGCGGTGAAGCTGGATCTGATCGGGCGGGTGATCTCGGTGGTGCCCTGGACCGCTCCGGCGCCGATTGGTGCCGCCTGGGCTACCGGTTGGGATTTCCGCGCCGCGCTGTTGGTGCTGCTGCTGGCGGCGGTTTCGGCGTTGATCTACTACCCGTTCTTCAAAGTCTATGAGCAACAGCTGCTGGATCAGGAAGTGAGCGAAGCGGAGCAGATTGAACAGACACAAGGAGTCACCGAATGATTGACATGGAAACGGCGGTAATGGAGCTGATCATCAACGCCGGAGAGGCGCGCAGCTGTGCCATGCAGGCGCTGTATGCGGCGCGTAAGTACCAGTGGGACCAGGTGGATATTCTGCTGGCGGAATCGCAACTGGCGGCGAAGCGTGCCCACGCCACCCAAACCGAGCTGATCGGTTTTGACGAAGGGGAGGGCAAGCTGCCGGTCAACCTGATTATGGTGCACGCGCAGGACCACATCATGAATGCCATGCTGGCGCGCGATCTGGTGGAAGAACTGGTGAGAATTTACCGATTACTGGAGCAAAACGGGGTGAAAAACCAATGAGCGTATTTCCGAAAGACTTTCTCTGGGGGGCCGCGACCGCGTCTTATCAGGTCGAGGGCGGCTATGATGCCGACGGCAAAGGCCTGTCCAACTGGGACCTGTTCTCTCACCTGCCAGGGACCACCTATCAGGGCACTAACGGCGACGTGGCGGTCGATCACTATCATCGCTTCCGTGAAGATGTGGCGCTGATGGCCGAGCTGGGTATGCAGACCTACCGATTCTCGATCTCCTGGCCACGGCTGCTGCCACAAGGCCGGGGAAAAGTGAACGAGGCCGGGATCCAATTCTACAGCGATCTGATCGACGAACTGCTCAAGCACAATATCAAACCGATGATCACCCTGTACCACTGGGATCTGCCGCAGGCGTTGCAGGACGCGTTTGGTGGTTGGGAATCACGAGAGATCGTCGATGCTTTTGATGAATATGCGCGTCTGTGTTACTCGCGGTTTGGCGACCGGGTCGAACTCTGGTCCACGTTCAATGAAACCATTGTGTTTATCGGCATGGGCTATTTCACCGGGGCGCACCCACCCAAACTGACCGATCCGAAAAAGGGCATTCAGGCGTGTCACCATGTGTTCCTGGCCAACGCCCGAGCGGTAAAAAGCTTCCGTGAAATGAAGATCAACGGCCAGATCGGCTTCGTCAACGTGCTGCAACCGAACGATCCGATCAGCGATTCACCGCAGGATCGCCGCGCCTGCGAAATAGCCGAAGGGATCTTCACCCACTGGCTGTACGATCCGGTGCTGAAGGGCGAATACCCGTCAGAGCTGCTGGCGATGGCGCAGCAGGCCTTTGGCGTGCCGCATTTCGCACCGGGCGATGAGGTATTGCTGAAAGAGAATATCGTCGATTTTATCGGCCTGAATTACTACAAGCGTGAAATGGTCGCGCACAACGATGACGTGGACGGTTATACCATCAACACCAGCGGGCAGAAGGGCAGCGGGCGCGAGCTGGGCTTCAAGGGGTTGTTTAAACAGGTTCGCAATCCGAACGGCGTCTACACCGACTGGGATTGGGAGGTCTATCCGCAGGGGTTGACCGATGCCATTGGCCGTATCGTCAAACGCTACGGCAATATCCCAATCTACATTACCGAGAACGGGCTGGGAGCCAAGGATCCGATCGTCGAAGGTGAGGTGCGCGATCAACCACGTATTGATTATCTACGCGATCATATCCAGGCGATCGGCGCGGCGATCGAGCAGGGCGCGGATGTTCGTGGTTATTACCCGTGGTCGTTTATCGATCTGCTCTCCTGGCTCAACGGCTATCAAAAACAGTACGGCTTTGTGTATGTCGATCACGATAACAATCTGGCACGTAAGAAGAAGCAGAGCTTTGGCTGGTACCAGCGGGTGATCGCCACCAACGGCGAACGGTTGTAACTCGCTAAAGGGGTAAGTCTCAGTATGTCCCAGGCTGATAGGCAACACTTTAGCCTGGGCGGGTACTTACCCTCTTTTTCTGATCTGTCTGTCAATCATACCCTTCTCAAAATCCCCTCTTGCTATTCCATTTCGGCATACCCGTGTTGTGACTATTCATTACTCACCGCCTATAAAAACGCCATATAGTCAAATTATTGCCTTACCGTACCATCACAAACAGGAGGGGGGAGATGAGCGATTTCCCGCTTGAACCGCCACACAATTTTCCTCGCCGGCTGGCAGAGCATAAGCATCTACTACAGTTCTTGTGGGAAACGGCCAAATCTGGCCGGATAGCCATTCCCCCCTGCATCCCACTTTCTGCATGATGAGGGAACAAGCATGAGCATGAAAACGATAACGCTGGGCAGCAATTCATTCGACTACCAGGACAGCGGCAGCGGGGACACCACCCTGCTGTTGCTTTCCGGTTGGTGCCAGGATCACCGGCTTTTTAAACACCTAATACCGCTGCTGGCGCAACACTATCGCGTACTGAATATTGATTGGCGCGGGCACAATGCCGCACGCAGTTATGACGGCGATTTTGGTATGGATGATCTCACGGCCGATCTGGTTCTGTTTCTTGACCGGCTGGATGTTGAGCGCTTGATTCCGCTCTCTACATCCCATGGCGGCTGGGCCAACATCGCTTTAAGCCAGCAACTGGGCCCGTTGCGGGTACCGAAAACCATCGTGGTGGACTGGTTGATGACCGGAGCTTTTACCGATCTGCTGCAGAATTTACAGCAGAGCCAGCGGCCGGAAAGCTGGCAACAGGCGCGAGATGCCCTGTTTGCGGAATGGGTAGCCCATACGGATAACCAGGATGTGATCAACCATGTCCAACAGGAAATGGCCGGATTCGATCAGGAGATGTGGATCCGTTCTTGTCGGGAAATCGAGTTGGCCTATGGGCAATTTGGCTCTCCCCTGCAACGCCTGGAACAGCTCACCCCTGAGCGTCCGGTAATGCACCTCTATTCACAACCGCATAGCGCAGAGTATGACCAGTTACAGCGCGAGTTCGCCCAACGCCACCGCTGGTTCAATCCGGTAAAAATTGCGGGGGCGAGTCATTTCCCCACCCTGGAATCGCCGGACAAAGTGGTGATGGAAATCCGGTCATTTATTGGCTAGGCAACATCCCGTCGTAGCAACAGCGCTCCTAATGATGAGCAGATTCATAAGAATGTGCGTAGCCGTATTTATGTCGTTCGGCCTGTCTGCCGTGATTAAACCACCGACATTGTGCACGCCTGTTTTCCAGTGGGTAATCAGGAGGTAAAACATGAGCATGCAGGTCGATCGTAAGGTCATCACTGGCGGTCATATTATCACCATGGATGCAGAGTATGGGGAACTGCCCCAGGGGGCGCTGCTGATTGAAAATGGCCGGATCGCAGCGCTGGCGGAAAACGCAAAGGCGTTTAGTCATCTGGATGCCGAAGTGATCGATGCGCGTGGTGCGATCGTGTTGCCGGGTATGATCGACAGTCATCGCCACACATGGATGTCGTTGTTTCGGGGGATCTCCGGCGATATGTCGTTGCCGGAATTTCTGGCAAATACGTTTTATGGGCTGGGGGCCTTGGTGACCGCCGAGGATTTGTCCGCTGCCACCCTGGTGGGGGCGCTCGAGGCCATAGACAGCGGGGTCACAACCATCCTCGACTGCTGTGACTGTGTGAATAGCCCGGATCATGCCGTCGCGGCGATCGAATCACTGCAACAATCCGGTATCCGTGGCGTGTATTCCTATGGATTTCAGGTTTATGATTTTCAGCCCGCCGGTTTTTCCAGCCATCAAGAACGCGTCAATTTTGCCGCTGAATTGCGCGAGCGTTATTTTAGCGACGATCAGGGTTTGTTGCGCATGGGGACCTTGCTCAGCGATTTCGGCACCGTGCCCTTTACGCAGACAGCGGCGGAGATCCGCATGGCGCAGCAGCAGGATATCCTGATTGCTTCTCATACCGGCGCACTGCCGAATAGCCGGTTATTGAAAGGGTTACAGGAGCTGGACGATCATCAATTGCTGCAGCCCGGTCACCTGCATATTCACTGTTCCGGTCTGACCGATCCCGAATGGCGGCTGTTGGCTAAAACAGGCGCTAAAGTCAGCATTGCCCCCGAAACTGAAATGCAAATGGGCATGGGCTTTCCTCCCATCAGAGCCTGCCTGGATCACGGGATAGCCCCGGCGATCAGCACTGACATTGTCTGCGTGGGGTCTGGGGATCTGTTTTCGCAGATGCGGCTGGGGCTGCAAACCCAGCGCTGCCTGGATAACCATCAGCACCATATCCGTGGTGAAGTGGTTTCTGAACTTTCTCTCTCGGTGGGGGATGCGTTGCGTTGGGCGACCCACGGCAGCGCGGCTGCGTTGGGAATGGAGACAAGTATTGGTTCGCTGACGCCGGGAAAACAGGCCGATGTGATTATGCTTAAACATCAGCGGGCGATGGTGCCTTCTTCTTTCCCAAGGGCGAGCAGTGTGTTGCAGTCCCATGCCGCCGATGTAGATACGGTGATCATCAACGGCCAGATCCGCAAGCGGCATGGCGAACTGGTGGGACAGGATATGGCCGCCATCCGGCAACGTGCCGCTCAGACGCTGGCGCGTATTCAGCAGGCGGCACTCGGGCGTGCAGAGATCACCGGAGCAGAAGCGGTTGCCTGGCTTAGGGAGGCGGAGCGGAGAGCGTCGGTAAATCTGGCGGAGGCCTATCGCCGATAAGCGTATTTTGGATGATGCTGCGCCCGACCGAAGCCGGGCGCAGGGAGATTACAGTGAGTCCGGATCCGGCCCCAGGCGGTTGCCGATATCCAGTTTGGCAATTTCGCCCAGTTCGTCTTTATCCAGTTTGAAGTCGAAGACTTCGAAGTTTTCACGAATGCGCGCTGGCGTGACCGATTTCGGGATCACGATCAGCCCGCTGTCCAGGTGCCAGCGCACCACGATTTGCGCCGGGGTTTTCTCGTATTTTTCCGCCAGGTTTTTGATCACCGGTTGGTCGAATACCCCTTCGCCACCCTGTGCCAGTGGGCTCCAGGATTCGGTCGCAATATGGTGGGTTGCGTTCCAGGCGCGTAGCTGACGCTGTTGCAGCAACGGGTGCAGCTCGATTTGGTTAATCACCGGTGCGACATTGGTTTCGTCCAGCAGGCGCTGCAGGTGCGGGGTGTGGAAATTGCATACCCCGATGCTTTTGACCAACCCCTGCTCGCGCAGTTTGATCAGCCCGCGCCAGGCGTCGACATATTGGTCCTGCTGCGGCCTTGGCCAGTGGATCAGATACAGATCGACGTAATCCAACTTGAGTTTTTCCAGGCTGGTTTCCAGCGCGCCTTGCGGGTCGCCCTGATCGTCGTTCCACAGTTTGGTGGTGATAAACAGCTCATCGCGTGGTATTGAGGTGGATTGCAGTGCTGCGCCAACCCCTTCCTCATTCTTGTAGATTGCAGCGGTATCGATCGAGCGATAGCCCACCTCCAGTGCTTTAAGCACCGCCTGGGTGGTTTCTGAAATACTCGCCTGCCAAACGCCGAGACCCAACTGCGGCATCAGATTACCATCGTGGAGTTTGATGATGGGTTGTTGCGTTGTCATGCGTATCTCCTTGTCAACGGATTGCCCAGTGCTGCATGCACCGGAAACGGCTATTAATAAATTCTAGTTGGCAAATTGGGGGAGTGCTGAGTTTGCTAACCAAATTCCAGCGCTGTCGGGATAGGGCGGCTACAGGTCATGTTTTCTCCCATGGGTTAATCAGATGAAGATCGGCAGCGCGAATAGCGCATTGAACTGCGCCCGATGAAGCGTCGGGCGCAGGAGAGAAGTTGAAACTAAAGCCTAGCAGGAAATAGGCGGTTTGCGATTAACGCGCCGCGTTATAAATGCGTTGGCTGACTTCGAGGGTGATGTCTTGATGCTCGCCAAGTGCTGTCATGCCGTGCTGATGCAGTTTATCAAGCAACGCCGGGATAGAGCTGCCGTCGAGCTGGTAATCCGCCATGCGGGTCGGTACGCCCATTTGTTCGAAGAAGGCACGAGTGGCGGCAATGGCACCGTCAATGCGGCTGTCTTCACTGCCATCGCGCAGGCCCCAAACGCGGTCGGCGTACTGCAGCAGTTTTTCGCGTTTCTGCGCTTTTTTCTCGATCAGCAGCGCAGGCAGAACAATCGCCAGCGTCTGGGCATGATCCAAACCGTGCATGGCGGTCAATTCGTGGCCCAGCATGTGGGTTGCCCAATCCTGCGGCACACCGGCGCCGATCAGACCGTTCAAGGCCATGGTTGCGCTCCACATCACGTTGGCGCGCACCGCATAGTTTTCCGGCTCGGACAGCGCGCGCGGACCATCTTCCAACAGCGTCAGCAGCAGGCCTTCGGCAAAGCGATCTTGCACCTTGGCGTCGACCGGATAGGTCAGGTACTGCTCGATGGTGTGGACAAAGGCATCGACTACGCCATTGGCGATTTGGCGCGGCGGCAGAGAGTAGGTCACTACCGGATCCAGCACCGCGAACAGCGGTTGCACGTGTGGCGAGAAGAAATGCTGTTTGTCGCCGCTGCTTTTGCGGGTGATCACTGCGCCGCTGTTGGACTCAGAGCCGGTGGCCGGCAGTGTCAGTACGCAGCCCATTGGCACCGCGCCTTTGATTTCACTGCCCACGGTTTTCAGGATGTGCCATGGATCGGCATCCGCCTGATAATGGGCCGCTGCGGCAATAAACTTGGTGCCATCAACCACGGAGCCGCCGCCGACCGCCAGCAGGAAATCGATATTCTCTGCGCGCACCACTTCGACCGCTTTCATCAGCGTTTCGTAGGTTGGGTTAGGCTCAATGCCGGAAAACTCCTGCACGTTGCGGCCCGCCAGTGCGGCATAAACCTGATCCAGCACGCCATTTTTCTTCACGCTGCCGCCACCGTAGGTGATCAGAATGCGTGCGTCGGCAGGGATCTGCTGTGCCAGGCCGGCGATTTGGTCTTGGCCGAACAGGATTTTGGTTGGGGTATGAAGAATAAAGTTTTGCATGGGTAATTTCTCTTCTGCATGTGGCAAGCGCCGCTGGCGAAAAATATCTGAGGTGTATTGTCAGTAACTTGGCTCAGCAGCACAATGCACATTCCTGCCCGAGTCTTGCCTATTCCTACAAAGCGTTGTAGAAAAATAGAGTTTTAAACTATTATTTATGCCGAATTATTCTTAATGTAAGAGGGTGTTTCCGTGAGCGAAATCGATGAACTGCGCGGCCGCATGGCGCGCCAGGCGGCCTGCTTTGCCGAGAGCAACGGTTACACGCCCTCGCCGGTGCCGCTGGTGAAAATTCTTTATGTCGATCGTCATTGCCCGCGCCAGCCGGTGATGTATGAGCCGGGTGTGGTGATCATTTTTCAGGGGCACAAGGTCGGCTACTGCGGTAATCGGGTTTTCCAGTATGACCCGCGCAATTATCTGTTGATGACGGTGCCGTTGCCGTTTGAGTGCGAAACCTTCGCCAGCCCGGAATTGCCGCTGGTGGGGTTGTCGGTGAACATCGACAGTCAAATGCTGCAGGACCTGTTGATCGACATCGGCGATGACGACTACCTGGTGAAGCCGCGCAGAGAAAGCAGCGGGGTGAACTTGGCCGAGCTGTCGGAAGAACTGTTGTGCGCTACCGAACGCCTGCTGGATGTGATGGCCAAACCGCTGGATGCACGCGTACTGGGGCCGCAGATTGTACGTGAAATTCTCTACCACGTACTGCGCGGAGCCTGTGGCGCCTCATTGCAGGAATTGGTTAACCGCCATACCCACTTCAGCCAAATCGCCAAGGCGCTGCGGCGTATTGAGAACCAATATGCGGACAACCTCAACGTTGAGCAGTTGGCGGGGGAGGTGAATATGAGCATCTCGGCGTTTCACCATAACTTCAAGGCGGTGACCAACACCTCGCCGCTGCAATATGTGAAATCCTATCGCTTGCACAAGGCGCGTTTGCTGATGGTACACGACGGTTTGAAAGCCAGTACCGCGGCGATCCGTGTCGGCTACGAAAGCGCTTCGCAGTTCAGCCGCGAGTTCAAACGTTTCTTTGGCGTGACGCCGAGTGACGAAGTTGCCCGACTGCGCGAAAACCCTCCTTTAATGATGGAAGGTTAATCTCGCCGCCGGGCAGTGATTCAGCGCGTCAGCACAATTTTACCGAATGCTCCGCGATCGAGGTGATCGAGCGCCTGCGGCAATTGATCAAAGCGGTAGCGCTGGTCGATCACCGGCTGTAGGGCATTAACGTCCACCGCACGCACCAGATCTTCCAGTGCGCGGCGGTGGCCGACACCAATACCCTGAATGACCGGCGATTTCATCAGCAGCGGCCCTGCGGGAGCCGAAACTTCAAAGCCCTCCAGCGCCCCGATCACCGAGATACGCCCGTGCACCGCAACGGCGCGTACCGAATTACCGAGATTAGGGCCACCCACGGTGTCAATCACGTGGTCGATGCCGCGATCCTGGGTCAACTGATACACCTTTTCTACCCAGTCCGCAGTCAGACGGTTAATGCCATGATCGGCACCCAAGGCTTTGGCTCGCGCCAGTTTTTCGTCGCTGCCGGAGGTAACATAGACCTCGGCACCCAGCATTTTGGCGATTTGCAGTCCGAACAGCGCCACGCCACCAGTGCCCTGTACCAGCACCGATTCTCCGGCGTGCAGCTGGCCCTGTTCCACCAGCGCGAACCAGGCGGTCAGTCCGGCACAGGGCAGGGTACTGGCCTGCGCGTCGTCCAGCGAGGTGGGCGCAGCCGCCAACCAGTCTTCGTGCAGCACCACGTATTCCGCCAGCATGCCCTGATAAAAGCCGCCCAGAGTGCGGTAGGGTGGGATGCGCGCATTACCATAGGGTTTTTGCCGGCCATCGATCCAGCCGGGGCTAAAGGTGGAAATCACCCGTTCGCCGGGCTGAAAACGGGTGACGTCGGGCCCAATGGCGTCGACTTCGCCGGCCATGTCGGAGGCTGGCGTGAAGGGCTGCGGCAGTTCTAGCCCCATGCCGGTTTCAATGACCAGTTTGTCGCGGTAATTGAGCGATACCGCATTCACTTTCACTCTGATCTGGTGCGGTCCCGGTTGCGGTATGACGCTTTCGTTCAGTTGCAGGTGTTGGCGCCCCAGGGCGTCCATTGTCCAGCGTTGCATTGTTTCGGCCATGATTGACTCCAAAGTCAGCGATAAACAGACCTGCTGATAATATCGTTGATAGAAGTTCGCCAGTGGCGATAAGATTTCCTTTGATTGTTTCTTTCAGGGCTACAAATCATGAGCGATCGATTGAACGGCATTTCGGTATTTGTCACCGCGGTGGAGGCAGGCAGTTTTGCGCTGGCGGCCAGCCGGCTACACCTTTCGCGTTCGGCGGTGGGGAAAACCATCGCCCGCCTGGAGCAACGGTTGGCCGTTCGCTTGTTTCATCGCACGACCCGCAGCCTGAGCCTGACCGACGACGGTGCGCTGTTTTACGAACGTTGTCTGCGGGCACTGGAAGAGATACGTACCGCAGAAATGCTGCTGGAGTCGGGGA
Organism: Serratia sp. Ser99; assembly: GCF_024519545.1. Classification (NCBI taxonomy): domain Bacteria; kingdom Pseudomonadati; phylum Pseudomonadota; class Gammaproteobacteria; order Enterobacterales; family Yersiniaceae; genus Serratia; species Serratia sp. Ser99. The sequence continues at coordinate 51,101 of NZ_JALJRT010000005.1, read as the reverse complement.
AGCAGCAGGTCAACGGCAGGCTGAGGGTGTCGATGCCGGTGCTGTTTGGCCGCATGTGCATTGCGCCGCTGTTGACCAGTATGGCGCGTGAGCATCCTGGGCTGGAGCTGGAGCTGTCATTCAACGACCGCGTGGTGGATTTGATTGAGGACGGTTTTGACCTGGCGATCCGCAACGGTACGCTGGTCAGTAGCAGTGGGTTGGTGGCACGGCGCGTTGGCGACCACCGTATGACATTGTGCGCGGCTCCGGAATATCTGTTGCGCAGCGGCGAACCCAAAACCCTCGAGCAGCTGGCACAACATGATGCGGTGACCTACATGCGCGCCGGCGTGGTTCTTAACTGGACGCTTCTGGATGCCTGCGGAAAAGAGCAGGAGGTGATACCGAAGAAAGGGTTACAGATGGATGACCTGCAGGCGATTGCGGATGCCACGGTAGCGGGGTTTGGCATAGCCTGGTTACCTTGCTGGCTGGTGCGCGAATCGTTGTTGAAAGGGGAATTGGTCAGGCTGATGCGCAATCGGTCCGGCATGTCATTCGACGTTCACGCGGTTTGGCCGCAAACGCCGCATTTGCCTTTGAAGGTTCGATTGGCGGTGGATACGCTGGTGAGCAAGCTGCCTCCCAGACTGGCGTTGGTTGAAAAAGCGCTTTAAGGGCGACGATGGCCGCCCGTCTGGGTATCAGGAAGAGGCGGCGCGTTTTTTACGCCAGATAACCAGCATGCCGCCCACCAGGCCAACCAGCAGCAGCACCAACGGCAGGATCATCAGCCCGGTCATCACCTGGCTCTCATAGCGTTTAACCAAAGGGATCTGGCTGAAAGCGTAGCCGAGGCCGACCACTGCACCTACCCAAATCACCGCGCTTAGCCAGTTAAAGAACTGAAAACGGGTGCTGTTCAGGCCAGAAATCCCGGCCATGGTGGGCAGCAGGGTGCGAACAAAACCCAGAAAACGGCCGATGACCAGCGCCGTCAGGCCATGGCGGTTAAACAGGTTGTGTGCACGTTGGTGATACTGAGCGGGCAGTTGCAGCAGCCAGCCTTTGACCAGATTGGTATGGCCCAACCAACGGCCCTGCAGGTAGCTCAGCCAGCAGCCCAGGCTGGCGGCGACGGTCAAAATGATCAGCGTCGGCACAAAGGCCATCACGCCTTTGGCGATCAGCGCGCCGGATAACAGCAGCAGGCTGTCGCCGGGTAAGAAGGAAGCTGGCAGTAGTCCGTTTTCTAAAAATAGAGTGGTGAAAAGCACCGCATAAACCACCCAAATTACGCTGGGATCGGCAAGGGCAATGAAGTCCTGCTGCCAAAGCGCATGAACAATCTCTCGTAATACATCCATTATTTATCCTGTTGCATACCGGTTGCGCCTGGCTTCAGGGTATCCAGGGCACAGTGTTGGCCGTATCTGACAGTTACCCGCCTAGTGTAACGCTAATAGCTTAAGCACACATTAAACAAGGCGAATAAAGTTGCCGATGCAAGCAGGCGTTCTGTTAGCGCGTATTGGCAATTCGGTCGAACCCGGCGGCGAGATCGGCGATCAGATCCTGCACATTTTCCAGGCCGATATGCAGGCGTACCAGAGTGCCGGAGAAGTCTATGCCACCCGCTGGGCGAATGGCTTCCAGTTCTTCCGGTTGGTTAGCAAGGATCAAGGATTCAAAGCCGCCCCAGGAATAGGCCATGCTGAAGTGGCTGAAGTTATCCAGAAACTCGGCTAACTGCACGTCGCTCAGGCGCTGTTTCAGCACGAAAGAAAACAGGCCGTTGCAGCCGTTAAAATCGCGCAGGTAAAACTCGTGACCTTTGCAACCGGGCAGCGCCGGGTGATTGACCACCGCCACTTCTGGTCGCTGGGCCAGCCAATGGGCGACTTCGATGCTGCTCTGCTGGTGCTGCTTCAGGCGTACGCCCAGGGTGCGCAAACCGCGGCTGGCCATATAAGCGGTATCGGCGTCTACCATCTGGCCCATCAAATAAGAGTATTCACGCAGTTGGTCCCAACAGCGCTCGTTAGCCACGGCGGTGCCGAGCATGTAATCGGAATGGCCGATAATATATTTGGTACCAGCCTGAATTGAAATGTCGATATCAAAATCCAGCGCCTTGAACAAGATGCCGGCCGCCCAGGTGTTATCGATCATGATCACCACTTCAGGTGCCACGGCGCGAACAGCCTGCACCATCGCCGGGATATCCTGGATCTCCATAGTGATCGAGCCGGGTGATTCAAGGAACACCACACGGGTATTGGGTTGAATCAGTCCGGCGATATCGGCGCCGATCAGCGGGTCGAAATAGGTGGTTTCCACATTCATGCGGCTCAGAATATGGGTACAAAAGTCCTGCGTCGGCTCATAGACGGAGCCGGTCATCAGCAGATGGTCGCCCGCGCCGACAAAGGACAGAATGGCGTTGGAGACCGCCGCCGCGCCGCAAGGATAGAGCACGCAGCCTGCGCCGCCCTCCAGCTCGACCATCGCATCCTGCAACGCGAAGTGGGTCAGGGTGCCGCGTCGGCCGTAAAACAGCTCGCCATGAGCACGTTTGACGGTGGCCTCTTTTTTGGCCGCCACGGAGTCAAATACCAATGAAGAAGCGCGTTGGGTGACGGGGTTGACGGAGCCCTGGGTATAGCGCTTGCTGCGCCCGGCGCCAATCAGGGTAGTTTCGATGTTTTTAGACGTCATAGGAGCGGGCTCACCTTTGCTTGATCTTCACGGGCCATTTGCAATAGCCCTTACGTTAGCATGACACCTTATAGCCATCCAGACGTTTTAACATCCAAATGTAGAAACGGCTATAATCTTCTGCTCAATCGTGCTCTCGCATGCCATCCTTCTGCCTGACGGCGATAACCAAGCGAGTTTATCGGTGAGACCGGGATGTAACAGTAAAATGCGACAAATCCCCTGTCTTTGTTGCAGTCCTGTGCGGTAAAAGTGACGAAATAGCCCTATAAAGGGTACATATAGGTTCGAACAGGCGGCGAATGGGTTCGCCAGGGAGCCATAAGTGCGCCGCAGGAGTAATTTTCCCGATTATTTGGTAAATAATAATGAGAACTACTATCAATCCCTGATTGGTTTGATATGATCGCACGCTGAATTATTCCTCAATTTTGATCGGTAACGGGTGGAGGCACAGCGTGAAAACGGCTGGCAAGAATTTAAATCAAGGATCGTTCGGTCAGGGCCGGGCGCAATGGGGCCAGGCGTTCGGCCGTGGTCTGTTAGCTTCAATGGTATTGGTGGCAGGTCTGGCCGGCAGTGCTCATGCGGCACCGGCGACTAATCCGGCCGTTACCGAAAGCGTGGCTCCGGCAGCCAGCGCGCCTGCTGCGGCAGCGCCTGAAACCCTCACTCCGGTCAACCCGCAACCGACCATCCAGCCGCCGGAAACCCGCGGTATGGACCTGTCCGTCTGGGGTATGTACCAGCATGCGGACATCGTGGTGAAAATCGTGATGATCGGCCTGGTGCTGGCGTCTATCGTCACCTGGACCATCCTGTTCTCCAAGGGCAGCGAACTGTTCCGCGCCAAGCGCCGTCTGCGCCGCGAACAGCTGGCGTTGGCCAACGTACGCTCGCTGGACGAAGCGTCCGAACTGGCGCAGAGCTTCTCGGAAGAAAGCATCAGCTCCGTGTTGCTGAATGATGCGCAAAACGAACTGGAGCTGTCGGCGGCATCCAACGACAACAACGGCATCAAGGAACGTACTGGTTTCCGTCTGGAGCGTCGCGTTGCGGGCTACAGCCGTAACATGGGACGTGGCAATGGCTTCCTGGCGACCATCGGTGCCATTTCGCCGTTTGTCGGTCTGTTCGGTACCGTTTGGGGCATCATGAACAGCTTTATCGGCATCGCACACTCACAAACCACCAACCTGGCCGTGGTTGCGCCCGGCATCGCAGAAGCGCTGCTGGCTACTGCGCTGGGCCTGGTCGCCGCTATTCCTGCGGTGGTGATTTATAACATCTTTGCCCGTGTGATCAGTGGTCACCGCGCTCAGGTTGGCGACGTAGCGGCACAGGTTCTGCTGTTGCTGGGCCGTGATTTGGATCTGGCCGCCACGGCGGAAGCCAAACGCTCACAGCATTCACACCAACTGCGGGTGGGGTGAGTTATGGCGATGCGCTTAAATGAAGATCTGGACGACAGCGGCGAACTGCATGAAATCAACGTGACGCCGTTTATCGACGTCATGCTGGTGCTGTTGATCATCTTTATGGTGGCCGCGCCGCTGGCAACGGTAGATATCCGTGTCGATCTCCCGGCGTCCTCCGCCAAACCTCAGCCGCGTCCGGAAAAGCCGGTGTTCCTGTCGGTGAAAGCGGACAAACAGCTCTACGTTGGTGAGCAGGCGGTCAGTGCAGATCAACTGACGTCGGTGCTGGATCAACGGACGCAGGCGAACAAAGAGACCACCATCTTCTTCCAGGCGGATAAGAGCGTGGACTACGAAACGCTGATGAGCGTAATGGATACGCTGCGTAAAGCCGGCTACCTGAAAGTGGGGCTGGTGGGGATGGAAGGCACCGCCAAGTAGCGGGCTGGCATCACCCAGGATTAGAAGGGCGCTCAGGCGCCCTTTTTTATTGACTGAATTTCGTACAGGGGCTTGACGCATTGCCGACAAATGAAAATACTAATAGATAGTAATTAACACTACTTTCCGGAGTCGGCCATGCCAACTAGCATTGCTTTAAGCCCTCATTTTGAAAAGTTCGTTCATGAGCAAATTGACAGCGGACGTTACGGCAACGTCAGCGAAGTGATACGGGCAGGGCTGCGTCTGCTTGAAGAACATGAGCGCGCGATGAAAATTGAAGAGTTGCAGGTGGCCATTGTACAGGGAGTTGAAAGTGGTGAGGGAGTCCCGGCGGATGAGGCGTTTGCGCGCTTGCGGGCTAAATACCAACGGATGGTGGATAACGGAAGTGACTGATGAGGCTAACAATATCGCCGGCAGCGATATATGACATTGAAAGTATTGGCGATCATATTGCACAGGATAACCCGGCCCGGGCGCTGAGTTTTATTTCTGAACTGTATAACCAATGCCAGCGAATCGGTGAGTCGCCGGAAACCTACCAATAGCGACCTGAGCTTGGCCGGGACGTCAGGATCAGCGCCTACGGTAAATACCTAATCGTTTTCACAGCGATACAACGTAATGTCAGGATCGAGCGAGTACTTCACGGTGCGAGAAATATTTTGCGTCTGCTGGCTCATCGCTAGGCCATCAAGGCCGCTCAAACGAACCGCGGCCCTGGCGTTGTTTAGCGTTTTTAACCGCGAGCGTGCGCTGCAGCACGGGCGATTTGCTCATCGGTAGGACGTACGCCGGTGTAGAGGACAAACTGTTCCAGCGCCTGCAGTGCAATCACTTCTGCCCCGGTAATCACCTGTTTGCCGTGCTCACGTCCGTAACGGACCAGCGGGGTTTCCGCAGGCAGCGCCACCACGTCGAAGACGATTTTCGCCGCATCGACAGTCGCGGGCGCGAAAGCCAATTGCTCCGCTTCTGCACCGCCGGCCATGCCGATTGGCGTTACGTTGATCACCATATCCACTTTTAGCTCATCGACTTGCGCCTGCCACTGATAGCCGTATGCACTTGCCAGAGCCTGTCCGGCCTGCGGGTTACGGGCGATGATATAGCCATTTTTAAAACCGGCGTCACGCAGTGCCGCGGTCACCGCTTTTGCCATACCGCCGCTGCCGCGCAGGGCAAAGGCGGTTTCTGTCGGGATTTGGTACTGGGCCAGCAATTTGGCGATGGCGATATAATCCGTGTTATAGGCCCGCAAAAAACCAGCGTCATTGACGATGGTATTGACCGATTCAATCGCCGTTGCGGAAGCGTCCAGCTCATCGAGGAAAGGGATGCAGCTCTCTTTGAACGGCATGGAAACCGCGCAACCACGGATGCCCAAAGCCCGTACGCCGCCCACTGCCGCCTGGATATCCTGGGTAGTGAACGCCTTGTAGATAAAGTTCAGATCCAGTTCCTGATACAGATAGTTATGAAAGCGAGTACCGAAGTTGCCTGGGCGACCGGCCAGCGACATGCACAGCTGGGTATCTTTGTTAATCTCACGGCTCATGCTGAGCTCCTTAAGCGGAAAAAGAAAAACCTCAAGTCAGGGCTGGCCGAGCAGCGCCTTCGAACCGGCGTGGCGCCAGTGGATATTGCCCGGCAGGTAAAGCGCGTTCTGTTCCAGGGGCCGCTCGTCAATCAGCGCGCTGACCATGTCGAAGCTGTGTTGCGCCAGGGCACGACAGTCTTGGGCCACGGTGTCGATTTTCAGCGTCAGGCCATCGAACAGGTAGTGATCGTCGAAACTGCACAAATGCAGGTCGCTCTCCATCAACTGGTGCTGATTCAGGTAGCGCAACACCCCTTCCAGCAGACCACAGGCGGCGGTAAATAACGCTTTTGGCGGACGGCCCAACTGTGCGCACAGCTGGGCGAACATCTCGTAGCCGGAGCTGGGGTGATAATTGCCGTTGATGATCCATTCCGGTTTACACGCCACGCCGGCGCGCTCAAGGCCGAGCTGAAAACCGGCCAATCGATCGCGGGTTGGTGAGATGCGCGGTTGCCCGCCAAGGAAATAGAACTCGTCAGGATGCTGGCGCGCGACGTTTTCCACCAGCGTAGCGGTCGAGCTCAGCGAGTCGGTGATCACCAGCGGCAGTTCGGAGCCGGTAATCAAGCGGTCCATCTGCACTACCGGCAGGCTGGCGTTAATCTTTTGGTATTCCGCATCGTTGAGCTGGCTGGAGGCGACAATCAGGCCGTCGACCTGACGCTGCACCAGGCTGTTCACCGCCATCATTTCCTGCGCCGGGTTTTCGTCGGTACAGGCGATCAGCAACTGCAAACCGGCCTCGCGGCACAGGGTTTCCAGCTCGCGTGAAATCACCGCAAAACCGTAGTTGGTCATTTCCGGCACCACCAGCCCCAGAGTATGGCTGCGGGAGGAACGCAGCGAGCGGGCATGGAAGCTGGGCTGGTAATGGTGCTCGCCGGCCAGCGCCAGGATGCGATCGCGGGTATCGTCGGACACCCGATACTCCTTGCTGCGGCCATTAAGCACCAGGCTGGCGGTCGATTTCGACACGCCGGCCAGTGCGGCAATATCACTGATGGTTATGCGTTTATTTTTTTTCACTGACGGCATCTGAATTCATCGAAGGATGCGTCATTCTAGCATGCATGGCGTCAGCGACCAGTGCTCGAGCGCCAGCTGCGCTTTACCGCTCAGGTGCAGCAAGGGTTGTGGGCCGGGGAAGTAGCGCGAACTCATGGTCGCTTCGCCGTGATTGATAAAAATCTCCACGCTCGAACGGTCGAACAGTATCTGCAGCTGAGTCAGCTCACCGCGCCAGTAACGGTGTTCCGGCTGCCCGCTGCGCAGGTTGTTGCGCGTCAGCCGCAGCACGGTGCCATCCCAATTCAGGGCCATCGCCCCGCCAAAGTCGGCGTTGAACGCGCCGTTTGGCGCCAGCAGCAGTTCCGCGCTGTCGACAGGCCAGCAGGGCGCGTCGTCGGCGGTGCCCTGCCATTGGCGGTTTTCGCCCCTCAGCTGTTGCAGTTCACGTGCCGGACGTTGGCAGAGTCTGCCGTTATGCAACGACAGCTCCCGTGGGCAGGTCAGAATATGGATCCAGCCATACTGCAGGGTCGGGTGGCAATCCTCGTCTTGCTCCGGCACGCCCATCCAGCCAACCAGTAGCCGGCGACCGTCTTCGGTCAGGGTGGTCTGCGGCGCGTAGAATTCAAACCCGGCATCCAGTTCGTGGAAATCCTGATGGTCGAAAGTGGCCTGTCGATAGTCCAGCCTGCCGGTGAAATATCCCGCCTGGTAAACATTGAGATAGCGTTCGGCCTCCGCCGCCAGGCCTTGCGGACAGCAGATAAGCACCTCGGCACCGTCCAGCGTAAATAGATCCGGGCATTCCCACATATAGCCGAAGTCACCGATGCCGTTCAGCTGTGAGCCGGCGATTTCACCCAGCAACTGCCAGTTGCGCAGCTCGGCGGAACGCAGCAGTAAAACCTTACCGCGATCCTGCAGGTCACGGGCACCGAGCACCATGTACCAGTTGTCCTGATGGCGCCAGACCTTCGGATCGCGCACGTGGCCGCTATAACCCGGCGGCAGCGGCAATACAGGCCCGAGCTTGTCATAACCGCCGTGAGCATTTTCCTGCGCCAGGCATTGATAGGCGGTGCGCGAGCCGTCGGGATATTTTACGTTGCCGGTGTAGGCCAGCATGATTTTGCTGTCTGCCACTACCGCCGAGCCGGAATAACAGCCATGGCTGTCGTAGCAGGCTCCCGGCACCAGCGCCACCGGCTGGTGCTGCCAGTGGACCAAATCCGTCGACTGCCAGTGACCCCAGCATTTGTTGCGGTGATCGCAGCCCAGCGGGTTCCACTGATAGAACAGGTGGTAAACCCCGTTATGCTGAATAAAGCCGTTGGGATCGTTGAGCAGCCCGACGCTGGGGGCCAGGTGCCACGCCGGTCGGTGCGGATCGCGCAGCGCCTTGGGCATGCCGCTCATCATCGCCTGAACGGCCTGTTTCATCAGGTTTAGTTCTTCCATCATTCACTGTCCGTTTTGTATTTCAGCAACAACGAGAGGGTAAAGGCGCTGCCAAAGGCGATCACCAGACCAATGATATAACTCACCAGCGAACTGGCCTGCACGATTGCCATTCCCGGAATGGCCGTGAGCCCGACGGCGTTCATGCCGACATGATTGGCCACCACCCAGGCTCCACCGAGCGCACCGCCCGCCAGAGCCGCCAAAAACGGTTTCACAAAGCGCAGGTTGATGCCGAAAAGCGCCGCTTCGGTAATGCCAAGCATGGCGGAAAAGGCCGAAGGTACCGCAATGGCTTTGATTTTTGCGTCACGGGTTTTGAAATACACCGCCAGACAGGCGCCACCCTGGGCGATGTTGGCCATTGACCAGATCGGCAGCAGGAAGTTAACGCCGATATTCGGGTTACCGAGCAGTCCGGCCTCGACGGCGTGGAAGCTGTGGTGAATGCCGGTGATCACGATAGCGGAATAGAGGCCGCCGAACAGCAAGCCGGCAAACCAACCGGCGTGGGTAATCAACGTGCTGAGGACAAAGGAGATGCCGTCACCCAGCGCGCGCCCGGCAGGGCCGATAAACAGCATGGCGACGAAGCCGGAGATCACCACCGTCAGGAACGGCGTCAGGATCAAATCCAGCGCGTTGGGGATCACCTTACGCAGCTGTTTTTCCAGCACGCTCATAAACCACACGGTCAGCAGCACCGGAAATACCGTGCCCTGATAGCCGATCATGGCGATCTCCAGCCCGAAGAAATCCATGGTATGGAAACCACCGGCCACGCCCCAGGCGTTGGTCAGCGCCGGATGCGTCAGAATGCCGCCGAGCGTGGCACCCAGATAGGGGTTACCGCCGAACTCGCGCGCCGCGGTGAAACCGATCAGGATCGGTAAAATGATGAATGCCGCCGAACTGAACATGTCCAGCATCACGAACAGGGCGCTGTTGGCATCGGCCCAGCCGTAGGTTTTCACCATGCCGAGCAGGCCCATCAGCAGGCCGGAAGCGACGATGGCCGGAATGATCGGCACGAAGATATTCGACAGCAGGCGGGCGATGCGTTGCAGCGGATTAAGTTTTTTAGCGGCTATATCGGCGGCTTCCGATTTACTGGATTCGCTGACGCCGGCCGCTTTGATAAATTCCGCGTGCACCTTGTTGACCAGCCCGGTACCGAAAATCACCTGGATCTGCCCGGCGTTGCTAAAGCAGCCTTTCACCCCGTCCAGCTTGCCGATCGCCACTTTGTCTACCTTGCTGTCATCCACCAGCACCAGACGCAGGCGCGTGGCGCAGTGGGCGGCACTGGCGATATTTTCTTTACCGCCGAGCAGCGGCAATAGCGCGTTGGCGGTTGCGGTTATGTCCATGTTCACTCCCTTCATAAATAAAAATGCCGCCGCGGTTTTTCGCGGCGGAAATCAGTTCATCCGCGTCAGAAGAAGTACTTGAATCTGGCACGTACGCCATAGCGCTGATCGTTATTGGCGTTGGCTATCTTGTTCTCGGCATTGGCCTCCAGCATCGAAACGTAGGCGCCGAGATACAAATTGAAATTCTTCATATTCATGATGTTAGGTATCTGATACGAAGTATGGATTGTGTGGATGTCATACTTGCCCGGTTCGCTGAGCGGGTTGCTGATATCGGCCGTCATTCCGGCAGTGTTAAACTCTTTGATGTTGTTGTGAGCATAGATATAACCCACTTCAAAGCGGCGCCACAGCACGTTGACCCCGGCGGTAAAGTCCTGCTCGCCGGAGGCGTCAAGATAGGCAGTGCTCAGGTTGGCGACCACGCCGTTGTCCGGATGAGTGGCAGTGTTGTTCCAACTGAGGGTCATGCCATAGCCGTTGCGCTTGGATTGGTCGACGAATTGTCCCTGACTGTCATGGTAGCCATAGGCGTTGTTGACCACGTTGCTTTCCATCGCCACCGCCGCGCTGAGCCGATCTTTTTTCCAGGCGATCACCGGCCGCAGGTAGGCGACATTCTTTTTGTTATCCAGGCTGTTGCCGTGATAGGCGTCGTCCTGGAACAGCGAAGTACCGTCTTCGACCAGCGTATTCAGCTCGAAGTAGAAGTCGCCGGCGTACTTGCTCAGCATCAGGTTACCGCCGCTGCTGCTACGACCGCGGCCTTCTTTCATCATGTAGATATAACCGAAGCCATCAGCATACAAATCGTTGGCGGTATTGCCGGAATACTGGATGAAAGTGTCCTGATTGAGCGGGAACATGTCATAGGCTTCAAAGCGACCAATCTTGGTTTGCCAGTTCTTTTCGTTACCGAAGAAGAAGGCGGCATCGTCGAGGTTCATTTTGCCGGTCATGTCTGCCAGCGGTTGCACACTGAAACCAGAAAAGTTGCCATCCGGGTTGCGGCGATAACCGTCCACGCCGACCAGTATGCGACCGTTGATATCCCACTTTTCTTTGTTACCGGGCTTCCAGTCCTTGTTGTCGCTGCCTTTCAGCGACGTCAGCTGGCCGCTGCGGCTGGCGCCGTCAAGGTTGAATTCGACGTCGCCGTACAGCTTAAGATCGGTTAAGCCGGTGAGCTTCAGGTTGGTGGCCGGTGCGGCGTGGGTTTCCAGCGTCGCGGTACGCTGCGCCACTTGTACGGTTTGCCGCTCGGTGTTGGCGGTACGCTGCTCCAACTGCTGAGCCTTGCGCTCCGCCGCCGTGGCGCGCGTTTCTGCCTGGCTCGCCCGTTGTTCGGCCTGCTGCAACCGCTGTTCCAACGCATTGAGACGCGCTTCGATGCTGTCGTTGGCGCCTGCCGCTGCGGCAGAGGTAGAGATGAGAAGCCCTGTAGTGATGGCCAGATAGCTAAGTTTTTTCATGATTTTCTATCATCCGGGAAGGTTGTTATTATTTTTTGCTAAATTGATAAACCGGTTTTTCAGGATGAAAGATAGTGAGTTGCTGTGCGGCTGGCAATCAAGTTTGCTAACCCGATTCAGCTATTGTGATCGACTCCGCAAATTGTGCCTGAACTGGCAAGGGCGAATGTGGCCCCGATATTGTTTGCTTAATCTCGGGTCTTGTCGGGGCCAGTTTTACTGTGGGCGGCTCAGCGGCGAAGGAAGGCCCGGAGCTCGTCGGCATGCGGCAGCGCGGTCATCGCACCTTTGGCGGTAGTCGCCAATGCGCCGCAGGCCTGAGCCTGAGCGATCACCGCCGGCCATTGTTCCTCCTGCGGCAAAGCGCCGATCTGCGCCAGCGCCGCCAGCAGGCCGGCAACAAAAGCGTCGCCTGCACCGGTAGTATCGACAGGGGTGATTGTGGGGGCACGGAAATGCCGGATCTGCTTGCCGTCGTGTACGCATACGCCGTTGCCGCCCAGCGTCACCAGCAATAAACGCAGCGGGTAGCGTTGCATCATCCAGTCAATGGCACTCTCCAACTCACCGATATTGCTGATAAAACTCAGCTCTTCCAGCGAGATTTTCACCACGTCTGCCAGCAGCAGGGCCTTTTGCAAACAGGTGCGCAGCGCATCCGGTTGACGCCAGACCTCTTCACGAATGTTCGGGTCAAAGCTGACCCAGCCGCCGGCCGCCTTGATGTTCTCCATGGCGGCAAACGTGGTGCTGCGGCTGGGCTCCTGCGACAAGGCAATAGAGCAGACGTGCAGCCATTCATCGGCGTTGAATTCAGGCAGATCTTCAGGCTGCAGGAACAGGTCGGCACTGGGATTGACCATGAAAGTGAAGGAGCGCTCGCCCGACAAATCAAGGTCCACCACCACGGTGGAGGTGTGGTGATCGGGGTCCTGGAACATATGGCCAATATCCACCTGTTCTTCGCTCAGTACCTGTTGCAAGAAGGTGCCGAAACTGTCTTGGCCAACCCGGCCGATAAAGGCGCTGTCGCCGCCCAGGCGGGCAATGCCAACCGCCACATTGGCAGGCGCACCACCGGGACACTTAAGGTAACTGTTTGAGTTTTCAGGCACCAGGTCGACGACTGCATCACCCAGAACCCATACGCGATTAACCATGTTCAACCTCTGTTTTCACCCGTGTCAGATGGCGAGCTAAAATAGAAGAACCGGTTTAGCATTGCAACGAAAGAATCTGTCGCACCAGGCGAAAGGCAGCAGACTGCGAGGTGGCTATGACTTGATGGCGGAATAAGTTATATCGATTGTGAATAAGTAACGCATTGACAAATATAATTAAAAAACAGCATGGCAATTAATCGCGAATTTGATTTCTGGTGGGAACTAATAAAGTGGTTAATCGTATTTGAAATAGGAAATTTCTTAAAGGTTGTAACCTGTTTAGCGTTAATGACTCGGTGATGAATAATTGCATTGTTTAGATGCAATTATTCATGAATATGAATGTCGATTAAAATGGAGATATAAATATAGTGATTAAAAACAATTTGTTAGTTGTTATTTTTGACTTGGCTTAACAGCGCTGGCATTAGCCTTGCAGATCCTTCTTATTAAGCATTTTGTTACCCAGCGCCCATTGCCGAGCAAAATTAAGTTGATCGTGAGCTATTCGTGCGCATAATGTTTGCGTTTATTTACAATTCTTATCTTTTATTTGTCTTTCGACAGGGAAAAAGTAATGCGCCACTCCGCTTACTCTTCGCTCGGCCTTGCTGTGCGCAAGGGCTGTATTCCATTTGGCTCCGTTGTCTTGCCGCTATTTATATTCAGCCAACCGTTGCTGGCGGCAACATCAAACAGCGAACAGCTGATCATACAGCAGCAGCGGCAAAAGGCGCTGGAGCAACAGCTGACCCCTCCGACGCCGGATGTGCGCTTGTCGCCACCTTCATCCAGTTTTGGACGCATTGCTTTCCCGCAGGAAAAACCCTGCTTCCCAATCGATCAGGTCGAATTGAGCGGCCAGGACAAACTCCCGCATTGGCTGCCGTTACAGCGCATCGCTAATCAGGCGCAGGGGCGCTGCCTGGGCGGGCAGGGCATTAACCTGTTGATGAGTACCCTGCAAAACCGGCTGGTGGATCACGGCTACATCACTACGCGCGTGCTGGCGCCGACGCAGGATCTGAAAAGCGGCAAGCTGCGGCTGGTGGTGGTGCCGGGCTACGTGCGGCAGGTGAAACTGACGCCTGACAGCGGCCATTACATTCAGCCTTACAGTAGCTTCCCGGCCCATGCGGGCAACCTGCTGGACCTGCGCGATATCGAACAGGGGCTGGAGAACCTGCAGCGCCTGCCGACGGTGCAGGCCAATATGGAAATCATCCCCGGCGAACAGCCCGGCGAAAGTGACATTGCCCTGAGCTGGAAGCAGGAACGCATGTGGCGTATTGGCGCCTCGCTGGATGATTCCGGCACCAAAAGTACCGGGCGTTATCAGGGCGGTTTAACGCTGTCGCTGGATAACCCGTTTTCGCTCAGCGATCTGTTCTATATCTCCGGCTCTACCGATCTGCAAAACCAGGGCGGCAAGGGATCGAAGAACATCACCGGGCACTATTCGGTCCCGTTCGGTTACTGGATGGCCGGGGTTACCGCCAACAGCTATGACTACCACCAGACCATTGCCGGTCAGAATCAGGATTACCGCTACAGCGGCAAAAGCAAGAATCTGGATTTCCAACTCAGCCGGGTGCTGCACCGCAACGGCAGCCAGAAAACTACGCTGACGTATGACGTGCTGGCGCGCGAGTCCAGTAACTACATCAACGATACCGAAGTGGAAGTGCAGCGCCGACGCACCTCGGGCTGGCGCCTGGGGCTGCAGCACCGCCACTACATTCAACAAGCTACGCTGGACGCGGGTGTCAGCTATCAGCGCGGTACCCGTTGGTTCGGCGCATTGCCTGCGCCGGAAGAGACCTTTGGCGAGGCCACGGCGCTCAGCAAAATTGTGCAGCTTAACGCCCAGCTCGACGTGCCATTCAGTCTGTTCAGCCAGAATTTCCGCTACAACGTGCAATACCAGCGTCAGATCAGCGATACGCCGCTGACGCCGCAGGATCAGTTCGCTATCGGCAACCGTTGGACGGTGCGCGGCTTTGATGGCGAACGCACCCTGAACGCCAATCATGGCTGGTTCGTCCGTAACGATCTGGCCTGGCGCACACCGTTGCAGGGGCAAGAGTTGTACCTCGGCGTCGACTACGGCGAAGTGGGCGGTTACGGTTCCGACTATCTGGCTGGGCAGCACCTGGCCGGTGGCGTGGTGGGGCTGCGCGGCTACGCCTTCAAGGTCGGTTACGATCTGTTCGCCGGCGTGCCGTTCTCCAAACCCGAGGGGTTCAGCACCAGCCCGGTCACCCTGGGCTTTAACCTGAGCTGGAACTACTGAGGGCACGACCATGCGCATAGGCGAATACGATATCAGGGCGCCGTTGATCCTCGGCGGTGAAGACAGTGAGGCGGAAGCCTTTGGTGCGGCGGTATGGCTGTGGATGCATTCACCGATGCACCGCGACGCCCCGTTGCACACCCTGCCGACCCTGCTGCTGCCGATCATCAAGCGACAGCAATATGTGCTGGCGTCGCACCAGAATCAGCCGGTGTTTTTCCTCAGTTGGGCCTGGATGAATCAAGAGGCCGAGGCGCGGTATTTGACGCAACCTGCGGTGAATATGCTGGAAAGTGACTGGAACAGTGGCGATCGTCTGTGGTTCTGCGACTGGATAGCGCCCTTTGGGCACACGCGAGAAATGCGCAATCTGATCGCTCGGGAAATCTTCCCGCACCTGTGCATGCGGGCGCTGTATCACCGCGGAGAGCAGCGCGGAAAGCGCGTGGTGAACTTTAAAGGCGCGCAGGTTAGCCATCAACAGGCGCAGCAATGGTGGGCGAGCCACCCGTTAGCCGTCGAGCCGTCAGAAATCCAATAAGGACATTGCCATGAACAAGAACCTGTATCGTATCGTTTTCAACAAAGCGCGTGGCATGCTGATGGTGGTGGCGGATATCGCCCGCTCCGGCCGTGCCGGGTCAGCCCGTTCGTCTGGTTTGGGGCATACCCTGAGCCAGTGCACAGGCAAGATGAACGCCGTCAGCTTTAGCCTGCTGATGGCGCTGGGGGCTATCCAACCGGTGCAGGCGGCGATTATTGCTGACGGCAATGCGCCGGGCGGCCAGCAGCCGACCATCGTCAACAGCGCTAACGGTACGCCACAGGTCAATATCCAGACGCCAAGCGCCGGTGGGGTTTCTCGCAATACCTACAGCCAGTTTGATGTCGACAAACAGGGTGCGATCCTCAACAACTCCCACAAAATGACTCAAACCCAGCAGGGCGGCTGGGTCGACGGTAACCCGTGGCTAGCGAAAGGCGAAGCCAAGGTGATCCTCAACGAGGTCAACTCCCGCGATCCCAGCCGTTTGAACGGTTATATCGAGGTTGCCGGGCAGCGTGCTCAGGTGGTGATCGCCAACCCGTCAGGCATTACCTGTAACGGTTGCGGTTTTATCAACGCCAACCGCGCCACCCTGACCACCGGGCAGGCGCAGATGAACAACGGTAACCTGACCGGCTTTAACGTCGAACGCGGTGAAGTGGTGGTTGAAGGCGCCGGTATGGACAGTTCGCGCCAGGATTACACCGAAATCATTGCACGTTCGACGAAGATTAATGCCGGACTGTGGGCGAACGATCTCAAAGTCACCACCGGTCGCAACAAGGTGGATGCTGCGCATCAACAGATCGACAAACAAAGCGACGAGCCGGCCACCCGTCCACAACTTGCGGTGGATGTGGCTAAGCTGGGCGGTATGTACGCCGGTAAGATCCGCATGATCGGTACCGAAACCGGCGTTGGGGTACGTAACGCCGGTAACATCGGTGCGCAGGCCGGCAGCGTGATAGTCACTGCCGATGGCCGTATTGAAAACAGCGGCAAAATCAGCAGCGGCGCTGATACGCAACTGGCCTCGAAGGGCGGCGTCAGCAACAGCGGTTCGCTGTTCGCGGCGGGCCATGCCGATGTCAGCAGCGACGGTGAGGTACAAAACAGCGGTTCTATTGCGGCCCGCAATAATGTGCGTATCCAGGCAGCCAGCCTGAACAGCGGCAAAGGCAGTACGCTGGCGGCCGGTGTGCAACAGGATGGTCGGCTTGGCGGCAGCGGCGAGCTGGCGCTAACCACCAGCGGCAAACTGACTGCGCAGGGCCAAAATCTGGCGGCAGGCAACCTGCGTGCCAATGGGCAGGGCGTGGACATCAGCGGCAGCCGTACCGCGGCTACTCAGGTCACATTGGAAGCCGGGGCCGGCGATTTGTCCACGGCCAATGCGCAGGTTGAAGCCGCGCAACAGCTCACCGCCAGCAGCGGCAAGCGGTTCAATAATGACGGTGGCAAGCTGGCGGCGAATAAACTGGCGCTTAACGCACATGACTTATCCAACCGCAAGGGGGAGATCACCCAGCTTGGCGAAGACAACCTCCGGTTGAACCCACAGGGCAAACTGGATAATGCCGGTGGCCGTATTGCCAGCAACGGCAATGACTTGACGTTGGAAGCGGGTCTGATCGACAACCAGGGCGGGCAAATCGTCCATGCCGGTAAAGGTGCGCTGGCGGTGAATACCGGTCGCTTGCAGGGCGATGGTGGCAAGCTGCTGTCCAACGGCCAGCTCAGCATGCAGGGCGGCGACTACGTATTGGACGGCGGCACCACTTCGGCAAAGCAGATCGCGTTGGATGCCGGTAGCCTGTCTAACCGCAGCGGCCAACTGGTGCAGAGCGGCAAGGGTGAGATGCGCCTCACTACCCGCGAGGGGATTGATAACCAGGGCGGCCAACTGGCGGCAAACGGCAACGTCGCGCTTAACGCCGCGCGGTTGAACAACCAAAGCGGCAAAGTGATTGCTGCGCAGGACGGCAGCCTGAAGGCACAGGTCAGCGGCGCTATCGATAACCGACAGGGACAACTGGCGGCCAGCGGCCATACTCAGCTGCGGGCGGACAAGCTGGATAACCGCAAGGGGTTGGTTTCCGCCGCGACGGGCAATGCTGAGGTCACGGCGCGACAGGCGCTGGATAACCGCGGCGGCCGTATTGAGGCCAACCAGGCTCTGCAACTGACCGGTGCCGGGCTGGAGAATCAGGCCGGGCAGGTCGTGGGCGGCGCGCTTTCGCTGGCGCTGGGCAAAGGGGCACTGAACAACCAACAGGGCGTTATCGCCGCCAGCGGAGATCTGGGCCTGAGCAGCGGTGTGTTGAACAATGACGGTGGCCTGCTGCAATCCGCCGGCAATATGAATATCGACACCCAGGGCGCGGCGTTGAGCAACCGCCTGAGCGGTGAAACTGGCGGCATCCTCAGCCAGGGGACGTTGACGATCCACAGCGGCGCGCTGGACAACAGCCAGGGCATGCTGGTGGGCGCCGGGACGACCGATCTGTTCACCGCCCAGCTTGATAACAGCCAGGGCACTCTGGTCGGCAAGCAGAAGCTGAATATCGACAGCATGGCACTGACCAACGACGGTGGACTGTTGCAGGCGGGCGGCGATGCGCGCATCGATACCCACGGTCAGGCGTTGAGCAATCGTGATAGCGGCAAGAATGGCGGTATCAGCAGCCTGGGCAAACTGACGATCGCCAGCGGTGCCGTGGATAACCAGGCCGGTTTTATCGCCAGTTCGGGTGACCTGCAGCTGTATGGCGAGCAACTGGATAATCGCCGCGGCACGCTGGCTTCAGAGAAGCAGCTGTCGGCCACCGCCAGGGTGATCAATAACCAGGGTGGGGCGATCAAGTCCGGTCAGGATATGACGCTGGATGCCAAAGAATTGCTGGATAACAGCAATCTTGGGGTGATTGGCGCAGGCAAAAAACTGCAGCTGGACAGCGCCCATTTGGTGAACAATCAGGGCACGCTGGTCAGCGCCGATGCAGCGAAGATTAACTTCGGCCTGCTGGAGAATCAGGGCGGCCAGTTGGCGGCACAGACGGCGCTGGAGCTGCACGGCAATAGCCTCAATAACAACGACGGTGGCCTGATCCAGAGTGGTGAGGGGTTAGATCTGACCGTTGAGCGGCTGACCAACGCCAACAGCGGCGACAAGGGCGGCATCACCAGCCAGGGTGCGATGAACCTCACTACCGGCGTGTTCGATAACGGCCAGGGCGTGGTGATTGCCGGCAAGGGCTTGCAGCTCGATGCCGAAGCGCTGCTGAACGGTGGCGGCAAACTGGTGGCACAGCAGGCATTGGTGTTGAATACCACCGGCGCAGGTGGCCTGAATAACCAGGGTGGATTGGTGCAGTCGGGCGCGGATATGCATGTCGATACCCACGGCCAGCTGCTGGATAACCAGAACGGTACCCTGCACAGCCTGGGTAAACTGCAGCTCAGCAGTGGCGACGTCAATAATCAGGGCGGAACGCTGGGGGCCAAAGGTGACTTTGCCCTGGCGGCGCTGAAATTGGACAACAGTAACGGCGGGCGGATTGTTGGCGAACAGGCGGTTCAACTCGCCAGCGCCGGTCTGGATAACCGCAATGGACAAATTCAGGCGGTCGGCAACCTGTTGCTGGACAGCGCGCAGGGGGTTATCGACAACGCCCTGGGGCTGATCCGCAGCGGCGCCACCGTGACGCTCAATGCCCTGCAGTTCATCAACGACGACACCAAGGCGGAAAATAAAGGGCTGGAAGGCCAAGCCGTGGCGTTGAACACCGGCTCGTTGAGCAACCGGGGCGGCAGCATTCTGGCTAACCAACAGCTGACTATCACCAACGGCGGTCAGTTGGATAACAGCGCTGGCCAACTGGCCGCCAGCGAAAACCTGCGGTTGCAGGGCGCGGCGCTTAACCTGCTGAACACCGGCGGTATCGTTAAAGCGGGCAAGCTGCTGGACATCAACGCAGCAGCGGTCGGCGGCGACGGGCAATTGCTGTCGCTGGGCGATATGAACCTGGTCAGCGCACAGGGCATCAATAACAGCGGTGAGATGATTGCCAACGGCAATTTCAATTTCACCACGCCGGGCGATGTGACCAACAGCGGCAAACTGCTGGCGGGTGCCAAGCTCGATCTGCGCGCCAATAATCTGTTCAATGCCGCCAGCGGCGAGATAAACGCCGGGCAGGACTGGCTGACGGTCAACGGTACCTTGAACAACTATGGTCTGATTGACGGCAAACATACGTTGATCCAGGCCAATACGCTGACCAACATTGGCACCGGCCGTATTTATGGCGATGCTATTGGCGTGCAAACCGTCACCTTTAACAACCTGGCGGAAAACGGCACCGCTGCCACGCTGGCCGGGCGCGAACGGGTGGATATCGGCACCCAAACGCTGAATAACTACGATCATGGGTTGATCTACAGCGGCGGGGACATGGCGATTGGCGGCCAGCTTGACGCCAACCACCTGGCCACTGGCCAGGCCGGCACCCTCAATAATCACAGTTCGACCCTTGAATCTGCGGGCAACATGGCTATTTCGGCCGGACAGATCAACAACGTCAACGACCGCTTTACTACCGAACTGGTCACCGTTTCCAACGGAAAAATTACCGAGTATCAGCAATCGGGCGACCCGGTACGCTGGATGGCCGGAGAACCGGGCGTTTTCGTTGACCGCAATTCATCAGACTCGCTGTTGAACCTGAATACCCCAGGGAAAACTGGGCATAACAACGACAGATTTACGCAATACGACTACAACCGCACGGTGCAGGAAACCCAGGTCAAGGAAAGCGATCCGGCCAAAATCATCGCGGGTGGCGATATGGCGATCAACGCCGGGCATCTGCTGAACGACAAGAGCCAGGTGATCGCGGGCGGCACGCTGGCGATTAATGCCGGCAGCGTGGATAACGTGGCGGTGCCGGGCCAGCGCCTGACCACCGACGTCGGCGAAGTGACCAGTTACTACCGCATCAAGAAGAAGGGCAAAGATAAGCAGGGGCACAATGCCACGGCCTATACGCCACCGACCACCATTCAGACCATTTCGCTGAAGCCGAGCCAGCTGATTGACCACGGACAGGTGGCAGGTAACCCAATCGCCATTGCCCCACTGACGCAGCAGGGCACCAATGCCACTATCGGCGCTGCCGGTGGGGTCAATGCTGTGGTCAGCGGCAGTGATATTTCCGCCGGCTTGCAGACCATTGGCAGCGGCGCTCTGCCGGTGATCCAGGCCGTAGCGTTGCAGCCGGGCCAGCAGTTCGAAGTCGCCAACAAGGTCAATAACCAGCAGGGCGACGCGGCGGACAGCGTGGTGCGCATTGTCGGGCCAGACACCCGTTTGCCGGACAACAGCCTGTTCAAGACCAATCCGGCGCCGGGCGGCCAGTATCTGGTGGAGACCGATCCGCGCTTCACCAACCAGAAAGCCTGGTTGGGCTCGGATTACATGATGGGTAAAGTGACCAATAATCCGGATAACGTGTTGAAGCGCCTGGGTGACGGTTACTACGAGCAGCGGCTGATCCGCGAACAGGTGATCAACCTGACCGGCCAGCGCTATCTGGACGGTTTCAACAACGACGAAGAGCAGTTTAAGGCGCTGATGGATCAGGGGCTGGCCTTCAGCCAGCAATATAACCTGAAGGTGGGCGTGGCGCTGACGGCTGAGCAGATGGGGTTGTTGACCCAAGATATCGTTTGGCTGGTGAACGCCAAAGTCACCTTGCCGGACGGCAGCCAGCAAAACGTCCTGGTACCGCAAGTGTATGCCCGCGTGCAACCGGGCGATCTGGATGGCTCCGGTGCGCTGATTGCCGGGCGTAACGTCAATCTCAATCTGGGCGAAGGCCTGTTCAACAGCGGCCATATCGCCGGGCGTGAAGTGGTGAAACTGAGCGCCGCCAACATCACCAACGTGGCGGGCCAGATTCAGGGGGCCGACGTTGGCCTGACTGCCCGTACCGACATTAACAATATCGGCGGGGGGATCCAGGGCAACAACTCGCTGCTGGCCAGCGCCGGGCGTGATATCAACGCCATCAGCACTACCCGTACGGTGCAGAGCGTTAACGGTGCCAACAGCTTCGAACGCACCAACATCGACAGCGTGGCAGGCATGTACGTGCAGGGAGCCGACGGCAAGCTGATGCTGCAGGCCGGTCGCGACATCAAGTTGGATGCGGCGCAGGTGGTTAACAGCGGTGAGAATGGCCAAACCCTGCTGAGTGCCGGGCGCGATCTCACCCTGAATACGGTGACCACGGCCAGCCGCGACAACCTGATCTGGAATGGCGACAACAGCCTGAAACAGGGCAACAGCCAGCAGGTCGGCAGCGAAGTGGTGGGCAAAGGGGCCGTGACCCTCAATGCCGGGAACGATATTACTGCCCATGCGGCAACGGTTTCGGCCGGCGATGCGCTGAACCTCAATGCCGGCCATGACATCAATATTCTCAGCGGCGAGAACACTCTCGATCTGGACGAGCGACACAAGGTGACCGGCGGTAACGGCCTGATGTCGAAAACCACGACCACCACCCGCGACACTCTGGATCGCCAGACCGTACAGGGCACTACCCTGAGCGGCGACAGTATTAATGTATTGGCGGGCAATGATTTACGCGTTCAGGGCAGCAGCGTGGCCGGGACTCAGGACGTGAAACTGCTGGCAGGGAACGATCTTAGCATCACCGGCGCGACCGAAAGCAACAGCGAACTGCACCTCAAGCAGGAGAAAAAATCCGGCCTGATGAGCAGCGGGGGTATCGGCATCAGCTACGGCACCGAAAGCCTGAAAACCACGGATACCGCGCAGGGGCTGACCAATCAGGGCAGCACCGTCGGCAGCGTAAACGGCAACGTCACTCTGGGGGCCGGTAATAACCTGGCGGTGACCGGGTCCGAACTGGTGGCCGGCAAGGACATGGCGCTGAGCGGCAAGAATGTGTCGGTGACGCAGGCGCAGGATCAGAACAGCCAGACTCACAAGGTTGAACAGAAGAAATCCGGTCTGACACTGGCACTGTCCGGCACGGTCGGCAGTGCGCTGAACACTGCGGTAGAAACCTCGCAGCAGGCGAAATCCACCGACGACAGTCGCCTGGCGGCATTGCAGGGTACCAAGGCGGCGCTGAGCGGCGTACAGGCGGTGCAGGCGGCGCGTTTGGCGCAGGCGCAGGGCGCCGATCCGGCCAATAACAACATGGTGGGGATCAGCATTTCCTACGGTACCCAGTCTTCCACCTCTACTCAAAACAGCGGGCAGAGCACCGCGCAGGGCAGCAGCCTGACGGCGGGCAATAACCTGAGCATTACCGCCAGCGGCAACGGCGTGAAGGGCCAGGACGGCGACATCCTGGTGCAGGGCAGCCAGTTGCAGGCGGGCAAGGACGTCACCCTGAACGCCAACCGTGACGTGAACCTGCTTTCCGCCAAAAACACCCAGTATCTGGACGGTAAAAACGAGAGCCAGGGCGGCACGCTGGGCGTGGGTATCGGTGTTGGCTCCGGCGGTATTGGGCTGAGCGTTTCCGCCAGCGTCAACAAGGGCAAGGGTAACGAGAAGGGCAACGGCACCAGCCACACCGAAACCACGGTTAACGCCGGTAATCAGGTCAACATTACCAGCGGGCGCGATACCAACCTGATCGGCGCACAGGTCACCGGCGAATCGGTCAAGGCCGACGTTGGCCGCAATCTGCTGCTGGAAAGCCAGCAGGACAGCGATCGTTACGATTCCAAACAGCAGAATGCCAGCGCTGGCGGCAGCTTCACCTTCGGTTCGATGACCGGTTCGGGCAGCATCAGCCTGAGCAAAGACAAGATGCACAGCAATTACGACAGCGTGCAGGAGCAGACGGGCATTTTCGCCGGCAAGGGCGGCTTTGACCTGACGGTGGGCGAACATACCCAGCTTAACGGCGCGGTGATCGGCAGCACCGCCACCGCCGACAAAAACACGCTCGATACCGGCACGCTGGGCTTTAAGGACATTCACAATCAGGCCGATTTCGACGTGGAGCACCAGAGCGTAGGCATCAGCTCCGGCGGCAGCATTGGCAGCCAGTTCGCCGGCAACATGGCCAACGGCCTGCTGGTGGGCGCCAACAACAGCGGACACGACAGCTCAACCACCTTTGCTGCGGTAAGCGACGGCACCATCATCATCCGCGATCAGGACAAACAAACGCAGGACGTCAACGACCTGAGCCGCGACGTGGAGCACGCCAACCAGACGTTAAGCCCGATCTTCGACAAAGAGAAAGAGCAAAAACGGCTACAGCAGGCGCAGCTGATCGGCGAGATCGGCAATCAGGCGATGGACATAGCGCGGACCGAGGGGGCGATCGCCGCAACCAAAGCCGCCAACGAGAAAATGAATAACGTTACCGATGCCGATCGCCAGGCAGCAGCGGATAAGCTGGCGAAAGAGAAACCTGGCAAGGTCATCACCGATAAGGATATCAACGAACAGATTTACCAGACGGCGTATAACCAGGCGTTCAGCGAGTCGGGCTATGGTACGGGCGGTAAGGTTCAACGTGCGATGCAGGCGGCCACGGCAGCCGTTCAAGGATTGTCTGGTGGTGATTTGACGGGCGCACTGGCTAATGGTGCCGCACCTTATATTACTAAAGTCATAGCCGACAGTATCGAAGATCCGGCAGCACGAGTCCTGGCGCACGCAGCGGTTAATGGTGCGTTGGCAGCAGCGCAGGGCAACAATGCCTTGGTTGGCGCGGGTGGCGCTGCGACGGGGGAACTTATCGGCATGATAGCGAGCGATTCCTACGGCAAGCCGGTAAGTGAACTGAATGAAACAGAGAAGCAGACGGTTTCGGCATTGGCGACATTGGCAGCGGGCCTGGCTGGTGGCTTGATTGGTGATAGCAGTGCTGATGCAATCGCGGGTGCGCAGACCGGTAAGACGGTGGTGGAGAACAATGCGATTAGCGATATCGTAGAGAATAAATTCTCTGGAATAACGCAGGAAGAAAAATACCAAAGAGCACAGGATGAGCTTAAAGCGGCAGTAGAGGCCTACCAGCAGAAAACCTGTGCTGGGTTGAGTCCAGATGCTTGTTCGGCCAAGTTGCACGCTAACAGAGATGAAATGCTGAAAGGCGCCGCCGGTTTTGGTATAGACTTTGTACCTGTGGTGGGGGATATCAAGAGCTTTGCGGAAGCGCAGAGCGCACTGGATTACCTGGCCGCGACAGTAGGGTTGGTTCCTGTACTGGGCGATGGTGCCGGTAAGTTCATCAAGGCGGCAGAGAAAGCGCTGGCAAAAGGTGATGTTGCTGACGCATCGAAGTTACTCAATAAGGCCAGTGATGAAGTAAGCAGCGCCAAGTACTTCGGCCAAGAAAGGAAGTATTGGTCTGCTGAACCAATACAATTTAATGGTAACAAGGTCTATCAGCGGAATGATTTGTTTGATCCTAATGCTGTAGATGCCAGGGGGCGAAGCAATATTCAAAGGATGGAAAAAGGGTTGGCACCACTTGATGCAAATGGAAACTCTGTGAATTTACATCATATGTTGCAACGTCAAGATGGCCCTATAGCGGAGGTAACTCAAGCTTTCCATAAAGAGAATCATGGGGTTATCCATATCAATGATAACAGTATTCCTTCTGGCATTAATCGGACTGAGTTTGACAAATGGCGTTCTAATTACTGGAAAGAACGTGCTCAGGCTTTTAAAAGGTAGATGATATGAGCTTGAACGATATGAAAAATGCCATTGATATTATTAATGGTAAGATTGACGAGGCAGACTTTGATGGGCCTAAAGATGATGCGCTCATTAAATCTGCTGAGAAGGTACTTGGCTTAAGCTTTCCTATAACATATCGATTCTTTTTAGAGAATTTAGGATGTGGGGATATCGCGGGTCAAGAGTTTTATGGGCTAATTAAATCTGATTTTTTTAACTCAAGTGTTCCTGATGCTGTTTGGATAACGATCCAAGAACGAAATAACTCTAATTTACCAGATAATTATATAATTGTCAGTGCTACGGGAGATGGGGATTATGTGGTCTTGGATTGTGCTCAATCAGGCTCAGAAGCTCCTGTTAAGCTATGGTCTCCTGGAGTGAATGATCATCAGCTCGCATTTAAGCCATTAGCAAATGATTTTGGCGAGTTTTTTTATAAACAAATGCAAAGTATAAGTTGATCTAATTCCCCCGGCTTTAGCCGGGGTTAGTATTTTTAAGCCTGAAACCCTTTCGCGGTATGCGAAGCGGGTACTCAGGCGAAATGGACTGCAATAGATGCGGGCCAGGATGGCAGCTTTGCTGCGGGAATTGTCGCGGGCGTGCCTGCTTCACTGTACGAAACGGTAGAAGGCATTGTGAAAATGGGCTTAAGCCCAGTGGACACATGGAACTCAATCTCTGCCTTATTCGACGGTGATGGTGTATTAAGTAATGTTAGCGGCGCAGTAAAACAATCTTATATCGACAGAATAGATAAGCTGACTACTGAGTATCAAAAGGCGGGAGCCAGCGGCTCATTCAATGCAGGGGGCGAGGGTGGTAAACTACTGACTGATATTGCATCTTTGGCTGCCGGTGGTGCTGGGCTGGCCAAGGGCGGAGTGGTACTGACGGAGAAGTTTGCAGCTAAGGTTGCGGGTAAGGCTGAGTCGACAGCTATGAATGCTGGAAAATTATCAGCTGAAAAAGAAGCATTAGAAAGAATCGGGCAAAATGCGAAAAATAGTTCTGATTTAAGTGGAAAACCATCTGGGGCGATATTACAGCAGCAAGCAGTGAAAAAAAATTTGATGGCCTTGCCACTCAGTTTAATAATCCGGCAGTACATCCGAAGGACTTCCAGTTAAATATTAATGGGAAAACAATGGTTGCAGCTCCACCGTTAAGTTTAGGTGCTCCTGTATTTAAAGGAGCTACTGACGCTGATGTTATGACTTACTTTAAGCAACTTTCGAGGTCAGAGAATATGCAATCAGCTAAGGTGGTTCCTGGTAAAGGTACGGTATATTCGTTAAAAGTCACAGAAGGACCTTCTGCTGGTAGCACTTTGACATTGAGAGACTTTTCAACGTCAGCACAACAAACTGGTGCTAAATGGACCATAGATTTAATGACTCCATCTATAAATGGTGGAAGAAGGGTGGAGATTAAATTTAAATGATTAAAAATATCAATGAGATATATAAATCTGTTGCCGAAAGTTCTTATGGATTGTCTTTGGGGGCTATATGGCAACATATCAGTGTTGAATGTTCTGAGTTGCCTGATAACTACTCTTTCAGGAAAAAAATATTTTTTGTTGTTTTAGGTAACTTATTGAATAATAAAAAAATTAAACTAGCTACGAATGGCGTGTTTTTGACTGCTCCTGTTGAGCAACAAATAAAAATGTTGGAAGAGGCCTGGCCTGCTTACCCATATGAAGATGATGATTTAGATGAATATGGAATGTGGTTTTTAGTTAAGGCACCTGTTGGGGTCGTTTGGCTAACACCTGATGGTGGAGAGCTATGGACTTGAAATAATCCCGACTACCGAGCCGGGATCCTTTTATCAGCCGTTACCAGCACCATCCGTCACGGCGCTTGAACACCGGCGCATCGCCGATATCGTTCAGCGGGCCCGGAAAATCCTTCAGCCACAGGGCCACCTTCTTGCGGTTGTCGAGAATAACTATCTGAGCAGTAAGCAGGTAGATGCATGATCTGCTGAAATGAAATTCTGTCAGACCAGCGGCGGTAAGCGACGGCACCATCATCATCCGCGATCAGGACAAACAAACGCAGGACGTCAACGACCTGAGCCGCGACGTGGAGCACGCCAA
>NZ_JALJRT010000005.1:0-23664 GCF_024519545.1 Serratia sp. Ser99 | reverse complement strand
AGGACAAACAAACGCAGGACGTCAACGACCTGAGCCGCGACGTGGAGCACGCCAATCAGACGTTAAGCCCGATCTTCGACAAAGTAAAAGTGGTGAAAAAATAACCGAAAAATTATATCTAAAGGTATATCCCCCATTACTGCTGAAGCATCTGGGGTTGTGGGTGGCGGTGTGGCTGGGACAGTTGTAGGGGCAGGAATTGAAGCTGGGATGAAAGCTGAGGATAAAAAAAATGAAAAATAAACATGTAGGTTTTTCAATGTTTTTATATTTATTTTTTTCGTGTGCATTATTGATAATAGGAATAGCTATTTTAGCTAGTTTTATCGCGCCAATAATTTTCTTCGTTCGTAATGGAGTTTTTGAGTATCGGTTAGATACGTTTATTTTTGCTTGCAAAGCTGGAGCAGGTGCTGGCGTCCCATTAGGCATTGGGGTTTGGGTGTTTGCTAAGATAGAAGAGATTAAAAAGAAAAAATGAAACGACTTTGCAAGACTGTTTTGCTACCGATGAACATCGGTATTGCAGTGCTTAGCCCCCTGAGTGCTGGTGCTGTCACACGCGAAGAAATGCGGACACTCGATGCCGCCTATCCGCCTGGCAGTATTGTTAACTGCGAGGCCGAACTTGCCGGGAATGGTAAAAATCTATTGCCTATGACCACAAAAATTCGTGGGCATATCATAAGTAGAGCGGAAAATCTAAGCCACGCCGATGTCCGCGTGATGTTCATTCCTCATGGCTCATCAACGGCAACAATTACTCTGAGCTATCGGCAGAAAGTGATTATGGAAGAGAATGGTCAGCGGGTTTATATCGATCCGGAAAGCCTGAAAGTCTCAATGCCGGTCAGCCCTTCGAGTGAGGCGATTGTAGCCAAAGGATTTCGGGATCGGCTTCCAGCAACGCAAGAAGTCCAGCCCTATCAGACGACAGAAATCACCGATTTCCCGTCTTATGTGGTCAGGGTTCCGGGTGAATCCCCCCTTTATTGCCATAAAGTAGAGTAGGGAGTAGTTTGAAAGCGAATAGACAGTTCCCAGCGACTAAAGATAGCGTGATTGTTCTTTCTAAAAGGTGGTTAGCAAATTGCACGTTCAACTAATTAATAATAAAACAGGGTTTGCTATAATCTAATTTTATCAACCAATTTTTCTTGATAATGAAAAATTAATGATTTATGCCGCCAATACGACATGGATAGTTATTTTTTTACCAATGTTGTTCCACTTACGATTAAGGAAGATTGCATGAAAAAGTTAATCATCTCCACTTTGGTTCTTTCCACTCTGGGCTTCGGCATGGCTGCCCATGCTGGGCAAAGTACCATCACTGCCGGTTATGCGCAGAGCAAGGTACAGGACTTCAAGAATATCAATGGCGTGAACGTTAAGTACCGTTACGAGTGGGATTCGCCAATCAGCGTTATCAGCTCATTTACCTATATGAGCGGTGACAAGGACGAGTCTTACAATGTCTATCGCGACAAAGTTAATAATCATGCCGAAGTTAAATATTACTCACTGTCCGTTGGTCCGGCATACCGTTTTAATCAATTTGTCAGCGTTTACGGGCTGCTGGGTTTGAATTATAACAAGGTGGATTACAAGTCATCCTGGAGCAATTACGCATACAACACTTACGAATATATGGGTGAAGAGAGCGGTAACCAGAAGAAAACCTCCTTTATGTACGGCGTTGGTTTCCAGGTTAACCCAATGGAAAATTTGGCGGTAGATATCGGTTATGAAGGCTCCAAACTGGATGCCGGTGGTAAAAATCGCTCTATCAACGGTTTCAATATCGGCATTGGCTATCGTTTCTGATAGTTGCATGCTTCCGGCCTCCCGATATCAAGAGGCCGGTAATCTTTACCCCATCTTCGGATAGACCCCCGGCCCGATCGGCAGGCCGAGTGCGTACCACGCCAGCAACAGTAAAATCCACACGGCAAAGAACACCAGCGGATACGGCAGGATCAGCACGTAATAGGTGCCGAGCTGGGCGTCTTTGCGGTAACGCTGCAGGAAACCGAGGAACAACGGCAGGAACGGCGACATTGGTGCCAGCGGCAGCACCGAGGAGTCGGCAATGCGGAAGATCATCTGCGCGAACGCCGGGTGGAAGCCGAGCAGCATAAACATCGGCACAAAAATCGGTGCCAGAATCGACCAGATGGCCGAACCGCTGGCGATAAACATGCACAGGAAGGCAGAGAGGAACATCAGGCCGAGGAACGCCGGTGCGCCGCTCATGCCGGCGGCTTCCAGCATGTCGGTCAGGCCGATGGCCATAAACTTGCCCATGTTGCTCCAGTTAAAGAACGCCACGAACTGCGACAGCGGAAACACCATCACGATAAAGCCGGCCATGCTCTTCATCGGCTCTATCAGGTGGTGGGGAATATCGTCTGGGCGTCGGATCTGTTTGGTCACCACGCCATAGGTAATGCCGACGGTGAAAAAGAACAGGATAATGATCGGTACAATGCCTTTGATGAACGGCGAGGGGATCACCGAACCGGTTTTGGGATCGCGCAGCGGGGCGGCTTCCGGTACCACCAGCGCGGCGATAATCGCGATAAACACCAGTGCGGCGATGCCGCTCATCATCAGCCCATGGTTTTGCAACGGGGTTAGCGCTTCAATTTTATCTTCCGCGCTGCCGCGCCATTCCGGCAACCTGGGTTCAATAAACTTATCGGTCAGCAGTGCGCCGGCGATGGTCAGCACGATCACCGAGGTGGCCATAAAGTACCAGTTGTCGATCACGCTGACGTGAACGGCGGCGTCTACCGCTTTGGTGGCCTCGGTACTGATACCGGACAGCAGCACGTCGGTGGTGACGATCAGCAGGTTGGCGGTAAAGCCGGAAGCGACCCCGGCGATAGCGGCCAATAGCCCGGCAATGGGATGGCGGCCCACGGCAAGGAACATCAGTGCGCCGAGCGGCGGCATCACCACCAGCGCGGCGTCCGATGAAATGTGGCTGAAGAAGGCGATAAACAGCACCATGTAACTGGCATAGCGTGCGCTAACGCGTGAGGCCATTTTATACATCAGCGCCTGCAACAGCCCGACTTTCTCTGCCAGCCCAGCGCCGATGACCAGTGCCAGAATGGCTCCCAGCGGCGCAAAGCTGCTGAAGTTATGAATGATGTTCGGGAAAATCCACTGCATGCCCGCTACGCTCATCAGGTTATTCACCTTGATCAGCTCGCCGGTGGCCGGGTTCTTCACCGCTAGGTCCAGCCAGGAGAACAGCGCCGTGGACAGCATTAAAACAACGATTAAATAGACGAACAGTAAAAAAGGATTGGGAATTTTATTCCCGATGCGTTCTACCCAGTAAAAAATGCGACCGGGGCTTTTATTGACTGACGTTGTGGCCTCACTCATTGTCTTACCCTCTGTGTTTGTCCTGTTGTGTTTATTTTTTATTATTTGATTTATTTATAATTATTTTCACAGGCCCGTGGGTGGGCCTGTGTCGTTCTGTCTTTATTTTAACGGCGAAGGTTTAACCCCCGACGGGATTGGGCAACTGTACGGCTGTTCTGTTCGTTGGCGTTCGAACTCGCGGCGGCACTCCGCCAGCAGAGCGCTGTCGCTCAACAGATCGATGGCGGTGGCCGCCATCACCTTGCCCGCCAGGCACATGCCCTTGTGCGCAATAGAGGTGCGGCCCTGTGCCACCAGTTGCCAGGTGTGCAGCGGGGTGCCGAGCGCAAAGCACGGGCTGAAGCACTGAGCGGTCGGCGTCACCCAACTGACGTCGCCGACGTCGGTGGAACCGTACAGCAGATCTTCCGAGGCCACATAAGGCGCGACTTCATCCATCAGCACCTTGTCGCCCAGGTTTTGCACCCATTCACGCCCGGCCGCCCCGCCAGTCCGGGCGATATTCAGCTTGGCATTACGCAGGTCGTCCTTGTTCAGCGTTTGGCGGATCTCGGTGGCGAAGCTGCGCTCCTCCTCGCTGTACTCCGGCAGACCGAAGCCACAGACGTGGCGATACATCACCTGCTCCATGCTGCGGTTTGGCACGTAGTTGGAACAGGCCTTGTCGAAACGTACCGTCATTTGGGTATCGGTCATTAGCGCCGCACCCTTGGCAATGTTGATCACTCGCTGGTAAATATCCTGCGCTTGATCGAGCTGCGGCGCGCGGATCAGATACAGCACTTCGGCGTCGGCTTGCACCACATTGGGCGAGCTGCCGCCGGTATTGGTAACCGCATAGTGCAATCGCGCTTCCTGCACGATGTGCTCACGCAGGAAGTTGGCACCGGTGTTCATCAGTGTCACGGCATCCAGCGCGCTGCGGCCAAGGTGGGGTGAGTTGGCGGCGTGCGCGGCGACCCCCTTGAACTGAAACGCCGCCTGAATATTGGCCAGGGTGCTGGTATTGAACATGCCGCTGAAGCCTTCGGGGTGCCAGGTGAGGGCGGCGTCGGCGTCATCGAACAGCCCTTCGCGTACCATAAAGGTTTTGCCGGAACCGCCCTCTTCGCCAGGGCAGCCGTAGAAACGCACGGTGCCGGTCAGGTGCTGTTGCTGCATCCAGGCTTTGACCGCGAAGGCTCCCGCCAATGCGGCGGTGCCCAACAGGTTGTGACCACAGCCGTGACCGTTCCCGTTTTCGACCAGCGGTTGCGGCGTGGCGCAGCCTGACCGTTGGCTTAATCCGGCAAGGGCGTCGTACTCGCCCAGCAGGGCGATCACCGGCTGGCCGCTGCCATAGCTGGCGATAAATGCGGTTTCAATGCCGCCGACGCCGCGTTCAAGCGTAAAACCTTCTTGCTCCAGCGCATCGGCCAGCAAATTGGCAGAATAGGTTTCGGTAAAGCGTGTTTCCGGGTGATCCCAGATGCTGTCGCTCAGTGCGCTAAAACGAGGCTGGTGTTGGTCAATGTAGTGATGGATAAACTTCAGCAGCTGTGGATGGCTCATGCTTGGCTCCCAAAAGTAGGCAGGTTAAGCGCCAGCGACGCCAGCGTTTTCACTGCCACCGCCATGACCTGTTCATTAAAATCAAACTTCTCATTGTGGTGCCCCGCGCTCAGCTCGGTGCCGAAGATTACGTACGAGGCCTGCCCGCCGTGCGATTTCACCCGTTCCATCATGTAGGTTGCGTCTTCTGAACCGGCGGCCTGCTCGCGGCGGTCGACCACCGAACTCAGTTCGGCAATGCCCTGCGCCTGTCGGTGAATGTAGTCCACCCACGGTTGGGTCGGTTTGCTGCTCTGTGCCGCGCCCATCAGTGCGATATCGCACTCAACGCCGTGTATTTTTGCCGCGCCTTCAATCACGTTCAGCGCCTGCTGGTAGACAAATTCGTTGATGGCATTGGTGGCGCCGCGAGTTTCTACTTTCATGAATGCGTGGTCGGCGATCACATTCCGACCGGTCCCTGCCTGCAGCACACCGACGTTGATGCGCGAGCTGCCTTCGCTGTGGCGTGGAATGGCGTACAGCCCCAGCGTGGCCTGTGCCGCCGCCAGCAGCGCATTGCGGCCATCTTCCGGTTTGGCCCCCGCATGGGCGGCCACGCCACGGTAGGTGACGTCGAGTTTGCTGGTCGCCATAAAGCTGTCGCTGCCGCACACCAGTTCGCCGGCCGGTACGCCGGTGCCGATATGCACCGCAGTGAAGAAATCAACGTCGTCCACTACGCCGGCTTCCACCATGGATTTTGCGCCGCGGGTGCCTTCCTCCGCCGGTTGGAAAATCAGTTTGATGGTGCCGTTGAGCTGAGGCTCCAGGCTTTTGAAAACGTGTGCCAGTCCCAGGCCGATGGTGGTGTGGCCATCGTGACCGCATGCATGCATCATGCCGCTGTTGCAGGAGGCAAAACCTTCGCGAAACGGCAGGTGATCCGGCTGCAGCTTTTCGTTGAGATCGAGCGCGTCCATGTCAACGCGATAGGCGATCACCGGCCCGGGACGGCCGGTATCCAACGTGGCGACAATACCGGCGAAGCCGCCGGAAAAATGTGGCAGCCATTTTTCCAGCGCACCCTGTTCGCGGGCGCGCTGCTCCTGAACCTGCAGAGCCTCGGCCGACGGTAACCCCATGCGGGCGTCGGCGTTAATCACTTCACGACCCAGTTGCAGGCGGTAGCCCAGCCGATCCAGCTCTTCCGCCACCAGGGTAGCGGTGCGGAATTCAAACCAGCCGGACTCGGCGTAGCGGTGAAAGTCACGCCGCCAGGCCTGCAGCTGCGGGTACAGATCGGTCACCAACATCGAAAGCGGATTATTCATTTTGATATCTCATAAGTTATCGCGCCCAGGTAAATGCCGGGCAGCAGTGGTGCGCTGAACCAAATCAGACGGTGAAGCTATTTAATGAAAAAAAAGACGTATTTAGTGACTAACTGCCGTGAATAGCGCTTATCGGCGCAGAAAATGCGCTTAATTAAGCGAAATAAGAATTTGGTTATATATTCTGTTTTTTTCGAATGTACACAATGGAATCAGGCTAAATAAGATGCCAATATCTTGCTATTGATAAACAACGGTTATCGCCATTTGCCTATGCCAGCCTCAATAAAATTGCACCAATTACGTGCGTTTGTAGAAGTCAGTCGCCAGGGCAGCATCCGCGCCGCCAGCCGCACTTCACGCCTTTCCCAGCCTGCGTTAACCAAGTCGATTCAGGAGTTGGAGCAGGTGCTGGGGGCTAAGCTGTTTATTCGCCGCAGCCAGGGTGTGGTGCTGACCGACTGCGGCGATAACTTTTTCCAGCATGCCAGCCTGATCCTCGAAGAGCTGCGGGTGGCGCAGGAGGATATTCAGCAACGGCTGGGGCTGGCGGGTGGTTCGGTGAATATCGGCGTAGGCGGCAGCATTGCACGCACCGTCATGCCGCAGGTTATCACCCAGTTTCATCGTGAATACCCGAAGGTCAAAGTACGGATTGTCGAAGGACAGCTGGTATCGATGATCCCGGAGCTGCGCCAGGGCGAGCTGGATTTTACCGTCAATACTTATTACCCCAGCAGCCTGGACAATGAATTACAGTACGAACGGCTGATGGAAAAAGAGTACAAGGTGGTGGTGCGCAAGGGGCATCCGATGGAAGGAGCGACGTCCCTGAAACAGCTGCAGCACTGCGACTGGACCATGCCGACGCCCAAAGGCAGCTACTATCGCCTGCTGCACGATCTGTTCGGGGATTTGGGAATGGCGCCGTCAATCAGCGTGACCTGTGAGACATTTATGGCCTGCACCAGCCTGGTGGCGCAAAGTGATTTCGTCAGTATTTTATCGGTAGATGTGATCTCTGACCCAATACTGGGTAAGCATCTGGTGCCGCTGGCGCTGGAAGAAAGCTTGCCAAAGGCGACGTTTTATCTGATTCAGCGTAAGGACACCACGCTGACGCCGATGGGCGCACACCTGGCGCGCCTGTTTCGTCTGCACTGTCGCTGAGAGCAGCGCCCCCCGAAGAGGGCGCTGATGCTTAGAACGCCACGGAACCCTGCACGAAGAAGGTGCGCGGTTCACCGACGTACTTGCCGAAGTTGTTGTCGTTGGAGCGGGTGAAGTAGCGCTGATCGAACAGGTTTTTCACCCCGGCACCCAGCGTCAGATTCGACAGCTGCGGCCCGAAGTTATACTCACCACGCATATTCCACACCATATACCCGGCGATGTTGCCAAACTGGCCGTCGGCGCTTTCCTGCGTGACGTAATCCGGCCCGGTGCCCGGCGAGTGCTGCTTGGACTGGGCATAGCTGTCCAGATTCCACACCCAACTGCCGGTGGCGTAGCGGGTGCCGACGGTATACACCTGGCGTGAATAGAACGGCAAATCCTTACCGGCGAAGTCGCCCTTGTCGGTGCTGGCTTTGGTATAGGTGTAGCTGGTATAGACGCTTACGCCATCCAGCGCGCGGTTCAGTTCGCTGAGATCGTAGCTGAGCGCCAGCTCGATACCCTTGTGCTTGGTGGCGCCCATGTTGGTCCAGCCGACGTCGTTGCTGATGTACTGCAGCTGGTTATCGAAATCGATATAGAACAGCGTGGCCTCGGCTTTGACGATGGTGTCGTCATAACGGGTACCGAATTCATAGGTATGGGCTTTTTCCGCCGTCAGGCCCGGCGCGGGTTGGTTGCCGTTGCCGCCCTTGGTCAGTTGGAAGTATTGCATGCTGCCGAACGAGGTGTTGGCATTGGCGAACAGCTTCCAGGCGTCGGACATGTGGTACATAACGTTCAGTGACGGCAGCGGTTCGCTGTAGCTCTTCTCGCGGCTGATGTTGTTGAACGAATCGTCCACATGGGTGCGGATGCTTTCATAGCGCAGGCCCGGCGTAACCGTCCAGTTGCCGACGTTAATGGTGTCGTCAATGTAGAGTGCGTGGGCTGCGGTGCCGCCGGAGGTGTGCTGATAGTAATCCGGCGTTTCCGGCGTAGAACCGATATCTGCCGGGTTGTACCAGGCAGAACGGGACGCTTTTTCATCCATGGTTTCGTTCAGGTAGCGGTAACCGAGGGTGATCTCGTGCGCCATGTCCCAGAAACGGAAGACCTGCGAGTAGCTGGGTTCAATTGCCCAAGTGGAGTAGTGGCGTGGGTAAGACACCATACGCTTCATCCCGGCGTTTTTACCGGTGCCTTCCGATTCGATGCTGCTGCCGCGATAGCTGTCGGTGAAATACGTCAGCACTTCGAACTGCTTGTCGTCTTCCTGGTGCTTATATTTGAACGACATGTCCTTGCGGCGGCCTTCGAACTGGTCCCACGGACGGGTCGACTGGAACGGATTTTGCGCATACTGCGCGCTGCTCAGCCCGCCCGGCATGCCGGATTTTGCGTCGTAATAGTGGAAATTGGCCAGTAACTCATCGCGATCGGTAAACGCATAGCGCGTTTTCAGCATGAAATCGTCGATGTCGGTATTGTCGTTGTTGTCGCGATAGCCCTGGCCGTGCAGGCCGGAATACAGCAGCTCTGCACCGAAACCGTTGTCGGCGGTGCCGCCGAGCGAGGTGCTGGTCAGGGTTTTCAGGCCGCCGTGGCTGGCCCCTTGGGTCTGGACGCTGGCCGCGCCACCGAAGGTTTTCGGGATGTCCTTGGTGACGAAGTTAATCACGCCGCCGACGTTTTGCGGTCCGTAACGGACCGCGCCACCGCCGCGCACCACGTCAACCGATTGCAGGCTGCCAATCGACAGCGGTGCCATCGACAGCTGTGGCTGGCCGTAAGGCGCGACCGCCAAGGGGACGCCGTCCATCAAAATGGTGGAGCGAGGTGAAAGACGAGAAGTCAGGCCACGTACGCCGACGTTGAGTGAAATATCGCTGCCGCCGGTACCGTTGCTGTCGCGCACCTGTACGCCAGGCACGCCGCGCAGGGTATCGGCAATGGTCTGGTCGCCTTGTTCATGCATTTGTTGTTCGGTCACGATGGAACGTGCGCCGGGGTGGTTGAGCAACACCGAACTGGTATCCGGGTTATCCAGCCAGTTGCCGACGACGGTAATAGTGTCGGCAGGCGCATCATTTTGAGATTTATTATCAGCAGCAAGGACTGGCAGCGCCATGGCAACGGAAGCCGCCAACAGCGAAAGACGAAAAAGAATTGACATAATAATGCCTTAAAAGTTTCGAACCCGGATGTGTTTTTTTAGAAATGACAATCTTAATGATAATTATTGGCAAGTAAATAGCTTTGTTGCGGAATAATTCAACCGGTAAGCAAGTGGCGGGGAAAGGTGTCGGAGCCCGGCCGGCGGGCCCCGAGCGGGGGATTATTTTGCGATGACCCAAAACACGCCGCTGTAATCCAGCGCGGTGAATTTATGGTGCACCATTTCAATATCCGCTTGTGGATCAATATCTTTAAATAAGTCCGGGTGCAGGAATTTAGCGATGGCCTCGACCGCAATAAAATTCAGCGGCGTGTCATAGAACTGGTGGTAAATCGCCATCACGCGTTTTTCCTTTACCGCCTTCAGCACGTTGAGGCCGGTGCGGTTCATCAGTACCGCCAGCTTTTTCTCTGTGGTGGCGGTATCGGTGGCATAGCCCAAGGGAACCGCCAATGTACCTTTATGACCGCGGCTCCAGTCGGCGCCGGTCATCAGATAGAAATCCGGGTTGCTGGCGATCATCTGTTCCACGTTCACCTCACCGCCCATTTCCGGGAACAGTTTGCTGCCGATGTTGTTGCCGCCGGCGGTATCGATAAACTGGCCAAAGCTGCCCTTGCCGAAGGTGTTGCAGCACTGCTCGCCTTTCATGCCGGCGCTGCGTTCGATAAACACGCTGGGGCGCTGTTCCGGCTTCAGCGTAGCCACCCGCTGGCGTACCAGATCCAGACGTTGCTGGTAGAGCTGGATAAAGGCGTCGGCATTTTGCTGTTCGTCAAACACCTTGCCCAACAGTTGCATGCTGGCGACGGTGTTGGTCAGCGGCTGCTGACGGAAGTCGATAATCAGTACCGGGATGCCGATTTTTTCCAACTGGGCCAGCACGCCGCTGTCCTTCAGCTTGCTCAGCAGGCCGATGTCGAAAATGATCAGATCCGGCTTACGGACAACGGCGCTTTCTACGCTGAAATCGCTGACGTAAGGGTTATCGAAGGTGGGGATCTGCATCACCTGCGGGAATTTTTTCGCGTAGGCCTCCACCAGATCCGGTGCCTTCACCTTCAGCGAGTTATCCCAGGCGATGATATTTTTCAACGGCTCCTGCGGATGCAGGATATTCAGTGCCAGCAGCGCGCGGGCATCGGCCAGGATCACCCGTTGAGCGGGCTGCTGCAGGGTGACTTCTCGACCCGCGACATCGGTGACGACGATCGGTGCGGCCTGTACGGCGCTGACCATCAGCAGGGCGCAGGCGGCCAGCCAACGGCTGGCTTTGGCAATAAGAACGGCAGGCATGGAGATCCTTGGGCATGGGGTGTTGAATAAAGAGGCTAATGATAATCCATATCCTTTCGCTTTTTGAACACCCCCGTGCGGATATCTTAGGCTTTGCCCATTAGCGGATCGCTGACGCTGTGCTCGCCGTTCTCTAGCCGCCCGGCCATGCGGCGTTGCCAACCGTCAGAAGCCTGCAGTGAAATATCGTACCAACCTCCGCTGGCCCTGGCGTCAAAGGCCTGCTGGTGGCGCTCTCCTGCCGGCAGCTCAATCGACCAGGGGCCGTTTTGCGTATAAGGGCAGCGGGCGATAGTCACGGTTATAGCCTGGCGGGTGGGGTTAGTGAGGGTTAATGACAAGTGGTCGCCTTGCGGCGTCAGGCGGACTTGCGGCTGCGGTTGCCCAGTGGCGCCGCGCAGTTCACGATGAAAGCCGTTCGGGCCCAGCAGCCACAGGTGATACTGGTTCGTCACGGGCCAGTTGTCGCTGAGCGCTTTGCCGGCCTCGACGGTATAGCGCCGTGGGATCTGGTTCAAATCCAACCGGTCGTAAACGTGAAATACCACCCCCTGCGCCCCGGTGTTGTACAGGTTGAGCGTCAGTAATTGCTGGTCGGGGGAGAGAGTTTCTTCAACATGCAATTGGTAAGGCAGGGCGCGTGAAGGGCGTGCCAGCCGTGCCTGATGCGGCAACTTTTGCTTGTCTGCTGCTGGCAGAGGCACCTGCGGCAATTGCTCCTGCCGCTGGCGCAGGCTGTCGGCGGAATGGCGGCTGGTGGCGGGTAGATTGGGCAAGGTTTCCCCGTTGGGATCGACAAAGTTGAAGGCCGAAGTGAGATCGCCACATACCGCGCGTCGCCAGGCGCTGATATTGGGTTCGTGTACCTGGAAGCGCTTCTCGAGAAATTGCAGCACTGAAGTGTGGTCGAACACTTGTGAATTAACCCAGCCACCGCGGCTCCAGGGCGATAGCACCAGCATGGGCACACGCGGGCCGGGGCCATAGATGCGGCCGTCCGGCGGCGGTTGTTCCTGTGAGCCTGGCGGGGCGACATGCTGAAAGATTTCACTGTCGAACGGCACCGTCGATTTACCGGCGAAGGTGCCATCTTCACGCAGTGACGGTGCGGAGGGCGACGGCATATGATCGAAGAAGCCGTCGTTCTCGTCGTAATTGACCAGCAGCACGGTTTTACTCCACACCTCGGGATTCTCCGTCAGCGCATTGAGGATCTCCTGGGTAAACCACCCACCCTGCACCGGGCTGGAAGGCCCTGGGTGTTCCGAGTAGGCCGCCGGAGCGATGATCCAGCTTACCTGCGGCAATTTGCCTTGCTGCACGTCGGCGCGGAAACCGGCCAACATGGCCTCTAAATCGTTGCCGTCCGCCGCCGGCAGCGTATTGCCATTGCCTTTGTATAACGGCGCTTCGGCGTTCAGCTTGTCGCGGTAGGGGACAAAGGCAGTAAAGTCCTTCGATGGCTGCGCCGGATTGCCCACTTTCACGCTGGCCGCACGGTACTGACGGAACCCCGCCAAAGGGTTGTCGGTGAAGTTATCCGGTAAAAACTGGTAGACCTTCCAACTGACGCCGCTGGCTTCCAGCCGTTCGGGATAGGTTTGCCATTGGTAGCCAACGTCGGGTGGGCCTGGGCTGTCCCATTCGTTGACCACTACGGCGACCTCGGCTGCCGTCGGGCCGTTAGTGCCGGTCCAGTGGAACAAGCGATTGGTGTTAGTGCCGGCGTGGATCGAGCAATGATAGGCGTCGCACAGGGTGAAGGTTTCGGCCAGGGCAAACTGGAAGGGCAGCTCATGCCGACGGTAATAACCCATCGAGGTCGGCGTTTTGTAGGTTGGCCAGGCACTCATGCGGCCGCTGTCCCAGGCCGATTGCTCATCCACCCACGAGTGCGGCGTGCCGCTCACCCGCTGGGCATTGCCACGTTTGCTGTCCAGATGGTAAGGCAGCACCAGTCGATCTTCCCCTTGCTGTTGCCAGACGTGACGGTTGTCGGGCAAAGGAATGGTTATGCGATCGCTAAAGCCGCGTACGCCGGGCAGCGTGCCGAAGTAATGGTCGAAGGAACGGTTTTCCTGCATCAGGATCACCACGTGTTCGACATCGTTGATGGTGCCGGTGCGGTTATTGGCTGGGATCGCCAAGGCTTTGCGGATCGACGCGGGTAACAGTGAAAAAGCCGATCCGATGGCGGCAGCCCGCAGTATTTCTCTGCGCGAAAAGTCAGGCATGCGTCGTTAAACTCCCTGAGGTTTGCTTTGAAGATAGTTGCTAACGACGGTAATAGCGAAAAATAACAAGGAGATGAACAGGGGAAAAATAATGCCCCGCATGGGGGCATTGATGGGGAAGCTTATTGTCGGATCAGACGACCGAGGGTTGGCGCCGTTTCGAAGTCGCTGCGGAACGGGTTGATGTCCAGGCCGCCGCGGCGGGTATAGCGGGCAAAAACGCTGAGCTTTTCCGGTTGGCAGCTTTGCTTGATGTCGTTGAAAATGCGCTCGACGCACTGCTCGTGGAACTCGTTATGCTGGCGGAAGGAGATCAGGTAGCGCAGCAGGCGCTCGCGATCGATTTTCCGGCCCTGATAGTGGATCACCACGCTGCCCCAGTCCGGCTGGTTGGTGACCAGACAGTTGGATTTCAGCAGGTTGGACGACAGGGTTTCGGTCACGATGTCCCCTTGTTGGTCTGCTGCACCGTGCAGATATTCCGGCTTAAAGTCGAAATCATCGACGGCAATATCCAGATCGTCGATATTGATGCCCGGCAGGCTATCGATCTGCGGCGAATATCCGTCCAGACCCGGATAGAGCTTAACCCCAACCTGGCCGTTTGCCGCTTGCGACAGGTCTTTTTGCATCGCGGCACTCACCTGTTCCACGCTGTCGAAGCGCGTCTGGTTAAAGCTGTTGAGATAAAGTTTGAATGATTTG
The DNA here is from genome assembly GCF_024519545.1 of Serratia sp. Ser99. Taxonomy (NCBI): domain Bacteria; kingdom Pseudomonadati; phylum Pseudomonadota; class Gammaproteobacteria; order Enterobacterales; family Yersiniaceae; genus Serratia; species Serratia sp. Ser99. Next base: position 9,829 of record NZ_JALJRT010000005.1, on the reverse strand, counting down.
GACTCGATCAGGTTGGTGGAAGAATGGGGCAGGGTGAATTCACCAATGCCCACCACCGGCTTGCCTTTGGCGTTGAGCCAGGAAAGCTCGAAGGCGGTCCACAGATCAAAGCCGCGGAACGGCAGGTTTTGTTCATCTACACCGATCAGATCCCGACCGCGTGAGCGTGGCAGGGCCTCGAGCAATTCGGGAGCGTACTGGTCCGGATAATCGGAGTTTGCGCCAAGATGGGTGATTTTATCTTGTTTTTTGATATGCATATTCATTGCTCCTTGCATGATCGGTATTGATATAGCGGTTAAACAGGCTGCGAGCGGCGTAAATCGGCCCGACACCCACCAGGGCGTAGACCACCTTGATCAAGAATTGTGACAGGATCATGGTCTTGATGATATCCCAGCTCAGAACGTTGTAGAACGCCAGCGTGCAAAACACCACGCTGTCGATGGCCGAGGCGACCACGGTGCTGGTGATCACGCGCACAAACAGGTAGCGGGAGTTGGTCAGCTCTTTGATTTTGCACAGCAGGTAAGAGTTGACGTTCTCGGAGATTAAATAGGCCGCAGACGACGCCACCAGGACCGCCATGATGCTGTGGACGATGCCGTCATAGGTCTTGCTGAACTCCCACTGCGGAATACTGGGTACCAAGGTGGTGACCCAGACGCCCAGCACGAAAATCAGGTTTGCCATAAACGAGATGATGATGGTGCGCCTGGCCAGTCGCAGCCCGTAAAACTCGTTCAGAATATCCACCAGGATAAAGGTGAGGGGGTAAATAAAAATCGCCGGGGGAGTGATGAGGTTCAATGCGGGAATTTGAATCGGTTTGACGCCACACAGGGTTGAGAAGATATAAATCACGCTGAGTGCGACGGTAATGATCAGGTAGGCGTACCACGATCGTTCATGGCGATCGCTGAGCTCATAGGCGGTTTGCTGCTGATTGTTACCGTAGATTTTGCGGTACAGCGCCTGCAGCTCATGGCGGCTCAGATCTTCCGATATTTCGCTGTCGGCCAGCTCATTGAGCCCCATGGTGATGGTTTTGCCGGTGGCCAATATCATGACATTGGCGGCGAGGGTGCCATGCCGGGTAAAGCCCAATAGCTTGAACTTTTGATTCGGTTCCATTTATAGCCGTTCTCCAAAGATATAACCCAGGAATTGCACGGTATCCTGATGATTTTTTTCCATGCAGTAATCTTCTTTGTCGTTAACCACAAAGAAGCCATTTTTTCCCGAGTGATACAATAAAGGCGAATCGCAAACCAGCACCGGCGGGCGTTTTATAATAATCACCTCGCCTGGAATAAATGAACCTTTTATTTCGGTCTCTATTTTCATTGCTACCATATTTGACTCATCGCCGAAGAAATAAGTCAAAGGGAACTCAGTTACCAACTGGCCGACTTTCCAACCGGCAACCGCTAAAAAACGCGACTGAGGAATAACGGGCACTGCGGAAGGGTTTTTATTGCCTTCGGTAGAGAGCGTTTCATTGAGCAGTTCCAGCTTGGCCAGATCATAATCTTCGATCTCTTCACAGGAAACGCCAAAGAAATCTGAAATCCGGTTGACGGTGGCCTGCTGCACGTTGTTAACCCGACCGTCGAGAATTTTATAGATGGTGGTACGCGTCAGGCCAGTGCGGTTAGAGAAGGATGCTTTAGTTTCGCCCCGGGTGCGCATCAGATATTCAATATTCTTAATGATGTTGATTTTGCGCTGCGCGTTAGTGGTCTTCATAAGCATTCCTTACAATATTCTGGCCGGCATTACTATATCGCACGCGCCGACATTGTCCAGAACTGACGCTGAGGTAGTGGCGGTAACCGGCTGATTAATCATTGGAAATGAGCTTTGATCTCTCACGTATCATACCAGCTGATGCTTTTATCATGATGAGTAAAATGTAAAACAAAGGTAATTAAATATAAATCAATTGGTTAGGTTTAAGACTGGGGGAAGTGGACACAAAAGTGGGTTTTGTGTCTACTTTTGTGTTGACCACGGTGGTTTCCGTGAGCTACTGTTCATCCACACTGAAGTGTTTCTTGACGGTCAAAACGGTTAATAAACGATTGTCTGACAACTTCTATAATAAAAAGCTCGGGGAGGGAGGCGTTTCCATTCTCTGGGTATTAAAGGATGTTTTAGCTACCGACACCAGGGATCCCCACTACGTCTTCTGTTTTACCTTCGCAGTAAAAAACCCGCTTTCATATTGATGCCAGTCGGCTTTTTAGCCGACCGATATCAATTTGTTGCGCCTAAAAAAGGTGGCGACAACTTAATCAAACACCCTTTCTGTTCCGATTATCCCCACTCCCCAGCGCGGGAGAGTAGGGATATCAATCAGCTTTGCGCAGGCGCAGGTTTCTGAGAACGGCTCATGGCCAACTTAAATACCCAATAGATCAGGCTGGCAGCCAGCAGAGAGTTGATGGTCGGCACGCCCCACTCGGTCACCAAGCCGACGATGCTGCCGACGATACTGGCGATGATCGCCGCCCAGCCAATAGTCGGCGTCTGGTCCGGCAATTTCCCTTCGCGACGGCTCTCGTCGAGAATTTTGCGGTGAGTGCGCAGCAGATAATAATCCACCAGCATGACGCCGATAATCGGCGGGAACACCACGCCAAGCACCGTCAGGAAGTCGACGAAGCGGTCGAGGATCCCCAGTACTGACAATGTGGTGCCCAGCACGCCGATCACCAGGGTGGTGGCGGTGTACTTCAGTCTTTTGCCCGTCATGCCTTCGACGGCGTTAACGATGCCCAGCGAAGAGGAATACAGGTTGAGGTCGTTAACCCTGAGGGTAGAGAACACCACGACCAGCAGGCCTGCACCACCGGCGACCTGTGACATGATGGTGACCACATCCGCCGTGCCCAGCGTTTTGGCAATCAGTATCGCCAGGCCGTTAACCACGAATTCCCCGGCAATGATGGTGAAAATGGTGACGCCAAAGACATGCTTGCTGTTCCTGGAGTAGCGCGTCAGATCCGGCGTCATCAGGCTGGCGACAATCGCACCGCCGACCACGATAGTGATACCGGCGCTGATCGACAGCGGTTCGCCTGGTGGCACCAATTGGATAATTTCAGGCAGATTGTGGCCGGTGAGGGTGATGATGGAGATATAGGCCACCAGCATAATAAACATCGGTACCGCAATCCTGGCGGCGATACGCAAGGCTTTGAAGCCGAACGCCACCAGAATGGTCAGCAGGGTGCCGGACAGACCGGCCGCCAGACCAAAGCCCAGCTTGTTCCCCAACGCGAAATCCAGCGACTTGGCGAAGATGGCGTTTTGAATGCCAAACCAGCCCAGCAGGCTGACGGCCACTACCACCCCGATCAACACCGATCCGAGTCGACCAAAGCCGCACCAACGGGCCAACAGGCTGCCGGAGATCCCTTCGCGCATGCCCGCCAGGCCCAGGCCATAGGTCACCACGCCAAAGATCAGGCTGCCGATGAAAATAGCGGTAAATGCATCGAGCAGCGTCATGGAGTGGCCGAGTACGGCCCCGAGCATAAACTGATCGAGCGCGGTCAGCATGCCCATATGCACTATGGCTACGCTTAAAAACGAGACTCTTTTATCCTGAGGTACCCGGGTTAACGGATAGTCTTCGATTTTGATCACGGTGAGGTATTCCTTGCTATTTAAATAAACTGGATGCCTTTAGCTATCAGGCGATCGGGAATGTAGCTGTCCAGCTGAGCATATTTGCAAAATTCCTCAAACTGCTGCTGTGTGTGGACATCAGATTTTTGATAAATGTTATATATTCTATTTTCTATGGTCTTATTGCTGATGTTATATATTTTGGCGATTTCTTTCACCGACAGCCGTTGCAGCATTAAAAATATAACGTCCAGCTCAGCCCGGGTAAAAATGGTGCTGTTGGTTTCTGTGGTTAGTACGCTGGGTTTTTGATGGTTGATATAGTTAAGCGGGGATAAGGTGTTAAGCGGTTTGGCGTTCCACATTACCCCGAAGACTTCTTTCTTGTCGTTGTAGATAGGCAGTTTTTCGCTGATAAACGGTGTCAGGCTGTCTTTCCCGTACCAATAATGTGTTTCTATCACGGCAACCCGATCCCGCGAGATCTCGGTCATTTTGTCATGTTCAACAAAATCGGCTGCAGATTCGGCCCAGTCGGCGGGGAACTCGTCGTCTCGCTTACCGGCTATATCAAAATTTAATGGCGTATTGGTATAGAGGTAGGCGGCCCTGTTCATGTAAAGATGACGGGATGCCAGGTCTTTGATGCCCCATGGCTCACTTAAGTGCTCCATCATGGCAATCAGGCCTTTCAAATAGAATTCATTACTTTTATCGGGCGAATCCATTCTGACCTCACCGACTGGAATTGGGTTAAATCTTTTTCGCCAGGTAGTGACGCGTATGCTGTTTGGCATAGTCGCCTAAGTTGCCGTAAACCTGATAGCCCAATTTTTCATAAAAGCCGCGGGCCTGAAAATCGAAAGTATCGACATAGGCCATGTGGCAACCGCGTTTCTTGGCCTCTTCTTCGGCCTGTACCATCAGTTGACGGCCATAACCGCTTTTACGGTATTGGTCGCTGACCCAAAGATACTGCACCTCAAGCCCGCCCCACCAGGTTCTGGCAACCAGTCCGGCAACGATTTTACCCTCGTCATCGGTGACGGTCAGGAATAAGGGGTGGATATCGACGGGTTCAATTTTGGCGTTGTGGGCCCAAAGACTGTCAATCACAAACTCTTCGTCTTTCGGGTTCGGTTGGTCGGTAATATTGATATTCATCGTTATAATATAATTCCCTGTGATAATTATTAGGCATCGCAATCAAACGGAGGTTTCTCCAACCGGTTTAACTATCACTTTTCATAATGTATTACAAGGGTGGTTTTCACCCGTTCCCGTCACGTACCCAAGGGGCTATATTAGCTGCGACAGGGCCAGAAAATAACGTAATACGCGGTAATAAATAGCCTTTGGTCCTGCTCAGTCTATCTATTCCTATTGTGCCTCACCAGGGCCCCATCCAGGAAATACATTAGCTATTCAGGCTCCACCGGTAGAGCAAGTTAACTTGCCAAAGGGGAGCCGCCGCGTACAGCCTTTTCCCGGAACCCGCTTTTAAACCCTTATTTATCCGCCGCCTCGCCTTTGGCTATGCCTTCCAAAGCCGGCGGTATGGCCGCACCTAACATTGCCCCATGGTCTAAGCCGGGCCATTCCCGATAGTCAACCTTAAGTCCGTCAAGTGTCGCCAGCTGTGTGGCCAGGCCATGAGCCGCATCTGCGGGTAGCTGACTCTGCCTGATAATTGGCGGGGCTTCACGTATTTTCTCCGCACCGCCGATCCACAACTGCAAATGGGCGGACAAAGATGGATGCTTATCCATAACACGTTGCGCTTCTTGCAGGATAAAGCCTTTCCCCCACCACAGCGAAGGTTCCACCGCGATGTAATTCTGGAAAGTAGCAGATTGGGTTAACAGAGTATGAAGAACGAAAAGGCCACCATAAGAGTGCCCCCACAGCGTTTGCTGCTGCGGGTTAACGGTGACCTGAGCGGCAACTGCAGGCTTAATCTGGGTGTCGATCAGTTTAAGGAAAGCGTCTGCACCGCCATGGGGCTGCTTTCCTGAACCTTGTTGCGAAGCCGGTGTGTAGTCGTAACTACGGCCTCTGGAGTCGATACGCAGATCGTTGTCATAGCTGAGTAGCACCAGAACCGGCGGCTGTTTTTGTACGGCAAGCTGAGCCAGCAACTGGGCGTTCAACTCCATCAATACTGCGTTGCCGTCCAGGAAGTAGATAACCGGATAGCCGCCCAAGGGCGGAGCAATGCGCGGTTTTATTATGCGGACACGATAACGGCGCTGACCGTCCGCCGAAGTGAAGCGCAGATCGCTGAATTGATAATCAGGTGATTTTGAATCGACCAGGGTTGTGCCGATTTTACGTTCCAAATCGGGCCTGGCCTGCGCCAGCATGGGGGAGCCAACGCCGATAATCAGCGTAACAAGGGTGAGACAGCGACGATAAGACGATGGCATGCTGGATTCTGTTAATCAATAAAAGGGGATATTAGCATTTATGTTGGGAAGCAAAAAACCCGCCATAGGCGGGTTCTTCTAAATAGGGTGCCGGACTCGGACAACCGGTGTTTGCACCGGATTGAACAACGCTTTAGCGTTGGCCCGCAGGGTGAGGCCTTTGGCCGAATAATCGAACGTGTTCGATGAAGAGTCCTACCCCAGAAAGCAAAAAACCCGCCATAGGCGGGTTCTTCTAAAGATGGTGCCCGGACTCGGAATCGAACCAAGGACACGGGGATTTTCAATCCCTTTAAAACTGCTGTGAAAAGCAGCAAGACAAAGTGCCAAAGTGGCTAGTTTTTATCTAAGCCCCTTACTTCTGGGTCAAAAACGGCCACATGCTAGTATGTTTCTAAACGATTGGCCATGCTTATGTCTGAACTTCTACTGTGATGGTTCTACCAAGATGCTACCTTTTCAATGTATGAAGTGAAGGGTACTTTTTGATCGTAAGAATTATGATAAACTTTCGGGCATTAGAATTGTATGTTCTCTAAACCTTCAAGGACGGACACTACCCATGAGCAAAAGAGAGTTTGTCGGTACAACAAACATTACTCATGCTGGTATCAAGAAGCTTTTTACTCGCTGGAAGGATGAACCTTCGCAGGCTGTTGTCGAACTAGTAGCAAATGGATTCGATGCAGGGGCCAGTAAAGTTGATGTCCAAATCAAACGGAATGATCTTGGAGGGCTGGAATCTGTATCGGTGTTAGATAATGGTTCCGGCATTAATATTGATAAATGTGAAGAACATTTTTCAAGATTTAATGAGTCCCTTAAACAAGGAAATGATGATTTACAAGGTGCTCATGGTAAGGGACGCTTATCCTTTCATTTGTTTAGCCAGGAAGCAATTTGGTTTACCCGTTATCAAGGGCACGACTTTAAGATTACGATAAATAGCGAAAGCCTTCGAGATTTTAAGGTTGTAGAGCTTCTTGAATCAGAACAACATGCATCCTTAAGAAATTTGCAAAATGGAACATGTGTTGTTTTACGGCATTTTACCAAAAATTTGCCTGGTAATGATCCTATCATCAAGAAACTGCAAAATAATTTCGGCTGGCGACTGTCATTAAATAAAAATAGAAAACTTTTTCTAAATGATGTTGAAATCAGCGTTCCGCTGAATGTGTCTATTGAAAAAAATATTGAATTTGACAATTTCACCTTTAATGTCTTGTTTATTCGCTGGGTAAGTAAGCCTGGTGTTGAAAAATCATATAATTATCTTGTTAATAATCAAGGTAGAATTGTTTTTCGAGAGTTAAGCAGTTTTAACCATAAGCCAAATTTTTATCTTAGCACCTATACTCGTTCTGATTGGGTGGAGCTTTTTGATATTCATGATTCTAGTTTGAACTTTAGTGACGAGAAAAAAGTCAGTATTAGTTCTGATGAATATAGAAAATTGAAATCAGAAATTCAAAAGATAGGAAAGGAAATTTATGATAATTTCTTAAAAGAGTTTGTGGATGAAAAAATATTTGAGTATGAAGAAAAAGGATATTTTCCATCTTATTCTAATCTTTTAGAAGTGGATGCTCAATGGAGAATGCAGACCATAAAAAACACAATAAGTAGTATTTATTATGCTGATCCATCGATCTTCTCAAATTTAAAATCCAAACAAGCTAAGATTCTTATACATCTTATCGATAAATTAATAGTATCTAATGAAAATAGCGAGCTTTTTGATGTGTTAGAAAGCATCCTTGAATTAGATCATAAAAGCCTGTGTGAATTACAATCTCAAATAGAGAAGACATCACTTCAGAATATAGTTTCTACTATTGAAGTTTTGCAGCGTAGAGAGTCTGCTGTTCAGAAATTAAAGGAAGTTGTAGTAAGTCATTATGATAAGGTAAGAGAAACACCTGATCTACAACTTGTCATCGAGAATAATACATGGTTATTTGGCAATAAATATACCATGTTAGGTGCCGAGGAAGATGATTTTCAAAGAATAGCCTATAATTTGAGAAATCACGTTAAGGGCATAGATACACTTACATCAGATGATTTTGATCAAAATGATCTTGCTGATGGACTGGATATTGAAGGGGTCCGCAGACAGGTAGATCTCTTTCTTGCAAGACGACGAGTTGAGTTTAATGGCCGTGGTGAAAGCTACTTCCAATGTACGATTATAGAGATAAAAAAACCGAGTATTTCTTTAAATGAAAAACATCTTAAGCAGTTGAAAGATTACGCAAAAATAATCCTTCAACACCCTGGTTTTTCGATGGAAAATATGAGGTTTGAGTTGATTCTTGTTGGCAGAAAAATATCCAGCTCTGATTTTGAAATTGGTGCTGCGTTAGAAACTGCTGAAGCACGAAATGAACCAGGCTTAGTATTTGATGTGAAAAATGGCCGTATAAAAGGATATGTTAAAACTTGGGGTACTATATTCTCAGAGTTCGAGTTGTCTAATAATTATTTGCTTAATAAACTAAAGCTTCGAAGAGAGTATTTAGATGGTTTTGATGCTGAGGAGCTAATAAAAGACCTGCATGAACCGACTGAATAATTTTAATTGGTGATGTAATTAAATGGAAATTAAAGGCAGTGATTACTACAGCATTAAAAAAGAGATAAGATTTTACGCCAGAGATATGAATCAATGGTGGAGGAATCTACAAAAAGACTCTGTGGCAGAATGGTTATTACTTACAACTATTGGTTGCTGGGGGATACCTAACCACTTATTCCAAATGTTGGCATTCATTCTTACAATTTTATTTTTTACTGGTAAGCTCAAAGTTCTTCAGCGAAAGTATTCATTTGTTAAGTCAGAGAAGGTGATTTTAGGAAAGATCATGAAAGATAATATTCCTGAAAAAGAAAGAGAGATGCTTATTCATCGGTTAGGTAAAATAAAGAAATTCAGGCGTAACAGAAATATCATTTTCATTCTCAAAAGGAATTGGCGTTTTATCTTTGGATATACCTTCTTGATGGTTTCTTTTGTCTATAATTTATAAGTAGATATGATAATTGACATTTTAGATTGCAAAATAGACCAGTCAAATAGATTACATTGACTGGTCGTTCTTATAATGGCAAATTTTAAAGTGGGTCGTTTTCTGTGTCGGTTACGTTATTTATGCATCTGAAAAGCTGACGGCTCTGCTTGTGTTTTTCATTCGGATAGAATCGCATTGCGGATGCACAAAGAGATGAAACCTGTCTTGCTATGTTTTTACCAAAGTTAACAAGAAGACCGTGCTTTATCTTTTCACCGTCTGTCCTGATGCTGATGATAAAACTGAACTGATAAATGCTTATGTCCGTCAGGTCATTGCCAAAAGTTACGCTGGCGGCTCTGTTTATTTCTTTTTCAAAGTTACGCAGGTCAGTGTTAAGTCTTGCTGTCGTATCTACAAGTGCGTATTCTCTATCGATAATCATAACTTTCTCACTTATCATGTTAATGTGATTTAATCATCACTAATAATATGTTGTTATTTTAATTTCGATTATTAGGTTGTTTTGCCCCGTAATCCATTATTTGATAAATAATGTTCATGTGGGGTAACGCTTCCATAAAGTCAGATTGTTCAATCAGCGAAATGAGTGCGCTATCGATCTCAAAAGTTGTATCCGGTATTACCTCTACCAGCCTGATTCGGGACAGGGAAATAACGAACACGCCCGATAAAACTGTAGTGGTCAAGTAATATTGGCCACGGTTTTACAGTAAAAACGGTATCTGTTCT